>JANPGV010000199.1:0-9270 GCA_031424145.1 Ilumatobacteraceae bacterium
AGCCCTTGAGGAGACGAACGACCCGATAGCGTTCTGCAGATGCGCGGGCAAAGAGTGCTCGTCAGCGGGATGGGCGGAGAACTGGGTTCACTCGTCGCGTCACTGCTCGAAGCCGAGCCCTGGGTGGGCTCGATCCTCGGCATTGATGTCGATCCACCACGGCGTCGGCTTCGTCGCAGCGAGTTCCACCTCATCGAACCCAGCGATCGCGAGCGAATCGTCGACGTCGTGACCCGTTTCGATCCACACGTCCTCATCCACCTCGCTGTGTGGGAGCCCGATGCCAGAGCCGGCACGACGTTGGCCAAACGCCTCACTGCTGAAGCCGCAACCTCGTTTCTCGCTGCTGCCGCCGAGTGCCCATCTCTGCAGGCGATCGTCGTGCGCAGCGGCATCGAGATCTACGGACGTGGCCGGCACGCGCTCACCCGTCCCGACGAGGAAGCCCCGACAGGCCCCACCAGCGAATACGGCCGCATGGTTCTCGACATCGAGACCAATGCGCTGCGGGTCGGCCGGCGAGTAGGGGTGTCAGTCGGCGCCCTCCGACTGGCGCCCGTTCTGGGACCACATGTGCCGAGCCCGCTCGGCCGGGTGCTGCGTCAGCCGGTCGTGCCCTTCAGCGTGCTCGCCGACCCACCATTTGTCGTCACACTCGATTCCGAGGCGGCTCACGCCTTCGTTGCCGCTGCCGAGCGGCGTATCGAGGGCCCGCTCAACGTCGCCGCTCCCGGGGCGATCTCGACGATGCAGGCCATTCGGCGCGGCCGGAGACTGCCACTGCCGTTGCTCGGGCCGGAATGGCGCGTCGCCCGCCAGATCAGCTACCTGCTCGGAGCCCCGGTGCCCGAGCACGTCATGGAGTTGATCCATCGCGGCCGGCTGGCCGACGGCTCCCGACTTGCGGAGGTTCTCGGCCTGACCCCGCGTGTCACGACTCAGGAAGTGATCGATCGCCTGTTCAAATGGGAAGCCGTCGTTCGTTTGCCGGCCGCGCAGGCGGCATGACGATGGGAGCCGTCATTCGCCTGCCCAGATCGTGGTACCCGGCCGACTCAGTCGATGAATGGGGGCGCGATGCGCGTCTCATTTCACTGCTGACACCGGCAGCCAAGCTGCGGTGGGACGTCAGCGTCGGTGGCACTGACCATTTGCCGAAGCGCGATGGCGCGCTGCTGGTCACTAACTCACGGTGGTTGTCGCTCAGCAGCGTCTACACCGCGTGGTCGCTCAGCCAGGCAATCAGTCGGCCAGTGCGGTTCGGCGGCCGACCGGACATCGCTCCGCTCGGCCCGTGGATGCAACGCATCGGCGGATTGTTGTGCGATCCAGAGGAGCTCAGTGGTGCACTGCGAGCAGGCGAACTGATCGTGGTGTCGGCCAAGGCAACACGCGACCTGCGTCACGCCGGGTCGGTCGACCCGGCGTTGATCGGATGCGCTGTCACCAGTGGATGTGCGGTGTATCCCGTCGCTTCGATGAGCACACCATTCGGTCGAGCCACACGGGTCGAGGTGGGCGCGCAGGTTCGTTTGCGACGAAAGCGACGCGGTCCGCTGGCGGAGTTGGAGCTGGCCGAGCTCACACAGCGTCACATCCAGAGGCTGATCGATGGTCTCGGTGGACTGCACACCGGAGTCGCGCCCATCGATTGGTTGGCAGAAGGCTGATGAGCTACGCGCGTGCCGCAGACGGCGCCCGTATCCACTACGAGGTCTTCGGCCGGCGCGGTGCGCCTGCCGTGTTGATGATCCAAGGCCTCGGCGCTGACAAGCACGGTTGGGACATGCAGCGGTTCGTGTTGGCCCGTCATTACCGCGTGGTTGCCTTTGACAACCGCGGCGCCGGACGCAGCGACAAGCCGTTCGGGGTGTACTCGATCGAGCAGATGGCCGATGACGCTGTGGCCGTCATGAATGACGCTGATGTGGTCGCCGCGCACGTCGTCGGGGCTTCGATGGGCGGGGCCATCAGCCAGGTGCTGGCCGTTCGTCATCCGGACCGGGTGTTGTCATTGACGCTGGCTTGCACGGCGTGCCGGAACCATCCGTGGCGACGCGAGCTCCTCGAGCGTTGGGCGCAGACAGCGCTCGACCGAGGGATGGGAGCGATGACCGGTGAGGCCGCTCGATGGGTCATCGGGCCTCGCTCGTTCCGACGTCTGGTACCAGCGTTCGGATGGCTGGGGCCATTGGCGCTGGGGCGCCCCGCCCATTCGTTCGTCGCCCAGGTTCGCGCCATCCTGGCAGCCGATGAGACCCTCGCCCAGGAGCTGAACACCATCACCGTTCCCACTCTTGTCATCGTCGGCAACCAAGACATCCTCACGCCTCGGGGCGACAGTGAGGAGATCGCCGATCGAATCCCGGGTGCGGAGTTGGTGGTGATCTCAGGTGCGGCGCACGGCTTCATGGTCGAGCACGCCAGCACCTTCAACAAGATCCTCCAAGACTTCTTGCGACGCGCCGGCAAGGCGCTTCCGGCGCAGGTGGCAGCCCTGTAGATGCTCGAGTATGGCGCCGGGTTGCGGGACCTGCTGACCGCCAACATTGCCAATCACCCGGTGGCGGTGATCCCGGCGGATGAGCGGCGGCGCGCTGCCGTGGCGATCGTCATTGTCGACAGCCAAGCGGAAGTCGCGGACGCATCGGGTTCGGCGGACCCGAGCCCCGATGACTTCGAGGTCGATATGAGTGTTGTACCCGGCGACGTCACCGGCTTCGACGGCCGGATCCACGGCGTTGCCGGCGGCGCCGCGTTCTTGCTGTGCCGCCGGGCAGCGAAGATGAGGCGCCACGCCGGGCAATGGGCGCTGCCCGGTGGTCGGATCGACGCCGGCGAGTCGGTCGAAGCGGCGGCGCTGCGTGAAGTCGAAGAGGAGCTCGGTTTGACGATCCCTGCCTACGACGTGCTCGGCAGGCTCGACGACTACGCCACGAGGTCTGGCTTCGTCATCACCCCGGTCGTCGTCTGGGGCGGTGCCGATGTCGAGCTCACACCCGATCCGCTGGAGGTCGCGGCCGTGCTCCAGATCGGTCTCGCTGAGCTCTGTCGTGCGGATTCTCCCCGGTTCGTCTCCATTCCGGAGAGCGATCGACCCGTCGTCCAACTTCCCATCGGGCGCGACCTCATCCACGCCCCGACCGGAGCTGTTCTGCTGCAGTTCCGTTGGGTCGGGATCGACGGTCGAGCCGGTGCCCGGGTCAACGAGTTCGAACAGCCCGTCTTCGCCTGGCAATAGCCCACGCGCCCGCCCCTCCCGAACCGTCCGTGACGATATGACCCCCGCCCACCCGGGCCCCTCCCGAACCGTCCGTGACGTTATGGCGGGCGGGCGGGCTCAATTCGTCACTGACGATTCGGAAGGGCTGGGATCGCGGGGGTCAACCACCACCGCGACCACCGACCCCAACCGTCCCCCACCCCGACCAGACGGGCTAGGAACGGCCGGTGTGGCCGAAGCCGCCGCCGCGATCGTTGTCGTCGAGCGAGTCGACCACATGCCAGTCGATCTCCTCGACGCGTTGGATCACGAGTTGGGCGAGTCGGTCACCGCGGTTGATGACGAACCGTTCGTGCGGATCCGTGTTGAGCAGGATCACCTTGACCTCGTCTCGATACGCGGCGTCGATCAGGCCCGGCGTGTTGGCCATCATCAACCCGTGCTTCAAGGCGTTGCCGCTGCGCGGCAGCACGAACCCCGCATAGCCGGCGGGTATGGCGATCGAGATACCAGTGGGCATCAGCAACCGGCCACCTCCGGGCGGCACAACACCATCCTCACGGGCCCGCAGATCGAGGCCCGCGTCGCCGGGATGGGCATAGGAGGGCAGGGGTAGGTCTGGGTCGAGTCGAACGATCGGCACGGTCAGCACAACGTGCGACTCTGCCACACCGCGACCATGTCGTGGCTACGCTCCGCCCGATGAGTTCGCCCGCACGCCCGCCGAGCGTCGACACCTTGGCGCGGGCGATCGGCGAGTGCGGTCTGCCCCACGCGGTGTGTGTCGAACTGGCGCGCCAGGCGATCGCCGATGGACCGGCGGCCTTCGAGCGGAGCGCGGCGATCAACCGTGGCAAGGCCTTTGCCCAGTCGCTGCTCGGCCCGGTGATCAACGCAACGGGCGTGCTGTTGCACACCAATCTCGGGCGGGCGCCATTGGAGCTCGTCCATCCCGGCACCGCCATCAACCTCGAGTTCGATCTTGCCACCGGCGAGCGCGGGTCACGCCAACACGCCGTCGGCACTCTCCTGGCGATGGCCTGCGGCGCCGAGGCCGCCATCGTCGTCAACAACAATGCATCCGCTGTGCTCTTGGTCCTCACCGCAATTGCGCGCGGTCGCCAGGTGCTGGTGAGCCGCGGCGAGAGCGTCGAGATCGGCGGCGGGTTCCGCATACCTGAGGTCATGGAGCAGTCCGGAGCTCAACTGGTCGACGTCGGAACCACCAACCGAACCCGACTGGCTGACTACCGCAAGGCGATCGGCCGCAACAACGCCGACGTTGCCGCGATCCTGAAGGTCCATCCCAGCAACTATCGCGTCGAAGGATTCGTCGAGACCACAGGTGTCGCCGATCTGGTCACGCTCGGCGTGCCAGTGGTCGCCGACATCGGCAGCGGGTTGATCGACGCCAACTGCCCATGGCTGCACGGGCCGCCGCCGGCGTGGTTGCACGGCGAGCCGGCAGCCCGCCAGACATTGGAGGATGGCGCGGCTCTGGTCACCTTCAGTGGCGACAAGCTGTTCGGCGGTCCGCAGGCAGGGATCATCGCCGGCCGCGCCGACCTTGTGGCGATGTGTGAACAACACCCGCTGGCCAGGGCACTGCGACCAGGCGCCCACGTGATGGTCGCTGTGCAAAGAACCACACTGGCCTATCTCGGCAAGACCGCCGCGACCGACATTTCCTTCTGGACGATGGTCGCCGCGACACTCGAGGACCTCGAACTGCGGGCAACCAGGATCATCGCAGCTTCGGGCGTCGGCGCGATCCAGCCGACGCTGTCGGTGCCCGGTGCCGGATCGGCACCCGGTGAGACGATTCCGTCGATCGGCATCCGCATCCTCGGAGACCATCTCGCGGTGCTGCGATCGTCGGATCCGCCGGTCGTGGCCCGCACCAGAGACGGCTCGACCTGGCTGGATCTGCGCACGATCGATCCATGCAGCGATGAGGACGTAACCGCCGCGTTGAAGCGATGCGTGTAGTCGCGACCGCCGGTCACGTCGACCACGGCAAGTCGTCATTGGTCGAAGCGCTGACAGGAACCAATCCGGACAGGCTCGAAGAAGAGCGCAGCCGAGGCATGACGATCGACCTCGGCTTCGCGCACACAGTCCTTCCCGGCGGGGCCGGGATCAGCTTCGTCGACGTTCCGGGGCACGTGCGGTTCTTGCGCAACATGCTGGCCGGCGTCGGCGGCGTGGATGCGTGCATGTTCGTCGTCGATGCCAGCGAGGGCTGGAAGCCACAGAGCGAGGAGCACCTGCGCATCCTGGAGATGGTCGGCATCGGGCACGGGATCGTTGTCCTCACCAAAGCGGATCTCGTCGACGAAGAATGGTGCGCGCTGCAAGAGCTAGACCTTCGAGATCGACTCGCCGGATCGTTCCTGGCCGATGCGCCGATCGTTCCGGCCAGCGCGACGACGGGGCGGGGCCTGGACGAGGTCCGCGCCAGGCTCGACGATCTCGTGGGCCGCACACCGGCCGCCATTGATCGCGGCCGCCCCCGCCTGTGGGTCGATCGAGTCTTCGCCGCTAAGGGCAGCGGCACGATCGTGACAGGCACACTCACCGGTGGCTCGCTCTTCACCGATCAGCAGGTGTACGTCGCAGGTCGCGCCGTGCGAATTCGCGCCGTGCAATCACACAGTCAGAGCCATAATACGATTGGCCCGGGAAATCGCGTGGCGCTGAACCTCGTCGGCATCGACCACGGCTCGTTGCAACGCGGCGATGCAGTGATTCGCCCAGAGCAATGGCGACCGACGACACGGTTCGACGCCTCGCTGCAGGTGTTGCCGTCTCTACGCCACGAGGTTTCGCGTCGCGGTGCCTATCTGGCGTACATCGGCTCGGGCGAGTTCCCCGTGAAGCTACGGGTGCTCGGCCAGGGTGCCATCCAACCTGGCGGCAACGCCGCGGTGCGAGTCCATCTGGCCGGCGCCGTCCCACTGACACCGGGCGACCGGTTCGTCCTGCGCGAGTCGGGTCGCGACGAAACGGTAGGAGGCGGTGAGGTGCTCGATGTCGCTCCCGTTCTGCCTGCTTCGAAGGCGCGCCCCGACCGCTCGGTCGAGCGCGTCGTCGCCGAGCGCGGCTGGGTCACCGCCGATGACCTCGAGGCCCTCACCGGGGAGCGCCGTGAACCGACCCTCGGTGATGGCATCGTCTCGCAGGAATGGCTCGACGCAACACAGACCACCATCAAGGCGCTCATCGCGGCCGCGGGCGAGCTCGGACTGGACGTCGCGGCACTTGACGATCGTCAGCGCGCCGTCGTGTCCACCATCGAAGGCGTCACGATGGACGCGGGCCGAGCCCGACTCGCCGGCACGGACGATCACCTTGTCGCTCACCCGTTCCTCGCGGCCCTCCTCGCCGGTGGTGTCACTCCGCCGGCGCCCGATGGCGTGGTCGGCAAGTTGGAGCTGCGCGAGCTCCTGCGCCGCAAGCTCGTGGTCGAACGTGACGGCGTGTACTTCCATCCCGCGACCATTGACGCAGTGGCTCGCACGGCCGCCGATCTGCTGCGCAGGTCACCCGACGGGTTCACGGTCGCACAGCTACGCGACGAGCTCGGTGCCTCTAGGAAGTACGCCCTGCCACTGGTCAACGAGCTCGACGCTCGCGGCATCACTCGTCGGCGCGGCGACCTGCGGCTGGCGGGGCCTCTGCTGCCTTCCGCCGGCGAAGGCTCGGCACCCGCCTGAGCCCGCGCTGCTTGGTGTGATCGAGGTTTCGCTCCAGATCACGGGCCGCTTGGGCAACGCGCACGTCGTTGGTGATGACCTCGCCGAACTGACGCGGGTCGGCAAGCAGCCAGCTGTGCGACCCCTCGACCACCGTGCCGTCCACACCCGACGCGACACACAATGCCTCGAAGGATTCCCGGGGTATGACACTGTCGCGGGTACCCCACAGGATCGTGATCGGCAAGCCGCGATCGCGAAGCCGTTCGAGCTCGGGCCGTAGGTCGGCGCGCCGGGCCAGGTTGGCGACACGCACGATGGCGCGCGGGTTGCGCACCAGATTCGGAACCAGGTCTTCGAAGATGACCGGTAGCACACGTGTGGCCTGACGCACAGGCCACACGTCGCTCGGGAAGTGCAGTCCCCAGTCCCACAACGGCCGCTCACCGATGCTTCGCAGGGTTCGCCCGCTGCGCCACGCAGAGCCGCCGATGGAGTTGACCAACACGAGCGAGCGCACGCGCGACGGCATGTCGTGCGCCAACTTGATGGCAACGCCGCCACCGAACGAGTGCCCGACCAGGATGGCGGGCTCGTCGATGTCGAGCACGTCGAGCAGGTCGGCGACCCACTTGGCGTATCCGCTCATCGAGAACGAGGCGCCCTTCAGATCGCCGGTCCCGCCAAACCCCGGCATCGAAGGTGCGATCACCAGGCAGCCCTGCTCGGCGATCTCTTCGATCACCTTCCGATATGTGTGCTGCGCCAACGCCCAACCGTGCAACAACACCACCGGCATCCCTTCCCCAGCCGTGCTGTAGGCGGCGGGACGCCCTTGCACCCAGGTGCGTTGGTCGACGGCGATCACGAGTCAGGGATTCTTACTGTTTGACGCGCCGCTCACGGTAATCACGGGCGGCGCCCTCTTCGGGCTCGACCTCCAGCGTGACACCATCGATTGCAACGACCTTCAGTCCGGCGCCGGCCGTGATGGGAGTAGCCCGGTTGGTGCGTGCGCGCCACCGGGCTCCACTGACCATCGCCACGCCCTCCGGATCGATCGAGGTGGTTGCGGTTCCCTCGTGACCGATCATCCACTCCCGCCCGATCGTCGGGGTAGCAAATCTTGTGCGGACCATCGACGGCATCCCGACGATGAACGTCAACATCACGCCGCCCACGGCAACGATCAACGTGATCCAGCCGAGTCGCAGATCGTTGCCCGGGACGGGCCGATAGAGGTACCAGGCACCGATGATGAACAACACGATGCCAGCGCCTGTCCACAACCGCGGTATTCCAACTTGGACGTCGATCGCGAATGCCAGCATCGCCAACACGAGAAGCGCCACCGCCACGGGCCGGGTCGGAAGAGCGGCGAGGCCGTAGCAACCCAGCACGACGCAAACCGCGCCGACCCCACCGGCGATGCCGACGCCAGCTGTGAAGAACTCGAAGATCAACAAGGCCAAGCCGATCACGAACAGCAGGAACGCCATCGGCGGGCTGGCAACGGTGTGCAGCACCTCCTCGAACAACCCGAGACCGTTGAACACGGGAACAGTGGAGAGGTTCTGCTCTTGACCCTTGTCGTCGAGTTGTTTGACGACCGTGTTGACCTCGTGACCATCGATCGTCTTGCCGTCCATCGCCAGCACCATGTTGCGTACGGTGGGAACGCCTTGATCCGGGGTGTCGAGCTTCAGTACGCCAGCGGCGCGGGCCTCGTTGAAGCTCATCGATCCGTTGATCAGTTCGTCGGTTGCCGGCCCGAAGCTGATCGGCTTGCCGTCGACCGTCAGCGGCGAACTGATGTAACCGATTCGGCTGCCGCCGACCATGGCCGTGACGTCGGCGACCGCCATGAGTTGCGCGGGTAACCCGTAAGCGCGTGACGAGCGCGATGGCCCGACCCAGATGCCGATCGGAACCTTGGCGTCGGAGACTCGCTGAAGCAGCGCTGTCATCTCATCGTTCGACACGACAGCACCGCGGCTGGTGAGTTGCAGGATCAGGGCTTCGGAGCCGTTGGTCTCGGCGCGGTCGATGGCCTCGACGATCGAGCGCACGACGATCTTGTCGAAGATGCCGGAGACCTGCAGCACGTCGACCGGCGCGAGTTGGGAAGGATCGGTGACGTCGCCGCTGCTCGGCGCGACAGAGGTGATCGGAGAGGTGGCCAGCGAGGTGGACGGCGTCGAAGCATGCGCCGATGGCGACAAGAGCGAAAGCCCAGCAAGCCCGACAAAGGGCGCGATGAGAATGGTGATCGCTAGCCTGCGCACAAGTGCCTCCGAAGAGCGAGAATCCGCTGCAATTCCTGACCGACGCCCATGTTGTCATCGTTGCTGG
>JANPGV010000200.1:0-8623 GCA_031424145.1 Ilumatobacteraceae bacterium
CCGACTCACGGTGCCCCGGTGACGTCGCCGAGGCCCTTCCTCGGCGCCTTCCTCGAGCATCGACTGCAGCGAGAGGCGCAGATCCTCTCGGCGGTCCGCGCCGGTCAGTCCGAGATCGAGGCGATGGTGAAAGTGCTGTACGCCGACGTTCGCGAGGAGCTGCACAGACCCGCGGCACGAAGCGTGTTGTCACACCTGATCAAGCTCGTCGCCGATGGCACAGTGACGGTCGAGGGCAGTGGAAAGGAAGCAAGATATTTCGCTGCTTGAATCGTGATTGCGTCACGCAAACTGGTCGAGGATGCTGGTCTCGGTGATGCGATCGAGCGTGTCTTTGACCGCGGTCGCCAACGATCCGTCGATACCGGGGACCTCGGCGATCTCGGCGGCGGTCGCCCTGCGCAGGCCGGCCAGGTCGCTGAAGTGTTCGACGATCGCGCCGGCCAACGCCGGGGTGATCCGTGGCACGCGCGTGAGCAATCTCAAGCCACGCGGTGAGGCCGGAGCATCACCGTCGAGACCGTGCCCAGCCCAGTTGTTGGCGATCCGCGGATAGTCCGCCAGGACCAGTTCCAGCTCGTGGTTGATCTCGCCGTTGACCTCGTCGACCTGAAGGCGCAGCAACCGCGCGTCGACGCCCAACTCGACGATCATGGTCTCGATCTCAGCGGAGATTCGTCGAACCATCTCGCCACGTTGAACGACGGAGGCCACATCGCGGATCGTTGCCACGTCTTCCAGTTCGAGCGTGGTCAGGCTGTCGAGCGTGTCATCGAGGCGGACCTTGTACCGCTCGAGCGTATGTAACGCCTGATTGGCGCGGTCGAGCAGTCGACTGATGTCCTGCAACTGATGCCTCATCCCCCCGGCGTAGACGCTGATGACGCCCATCTCTTCACTGACGCTGACGACTGGAACGGCGATGGAGCGGGCGACCCGCTCCGCTGTACGGTGCCGCGTGCCTGTCTCGGAGGTGGGTATCGAAGGATCCGGCACGAGGTGCACGTTGGCCCGAGACAGCCGTTGACCATGCGAGCCGAGGATGATCGCGCCATCCATCTTTGCCAACTCGCTGAGCCTCTGCGGACTGAAAGGAGCGTCGAGGAGGAAGCCGCCAGTGCAGATCGCCAGGACTTCAGGTCCGTCGTCGAGGATCAGCAGTGCGCCCATCTTGGCGCGCACGATCCGCTCGATTCCATCGCGCAGAGGCGTGCCTGGAGCGACAACCGCCAAGGCCTCGTGCAGGACGTCGACAGGCGGTCCGGACGTCGTCATGGAGGGATTCTACTTGGAGCGGGATGCCTCCGATTCCAGAGCAGGCATTCCCACGGCCGCCAAAGCCTCGGCGACGGTGGAGACCCTGATCAGCGAGATGCCCTCGACTCCGTTGGCGGAGTTGGCGGGGACGATGGCCCGGCTGAACCCGAGACGCGCGGCTTCGGCCAACCGCCGCGACGCATGGGCGACCTGACGAAGCTCGCCGGCCAGCCCGACCTCGCCGAACGAGACGACGTCGGACGGAAGCGGATGGTCGATGAGAGCACTGACGATTGCCAGGCACATCGGGAGGTCGCTGCCGGGCTCGGTCAGCCGGACACCGCCAACCGCAGATGCGAACACCTCGTGCTGGGACATGTGCAACCTGGCTCGTCGTTCGAGCACCGCGAGCAGCAATGCCAGCCGGCCGGGGTCGAGCCCTTGCGCGCTGCGTCGTGGTGGCACGCCCGAGTTGACCCTGTTGGTCAGGGCCTGCACCTCCACGAGGAGAGGCCGATCGCCTTCGAGGGTGGGAGTGACTGCGGAACCGGCGACACCGGTACGTCTATCGGTGAGAAACAGGCTGCTGGCGTCGGGCACCCCAACGAGGCCGCGTTCGACCATCTCGAACACGCCCAGCTCGTTGGTCGACCCGAAGCGATGCTTCACCGCCCGTAGGAGGCGCAGGGCGTGATGCCGGTCGCCCTCGAAGCTGAGCACCGTGTCGACAACATGCTCGAGCAGTCTTGGCCCTGCCAGCCCGCCGTCTTTGGTCACGTGGCCGACGAGCACCATGGGGATGCCGCGTTGTTTGGCCTCGGTGACCAAGCGGTGGGCACAGCCGCGAACCTGCACGACGCTGCCAGGAGCGGAGCCGAGGTCCGGGTCGGCCACCGACTGGATGCTGTCGATGATGACGAGCTGCGGGTGCACGGTGTCGAACGCAGCGACGACGTGGGGGAGCGAGGTCTCGGCCAGCAGCCACAAGTTCGGACCGACCGCACCCAGACGTTCGGCGCGCAGCCGCACCTGTTGAGCACTCTCCTCCCCGCTGACGTAGAGCACCCGGGTCGGCCACGCCGCGGCGAGCTGGAGCAGCAACGTGCTCTTTCCGATCCCCGGTTCGCCGCCCAACAACGTGACACTGCCCGGGACGAGACCGCCGCCGAGCACGCGGTCGAGCTCGTCGAGGCCGGTGGATTGCGGGCCACCGACCAACGAGTCGACTTCGGCGATGGGCATTGCAACGGCTGTCGACGTCGCCGACATCAGCATCGCGATGTTTGGGTCCGGCCCGTCGACATCTTCGACCATCGAGTTCCACGCCTCGCACGACGGGCACCGACCGGCCCACTTCGGGTAGGCGGTTGCGCAGGCACTGCAACGGAACACGAGCCGGGTCTTCGACATGCGTCCCACCCTAGAGAAGGGGTGTTACACAGGGCGCGGACTGCGATGGTTGATTCGGCGCTTGCGTTGTCGCACAACCCAGGCGATGAACGCGGCTGCCAGCACACACCACACCACAAGTCCGATGAGAGCCACGTTGGAAGCGATCCCCCAGATCTTGGCGGTGCTGTGGTCGTCGACCCCGGACGTGGCCAAGTCGAGCTGCGAGCCGTCCAGCGGGACGAGCCACGAGACAGTGCCGTCCTTGATGGTTCCGGTCGCGGAGGTGATCTTGCCCGGCAACGTTGCCTGCACCGTGACTCGCACTGCATCACTGGGACTCGCGTTTGCCGCGGCCACCTCCTCGGCGTACGGCGTCGCCCCGATCGCTGCCAGCACGTCAGGGTCCGCAAACGCACCCAGTCCGTCGATCCGAAGCGATCCGGTGAGCGACATCGTCGTGCCACCCGAGCCGATCTTGCGAGTCAACGTCACGCCGTGCAACGGGCCGCCGCTGCCGTTGATCGACTGCAGCAGCGCCGTGGCCTCCTCCGGATTGGCGAACGTGTGTGTCAGTTCGGCCTTGAGTCCGCCGTCGCTCGTGGCCACCGGTCCCGTGACCGTCCACCCCGCGGCCTTGACGTCGTCGAAGCGGAGGTCGTCGGCCAGCCCCGGAGCCTTGTTGACCACCTCGGGATCGGCTACCGCTGTCACCGTGATGACACCACTGCCGTCCTGGCGCATCGAGATGTCGACGGTTGCATCCACTCGACAGGCTGCGAGCAGCGTCACGCAGATCACGAGGAGGGCCCGACGCATAGTGTCCACGATTGTGGCATGTGGAACCTCGCGGAGGCCGGAGGTGTCAGGACAGGCAACTAGCCGACCATGACCACCGAACAAACCGAACCGTCGGACTCCGATCTCGTCGCCCGCGCTCGCGCTGGCGACAATGCCTCTTTCGGCGCGCTCGTCGGGCGGTATCAACAGGCAGCGATGCGCCTTGCGACAGCGGTCAGTGGTTCCACCGACGACGCAGCCGACATTGCCCAGGAGGCCTTCGTGAAAGCCCATCGTTCATTGCAGAAACTGACTGACCCGGCGATGGTCAGGTCGTGGCTGTTGCGGATCGTCGCGAACGAGGCCAAGAACAATCTGCGCGGCCGTGAGCGGCGACGGCGACGCGACGATCGCTATGGGTCGTGGGTCGTTGCTGCAGTGCCCGATCCCGAGGCCAGCGCGCTGAGCTCCGATGAGGCCCGGAGCCTGGCGCAGGCACTCGGCAGGATCGCTGCGCGTGACCGGCAGGTCTTGGGCTACCGCTACTTCGCCGGTTTGTCCGAAGTGGAAACAGCTGCAGCTGTCGGCGTGCCTGTGGGAACCGTCAAGTCGCGAACAGCTCGCGCCCTGACTCGGTTGCGAACCGAACTGGAGAAGCCATGATCGATCTTGAACGGGCGCTCACCGACTTAGCCGATCGTGTCGACATCCCGTCTTCCGACTGGTTCGTCAGCGATGTGATGCGCCGGATCAACGAGGTGCCCGAGGCGCGCGTCCGTCGGGCACCGAGGCGCGCGCCTCGGCTGGTAGGAGCTCTCCTGGCCCTCGTCGTCGCTGTGGTGGTCGTGTCACCCGGTCCCCGCCACGCTGTCGCCAGATGGCTGGGGTTCGACAGCGTCCGCATCGAGCCAGGTGTGTCCGTGCCGACGAGCCAAGCACCGACGACCCTGGTGCCGAGCTCGATCCCGAGTCAGAGCCAGAGTCAGGGCTCGTCCTCGGCGACGGTGCCTCCCGCCGGTGCTTCGCTGCAGCTCGGTCCGGCGCTGTCGATCGACGCCGCGATCTCACAAACGGGGCTTCCCGACCCGACCCCGGCGCTCCTGGGCCGTGCACTGTCGGTGCATGTCGTCACGCCGCCGGCGATCGGGCAGATCGTGTTGGTGTATGCCCCGTCCGATCTCGTGCCGGAGTCCTCGGTCACAGGCGTCGGCGCATTGGTCTCGGTGATGCCCGCGCACATCGACGAAGGCTTCTTCCGCAAGACGCTCGGCTCCGAAGCAACGGTCCGGCCGATCGACTTCGATGGGACCAGGGGATTCTGGATCGAAGGGTCGCCGCACCAACTGCTCTTCGATGTCGGCGACGGCATCCAGCCGGACACACTTCGGTTGGCGACCAACACGTTGCTGTGGGAGCGCGACGGTCACGTCTACCGCCTCGAAGCCGACATCTCCCCCGAGACGGCGGTGCGGATCGCCACGTCAGTTCCCTGAGCTACGTCAGGCGGTCGCCGCTTTCAACACGTCCGCGGCTTCGTGAATTGGCTCGACGGATTTGATCATCGGCAGGTTGACGATCAATTCGTTGACGCCCGTTGCGACGATCGCGGCAAGGTTCTCTGTCGCCTCGCCGGCCGTAGCGACGATCATCCGGTCGCGGACTTCACTGTTCGAGTCGTAGCCGACCATCTGACGCAGGCTGTCGCGCTCTGCCTCGCTCGGAGATACGAACAGGCTGACCATCGCTGTGCGCTTCACATCGGACGGCGTTCGACCAACCGCGGCGCAGTGCTCGTCGAGGATCGCCAGCTTCCTGACGTCCCCTCAAACGTGAACGTTTCGTTGTCGAACATGCCTCTGCATATCGTGACTGCTTCGCGCAGACGACCGAACCGTTCCTTCACCGGTGGAAAGTCCCAGCCGTAGGCCGCATGCTCCACGTCGTACCATGCGGCGCCGATGCCGAGAATGGCTCTGCCACCTGTCATCGCGTCGAGTGAGGCGATCTGCTTGGCGAGGTGCGCCGGGTTGCGATAGGTCACGCCGGTGACGAGTGTGCCGAGCTCGACACGCCTGGTCAGGGCAGCCAACGCCCCGAGGGCGACATAGCCCTCCAGGATCGAGGCTGCCGGTCCGCCCAGTGGTGGAAGCTGCAGGAGGTGGTCCATCACCCACATCGACGAGAAGCCCGAATCCTCGGCGATCTCGGCGACCGAGCGCAAACGGTCCATGGTCGTGGGGGGATCCGCATCGACGATCCACGAGAAGTCGGGCAGTTGCAATCCATAGGTCGCCATGTGACGAGTCTCCTGACGCTGGGTGCTCGGGCACCCCAATGAAACCTATGTCTGGCGGAACGCGACGGCAAACGGTGGTGTCCGAAGGGCATGTGGATCCCGAGGAAACAGACGACCATCGCCTTCGCGCTGCTGCTGACTTCGTGCGGCGCGCCGGCCGCGACGTCGAGCAGCGAGATAGCAGCACCCGACACGACAGCGATTGACGCGGCGGCACCCGATACAACCGCGACCGGCGAGACCGCACCTGAGACGACTCAGCTCGGCTCAGGCATCACCGATTCAATGGCTGCGTTCCCGGCACGCCTTGCGTTGACGACGAAGGCCGGCAACATCGTGACGTTATCGCCGCACGACGATCCTGTGGTGACCCCCGGCGTGATGGCGCCGACCGGCAAGGTCGTGGTCAGCGCGTCGTACATGGGTGGTCGAACAAAGGTCGAGTGGCACCAGGTGCGCAACGACGAGATCACCCCACCCGTCATGCTCGATGGCGATTTTCGGCCGGCCGCCCTCGCCCAGGACGGAAAGCTCGCCGCGCTGATCAGTTCCGCCGCAAGCACCACCACGGTGGTGCTGGCGACGCCGTCGGGCGGCGAGCTTCGCCGCTGGACGTTCGACTCCGTGCTCGTACCCGAGGCCTTCGCGAACGCGTTCGACGCGGCCGGCGATGGCCTGCCCATGGGTGTGTTCGTCATCGAGTATCTCGCCAAGGACACCTACCGGGTGCGGATCATCGATACCGCGACGGGCGAGCTCGGCCTGCCGTTGAACCTACGCGACAAGAGCCAGACGGTCGACGAGGTCATGACCGCGGTCAGTCGCACAGCGGTGTTCGAGCCGAACAACCAACTCCTGTTCACCCTCTACCAGGACGCCAGCGAGGGCGGCGAGAACGTTGGCTCGTTCGTCCACACGCTCGGCTTGTTCAACGGCGTGTGGTGCCTCGACGTGCCGAAGGAGCTCGGCCTGGCCGACCATCCGGGTGCGTTGGCCGTCAACCCGAGCGGGTCGCGCCTGTTCGCGGCGTCGAGCACCGGCGGCATCGCCGGTTATCACGTCAGCGACATCACGAACTTCGGGCCGGGGATGCCCGAGGCGACCGCGGTCGCCGCGCTCGGTGGGGAAGCGTTTCGGGTGGCGATCGGCGCGTCCCAGACTGAGGTCGTCGTTGCCCTGGACGGCAGGCTGTTCCGTCTCGACCCGGAGACGCTTACCGTCACGGATTCGTTCACATGGGACATGGGCGTCGAAGCGCTGACGGTGCTCGACAACGGCAACATCGTGATCGTGGGCACGGGCCGGATGACCCTGGTGTCGGCCGACGATCAGATCCTGGCGGAACGCCCCGTTGCAGGCAACCTCGGCGAGGTCACCCGTGTTGCCGTGGTCGACTGAACGTCACTCGGTCGGCAGCGTGGGCTCTGGCGCTTCTGGCGCGCCGGTTGCAGCCAACTCCACAGCGACGGGGGGCAAGAAGCCCTCCACTGACGAGAACTTGAGCTTCTTCTCGCCCGGCTTCTCGGGATCGTCCTCGCTGTCGACGACGATGATGTCGCCGGCGTGGAACTCCTTGTAGAGGATCTTCTCGCTGAGCACGTCTTCGATCATGCGCTGAATGGCACGACGCAGCGGACGAGCACCGAGTTGCGGGTCGTAGCCCTTCTCGGCCAGCAGTTCCTTGGCGCCCTGGGTGAGTTCGATGCCAAGGCCCTGACCTTCGAGCTGTCCGGTCAACCGCTTCGTCATCAGGTCGACCATTTCCATGACCTCCGCGCGAGCCAGTTCGTGGAAGACGATGACCTCGTCGATGCGGTTGAGGAACTCGGGACGGAAGTGCGTCTTCAGCGCTTCGTTGACCTTGTCCTTCATGCGCTCGTAGCTCATCGCCGAGTCGACCTTGGTGAACCCGACGTTGGCCTTGCGCAGATCGGCGGTGCCGAGGTTGCTGGTCATGATCAAGACGGTGTTACGGAAATCGACAGTGCGGCCCTGGCTGTCGGTGAGACGACCCTCTTCCAAGATCTGCAGCAGCGTGTTGAAGACGTCGGGGTGAGCCTTTTCGATCTCGTCGAACAGGACCACGCTGAACGGCTTGCGGCGCACAGCCTCGGTGAGCTGACCGCCTTCTTCGTACCCGACGTACCCGGGAGGCGCACCGACCAGGCGGCTGACCGTGTGCTTCTCCATGTACTCGCTCATGTCGAGCGCAATCAACGAGTCCTCATCGCCGAACAGGAACTCGGCAAGCGTCTTGGCGAGCTCGGTCTTGCCGACGCCGGTGGGCCCGAGGAAGATGAACGAGCCGCTGGGGCGCTTCGGATCCTTCAGGCCGGCTCGGGTACGGCGCACGCTCTGGCTGACAGCCTTGATGGCATTTTCCTGGCCGATGATCCGCTTGTGGAGCTCGGCTTCCATGTTGAGGAGCTTGGCTGTCTCTTCCTCGGTGAGCTTGTAGACCGGGATGCCTGTCCAGATGCTGAGCACCTCGGCAATGGCTTCCTCGTCGACCTCGTCGAACAGATCGACACCGCTGGCCTTGACTTCGGCCTCTTTGATCGACTTCTCGTCGAGCAGCGACTTCTCCTGATCGCGGAGGCGACCTGCTTCTTCGAACTGCTGCTCTTCGACGGCACGCTTCTTCGACTCTTGAACCTCGGTGAGCTTGCGCTCGATCTCCTTGAGGTCGGGCGGGGTGCCCATGCGCTTGATGCGCAGACGGGCACCGGCCTCGTCGATGAGGTCGATGGCCTTGTCGGGCAGGTGACGGTCGCTGATGTACCGGTCGGACAGGTTGGCAGCTGCGACGATGGCCTGATCGGTGATTGTGACCCTGTGGTGTGCTTCGTACTTCTCGCGCACACCCTTCAAGATCTCGATCGTCATGGCCAGTGTCGGCTC
>JANPGV010000201.1:0-4614 GCA_031424145.1 Ilumatobacteraceae bacterium
TGTCCGGTGCAGCGCGATTGCCTCGACTACGCGCTCGAGACGAACCAGGACTCGGGTATATGGGGCGGCACCTCTGAAGAGGAGCGCCGTGTGCTGCGGCGCCAGTACGTCGCTCGCCAGAAAGCCGCCGGCTGATCGGCCCAAGTCAAATCGGCCCACGTCAAATCGGCCCACATCAAATCGGCACGGTGAGATCGACGACCGTTCCCGCGCCCTTGGGTTGATCACCGAGGCCTGCAGCCGCAAAGTCTTCGGGCATGCCGGCACGCATCACGATGCTGCCCGCCAATTCGGTCGTGACCAACGTGCGCACGATCGACAGGCCGAGCCCCGTGGCCTTGTTCAACTCGAACTGTGAGTCGAGGCCGCGACCGTCGTTGATCACTCGGATGTTGAGCTGATCCTCGTTCGGGTTGAGCTGCACGACGACGTCGCCTCCGTTGCTGCCCTCGGGGAAGCCGTGGTCCACGGCGTTCTGCAACAACTCGGTCAACACAACCGACAGCGGCGTGGCGATCGTGGACGGCAGCCGCCCACCATCACCTTGAACCGTGAACCGCACGGGACGGTCCGGTGATTGCAGGCCTTCCTCGGCGAGGCGGAGCAACGGACGGACGATCTCGAGGAACGCGACGTCGTCGCCCGGTTCGCGCGACAAAGTCTCATGGACCAGAGCGATCGTGCGAATCCGCCGGACCGACTCGGCGACCGCGGCTTTGGCTTCAGGTGACTCGAGCCGCCGGCCCTGCAATCGCAGCAGGGACGAGATCGTCTGCAGGTTGTTCTTCACCCTGTGGTGAATCTCGCGAATCGTCGCATCCTTCGACAGCAGCAACTTGTCGCGCTTGCGCACCTCGGTGACGTCGCGCAGCAGAAGAACACCACCTGTCACCTCGCCGGCAGCGAGGATGGGCATGCAACGGGTCAGCAACGTGACATTGGGTGTCTGGTCGAACTCCTCGATCACCGGCATGTGATCTTCATATGCCAGCCGGACCGGACTGTCGTTGAAACCGAGTTCAGCGAGGCGCATGCCGACTGCGTTGGCACTGATGCCGACGCGATGCAGCGCGGACACCGCGTTCGGCGATGCGTAGCGCACTCGTGCCTCGTCGTCGAGCACCATCACACCGTCACCCACGCGAGGTGCGGCACTCGAGTCCCCGACGAGACCATGGAACGGGAACGAGCCCTCGGCGATCATCGCCGCGAACCGCTGGAAGATTCCTAGATACGTCCGCTCCAGCTCCCCCGGTTGACGGCCGACCCTGTTGGACCATTCGCGAGACAGGACCGCAATCGGCTTGCTGCCGAACCGCACGGGTATTGCCAACATCCGTGCAGGCTCCGGCAGCGAATCGACGGAGATCTCGCCTTCGGAGATCTCGCCGGTGTCGAACGCCGACGTCAACAGCGGTCGCTCGTTGTCGGCCGGGACCCCGACGTAGTCGGTGAGATAGATCGTCTGACCGGTGGCCGGACGGACCTGCGCGACGATCAGCCACTCGGAATCGGTCGACGGGACGTACAGCAGCAGATCGGCGAAGCACAGGTCAGCGAGCAGGCCCCATTCGCTCATCAACTGTTTGAGATGATTGATCTCGTCGCGCGTCAGCGACGTGTGTTGCCGGCAGAGTTCGCCCAACGTGGCCATGCAGTCGTTCTAGCACCCAGGCGTCGCGCAGATCGCCCGTCGCGCAAACGCTGTCAGCCGCCGAACCCGATCTTGCGTTCGCTGTCGGGTGTTCCGATTTCGACGTACGCGATCTTCGCGGAGCACACGCCTATATCCCGGTTGCGTCTGTCCGTCAGCCACAGAACGTCGACGGCGCCGGAGAGGGCAGCCTCGACCTTGGTCTTCAGAGCCTCACGATCGAGATCGTCGGCGAGCTCGAGTGTGAGCTCGCGAGCTACTTGGGTGACGCCGATGCGTACGTCCACGTCGGTCCTTTCGATGAGGGTCGTGACCATCGTAGAGACAGTTCTCCGCAGAACGAACTTCGCTCGTGTCCTGATTCGTGGGAACCGTGGCATTGACGCCATCAGCCGGAACAGCGATGATCACCACGTGGCCCGCCGATCTGTCGTCATCGTGGCCTACGACGGAATGCAACCGCTCGACGCGATCGGCCCGCACGAAGTGTTCGCCGGCGCAACGATGGTGCTGGCTTCCAAGCACCGCTCATCCGTCGGCTACGACCTGGCGATGGTCTCGGAACAGGGCAAGCCGGTCACGAGTGAGAGCGGATTGCAGATCGTGACTGCTCCACTGCCATCGGGTCGGACCAAGACCGACACGTTGCTGATCCCTGGCGGCGACGGCGCCCAGTCTGCGCGATATGGGCCCGCACTGGTCGACTGGATCCGAATCGCTGCGCGAAACAGCCGTCGTGTCGCGACTGTGTGCACCGGTGCGTTCATTGCTGCAGAGGCGGGACTGCTCGACGGGCGAACTGTCACCACGCATTGGGCGCGAGCGCAGCAGTTGGCTGAGGAGTACCCGCGACTAACGGTCGACCCCGACCCGATCTATCGCCGCGACGGCAACGTGTGGACATCGGCAGGTGTCACGGCGGGGATCGATCTTGCGCTGGCCATGGTCGACGCCGACCACGGCAACGAGGTGGCCCAAACCGTCGCCCGTTGGATGGTGATGTTCCTGCATCGACCTGGCGGGCAGACACAGTTCGCCGTGCCAGTGTGGACACCGCGTGCCGCTCGATCCACCGTTCGGGCAGCGCAGGACTACATCGACACCCACCCTGCCGACGACCACCGCCTCGACCTGCTGGCTGCACGGGCATCGATGAGCAGCCGCCATTTCAGTCGCGTCTTCACCGCGCAAGTCGGCGAAACACCGGCGCGATACGTCGAACGGGTTCGCGTCGACGCCGCCAGAGCGGAGTTGGAGACAACAGCTGCATCGCTGGATCTCGTTGCCGCCCACTGCGGGCTCGGAACCGCCGAGTCGCTTCGTCGGGCCTTTCACCGGCGAGTCGGAATCGCGCCCGACACCTATCGGCGCAGGTTCCGACCGCAGACCATCGAGCAGCGCCGTGTCGCCTCATAGAAGCCGCCTCATAGCAAAGGACACCATCATGCAAGTCGCCATCCCCCTGTTCCCCAAGTTCACAGCGCTCGATGCGATCGGTCCGTATGAGGTGCTGCAACGAGTTCCATCGATCGACGTTACGTTCATCGGCCACGAACGCGGTGAGGTTCGCAGCGAGAACGGCATGCTCGGCATCACCATCGATGCGACATTCGAGGAGCTCACCAATCCCGACGTCGTCGTCTTTCCTGGCGGTGTCGGGACGCGGCCGCTCGTGCACGACGAGCGGGTCCTGGAGTGGGTTCGCACAGCGCACGAATCAACGAAGTACACCACGTCGGTCTGCACCGGTGCGCTCGTTCTGGGTGGCGCCGGATTGTTGAAGGGTCTTACAGCCACGACGCACTGGGCGTGCTACCCCGAGTTGGAAGCAACAGGGGCAACGCCAACCGCGGAGCGGGTCGTCGAGCACCTCGACGACAGGATCATCACCGCGGCAGGCGTGTCGAGCGGGATCGACATGGCTCTGCGGCTGCTCGAGTTGCTGGTCGATCGCACTGCTGCCCAGGCGGCTCAGCTGATGATCGAGTACGACCCACAGCCTCCGTTCGACAACGGCGCGGTGGCGAAATGCAATGACGAGATCGTGACGCGGGTCATCGAGTACGCCCAGTTGCGCAAGTGACGCCCGGCGCGCTCAGAAAGTCGTAGCGCAGAACGTGTCGCCCCGCGGCAGTGACGCCTCGGTGCTGACATCCGTCTCGCCGCACAACGCGCCGAGCATGCCCTTGACCATGCCGCGATCAACGGCGCAGATCACGGGATGCTCAATGGCGACGTCGCCGAACGGGCAGTGGTTGTTGACGATCCGCAACTGGTTGTTGCGCTGGTCGGCGTGCGCCGCGAAACCGTGCGCGGTGAGTGCATCGGCAACGGCCTGCATCGCCGAGCGGAGACTGCGTTGGCCGGCCGCGACATCGGGGCCGGAGAGCCCTGCAGCCATGGCCTGACCATATTCCTGCCCGACCTGTTCGGCCATCGCCTCGGCTTGGTCGCTGGGCAGGAGCGCCAACGCCTTTCCGAGCAGTGACAACACCAGATCATCGCTGCGCACGGGAACATCGAGCGACA
The DNA here is from genome assembly GCA_031424145.1 of Ilumatobacteraceae bacterium. Lineage (GTDB taxonomy): Bacteria > Actinomycetota > Acidimicrobiia > Acidimicrobiales > Ilumatobacteraceae > JAENVT01. The sequence continues at coordinate 4,184 of JANPGV010000201.1, forward strand.
CATTGGCCACCGAGCGGTAGCGCTTGGACGGTCGGCCGGCGCCAGCTCCCTCGGCACGCTCGACGGCAACCTCCAGGTAGCCGCCGGCGGCAAGACGGTCGAGGTGGTGCCGGGCCACGTTGGGGTGCAGACCGAACTCTTCCGCGACCCGCGATGCCGTGACTCCGGAGGGGTGCTCGCGGGCGAACAGGTATATGCCACGGCGGGTGGGATCGCCGAACGCGTTGGTGATTGCCGAAACTGTCGCGGTGAAGGCACCAGATGCCATCGGTGCGCTGGGCGGGTTCGCTGCCACGCCGGTATTCTACCTATCTGCGTAGTGGTAATTCGCTGCGACCCGTTTCCCCGAAAGGCCCGCATGCCGTCAACTACGACTGAGCAGATCATCGAGGCCCTGCGGCCCGTGGAAGACCCCGAGCTGCGACGTTCGA
>JANPGV010000202.1:0-18536 GCA_031424145.1 Ilumatobacteraceae bacterium
CGCTTCGCGCGCTCGCCAACCGCCTCGTCGGCATCCTCCACGGATGCCTCCGACACGGGATCCTCTACGACGAACACACCGCCTGGGGACACCGACAACGACAAGCCGCTTGACACGAACCGCCCGTGGGATGTCTAGGTGCCGCCGAGCGCGTAACAAGCCACTGCGCTCGCAGCGGCAGCGTTGAGAGAGTCGATTCCGCCTGCCATCGGGATCCGCACACGACACGTGCACGCCGAGAGAGCTTCCTCGGACAAACCGGCGCGTTCGGAGCCGATGACGATCGCCATGCGCTCGGTGGCCGGCACTGCGCCGATGTCGACTGCGTCCGGGGATGGTGTGAGCGCGCAGACGGAGAATCCCGCGGCCACCAGCTCGTGGAGATCATCGGCCAGGCGGATGCTGCGCGCGGCCGGGAACGCGATCGCCTGCCCCATCGAGACACGAAGCGATCGCCGCGACAGCGGGTCTGCGCTGGTGTAGTCGAAGATCAGTCCGTCCCATCCAAGTCCCACGGCATTGCGGACGATCGAACCAACGTTGATCGGGTTGTCGACCGACTCGACCACGACGAGACGCTTCGCTTCCAGGGCAAGCATTCGTGTCGTGGTGCGTGGCGGCCTGGCGAACAGAGCGACGATCCCCTGGGGCACCCCGAGTTGCGTGACCATTGCCCGCACTCGATCGCCGCCGCCGTAGATCGGCACGCCATCAGGTATTCGCGCGGTCACAGATGGAACCTTGGCGGCGTCGACCAACACGGCAACCGGCGCACAACCCGCATGCAGAGCGCGTTCGACGACGAGATCACCTTCGGCCATGAAGATGCCGTCGCCATCGTCGCTGCGCCGTTGGCGCCGATTCGTCAGACCGCGTTCGTTGCGCCGGAAGCAGGCCAGCCTTGGATCGTCTGCGTCGTCGATGAGGATCACGTCAGTAGTGCCAGGGGTAGGCGCTCCAGTCGGGATCACGCTTTTCGAGGAAGGCAGACCGGCCTTCCTCGGCCTCGTCGGTGGCGTACGCCAGGCGCGTCGCCTCCCCCGCGAAGACCTGCTGACCGACGAGGCCATCGTCGATCATGTTGAACGCGAACTTCAGCATTCGCTGCGCTGTGGGGCTCTTGGCGTTGATCTCCTTCGCCCATTGCAATGCAGTCGACTCCAACTCGGCGTGCGGCACGACAGCGTTGACCATTCCCATCCTGTGCGCGTCGGCGGCTGAGTAGTCGCGGCCGAGGAAGAAGATCTCGCGGGCGAACTTCTGGCCGACCTGCCGCGCCAGGTAGGCGCTGCCGAACCCACCGTCGAAACTGGCTACATCGGCGTCGGTCTGCTTGAACCTGGCGTGCTCGTCGCTGGCCAGGGTGAGGTCGCACACCACATGGAGACTGTGGCCGCCACCCGCCGCCCAGCCGGGCACGACGCAAATGACGACCTTGGGCATGAAGCGGATCAGTCGCTGCACCTCGAGGATGTGCAGCCGTCCGGCGCGGCCCGGCTCGATCGATTCCCGTTCCTCGCCGGCGGCGTACTTGTAGCCGTCGCGCCCGCGGATCCGCTGATCGCCACCACTGCAGAACGCCCAGCCGCCGTCCTTGGGAGAGGGGCCGTTGCCAGTGAGAAGGACACAACCCACATCGGTAGACATGCGGGCATGGTCCAGCGCTGTGTACAGCTGATCGACCGTGCGCGGGCGGAACGCGTTGCGCACCTCTGGACGGTTGAAGGCGATGCGAACCGTGCCGTGCTCGACAGCCCGGTGGTAGGTGATGTCGTCGAACGTGAACCCGGGCAGCTCGCGCCACGCTGTCGCATCGAACAAGTCGGAGACCATGGACCCATTGTGCTGCATCGCGCGCTGCTACGTTCAGCCCGTGGCCGGCTTGCAGATCTTCGGTGTGCCGGGGATTCCCGAGATCACCGAGGGCATCGATCTTGCAGACACCATTGCCGCCGCCGCAATTGCTGCGGAAGCTTTGCTCGCCGACGGCGACATCGTGGTCGTGACCTCGAAGGTCGTTTCGAAGAGCGAGGGTCGTGTCATCGAGCTCGCCGGCATCACGCCATCCCCGTTCGCGGCCGAATGGTCCGCCAAGTGGGACAAGGATGCAGCCGTGACCGAGGTCGTGCTGCGTGAGGCCAAGCGCATCGTTCGACAAGTGGGCCCGGTGCTCATCACCGAGACACACCACGGATTCGTATGCGCGAACAGCGGTGTCGATCAATCGTCCAGCGGTGCTCATGGCCGCGTCGTAATACTGCCGACCGATCCGGACGAATCGGCGCGACGAATCCGAGCAGGCCTTGCCCGGCATGGTGTCGACGTCGCAGTCATCATCTCCGACACCTTTGGCCGAGCCTGGCGCGAAGGCCAGACCGACGTAGCCATCGGCATCGCCGGCATGCAGCCCATCTACAGCTACATCGGCCAGTTCGATCCGCACGGCCACGAGTTCAAGGTGCAGGCCGTCTGCCTCGCGGACGAGTTGGCCGGGGCCGCGGAACTGGTCAAGGGCAACATCTCACGGATGCCCGTTGGTGTGATCCGCGGCTACCCGTGGGAGGTCGACGACACTGCGACCATCGCGCCGGTACTGCGCGACCAGAGCCGCGATCTGTTCAGATAGGCAGATGCCCGACCAGATCAGTGTCGAAAGAACGATTCGTGCCAAAGCCGCCGAGCTCTACGCACTCGTCAGTGACCTGTCGCGCATGGGCGACTGGTCGCCGGAGAACACCGGAGGAAAGTGGCTCGACGGCGCGTCCGGGCCGGTGGTCGGTGCCCGCTTCAAAGGCTCGAACCGTTCCGGGAGGTTTCGCTGGAGCACCGATGTGGTGGTCACCGTCGCCAGCCCCGGTGAGGAGTTCGGCTTCGACGTGACCCTCGGACCATTCAAGGTTGCCAACTGGCACTACCGCTTCGAACAGCCTGACGGCACCGCGGGAGCGACGACCAGGGTCGTCGAGACGTGGACCGACCATCGAGTGCCGGTCTTCGGGACGATCGGCAGCCTGTTCATCGGGGTACGCGACCGTCCCGGAAGGAACCGGCAGAACATGGAGGCAACCCTTGCCAATCTGGCCGCCGCGGTCGAAGCGTGACTAGGTCAGCTTGGCGAACTCGACAGCGATGTCGGCGGCAACCGCCGCGTTGTGTTTGATCAGGGAGATGTTGGCGGCGAGGCTGCGGCCGCCAGACCGCTCGGCGATCCGCGACAGCAGGAACGGAGTGACCGCCTGCCCGACGATCCCATGGTCATCCAACTCCCTCAAAGCATCGACGATGACGCCGTCGATCTCCCGCGACGGGATCTCGTCCTCTACTGAAATCGGGTTGGCGATGAGGATGCCGCGTCGTAACTTCAGCTCGCCCCATGTCGCGTCGAGCACTGCTGCTGCCTCGCGAACGTCGTCGACCTGTCGTGGCGCCGGCTGGCCACTCGTGCGGCTGTAGAACGCGGGGAACTGGTCGCTGCCGACAACGACGACGGGGACGCCCACAGTTTCGAGATACTCCAAGGTCAGCGCGATGTCGAGAATCGACTTCACACCCGCGCAGACGACGCCCACTGGAGTCACTGCCAGTTCGGTGAGATCAGCCGAGATGTCGAACGTGGTGACGGCGCCACGATGCACGCCACCCACACCGCCGGTCGCGAAGATCCGAATGCCTGCGAGCGCAGCGAGATGCATCGTCGCGGCGACGGTTGTGGCGCCCGTCGATCTCGTCGCGACGAGCCATGGGAGGTCACGCGTTGTTGCTTTGTGAACCTCGCGACGAGTCGCGAGCAACTCGATCTCGGTGCCAGTCAGACCGATCCGGCACACACCATCGATGACGGCGATCGTTGCGGGGGTGGCGCCCCGCTGGCGAACGATGACTTCGACCTCACCCGCCATCGCGATGTTCTCCGGGTACGGCATCCCGTGGCTGATGATGGTCGATTCGAGTGCCACCACCGGCTGACCATTGCGCAACGCCTGCTGCACCTCTTCGCTGATATCGAAGGCCACAGTCAGGTCCCAGGTGTGCTGGTCGACGTGCAGTTGGTGTCGAGGTAGCGCTGGAAGCGATCCTGCGCGGCCTGGTACGCGTCGCTGGAGAACGCCTCGTTGAGCTTGGCGAACTCCGGAGTCGAGATCATCGCGACGACGTCGTAGTTGTTGGCCTGCACGACTGCCAGCAACGCCTGCGCCGCCTCATTGAGCGCATCGACCTCGGGTTTGATCTCGGCAGGCGCCAGACCGGACAGTGCCGCGAACTTTGCGGCGAAATCATCGATGGCCGGTTGGACCTTGTCGGGTCCCGGCGCGTCTTGGGAGTCGAAGAGCTTTTGCTGGTTGTCGGAGGAAGCCTTGGCCGCACGCGCCGCGTCGCAGAAGCCAGCGCCCGAATCCTTGGCGTTGCCGCTGTCACCACAGCCGGTCAGCATCGCCAGGACCAAACCAGCCATGGCCAGCCGCGTCCGTTTCACACACATCCTCCTCGTCGGCTCCACCGTACCGTCCGATCCGGTCCGGGTGGGCCACACTGTTCGTCGATGAACGTCGACGCCGATGAATCGATCCGCTTGACCAGCGATGGCGCGGTCGCGACGATCTGGCTGAACCGCCCGAGCAAGCGAAACGCCATGAACTACGAGATGTGGGCAAGCCTCGGTGAGCGGGCGGCTCGGCTGGCGACTGACAGGAGTGTGCGCGTCGTGGTGCTGCGCGGATCAGGCGAGCACTTCTGCGCCGGCGCCGACATCACCGAGCTGAACGTCGCCCGCCGCAGCGACGAGCGTTCGTTCGCCGAAGTCAACAACGCTGCCGAGGCCGTGTTGGCCGCACTTCCCAAGCCGACGATCGCTTACATCTCGGGTGATTGCATCGGTGGCGGATGTGCACTCGCCATCGACTGCGATCTGCGGATCGCTACCACCGACGCCCGATTCGGGATCACACCGGCAAAGTTGGGCATCGTCTACCCGAGCGCCTCCTTGGAGCGCGTGACCCATCTCCTCGGTCCTGCCAGAACCAAGCGCCTGCTCTTCACGGGCGAACTGATCAGCGCAGACGAAGCTCTGCGCATCGGTCTGGTCGACGAAGTGGTCAGTGTCGCGGACGGACAGCAGCGGCTTGCTACGTTGACCGGCGTGCTCGCGGCCCGTTCTCTCTTGACCCAAGCCGCCACGAAGTCGATGGTGGGCCATGTTGCCGCGCGCGGCATGGTTCCCGGGGACGTGCAGGAGCATTGGAAGGACGTGGCTGCCGCCGCGAGTGAGAGCGCGGAGGGGATCGCTGCGTTTGTCGAAAAGCGTTTGCCGCGCTTCACGTGGTCTGGATCCGACAGCGATCAAGAAGAGTGAACAGAGCAGCACGCCGCAACGAACGTGCATTGCCGTGGCCGGCCGTCGCGATGGCGGTTCTGGCAATTGCCTTCTTCGCACTCCCGCTGGCCGGCCTGATGAGCCGGGCACCGTGGAGCGACGCTGCAAGGATCCTGCGCAGCCCCAACGTGCGCCAGGCATTGAGGCTGTCCATCGTCTGCAGTCTGTGTTCAACCGCTCTCTCGGTCGTGTTCGGTCTCCCGCTGGCGTGGCTGCTCGCTCGCCGCCGGTTCGTCGGCAGTTCGGTCGTTCGAGCGTTGTGCACCCTCTCGATGGTGCTGCCCCCCGTGGTCGGGGGCGTTGCGCTGTTGTACGCCTTGGGGCGCCGCGGGCTCGTCGGGCAGTGGCTCGATCGCTGGTTCGATATACAGCTTCCGTTCACCTCGGCCGGTGTTGTGGTAGCCCAGACGTTCGTTGCCATGCCCTTCTTCGTCGTCACGGTCGAGGCCGCGCTGCGGCAAGCCGAAGGCGGCCACGATGAGGCAGCACGGACCCTCGGCGCCAGCAGTTGGTATTCCTTCCGCCGAGTCACGCTGCCCGCAATTCGCTCCGCCCTGATCGCCGGTGCCGTGCTTGCGTGGGCCCGCGCCTTCGGTGAGTTCGGTGCGACCATCACGTTTGCCGGCAGCTTTCCTGGTACGACGCAAACCCTGCCGCTGGCGGTCTACAGCGCGCTCGATGTCGATCCCCGAGAGGCGATCGTCCTAGCGCTGTTGATGGTCGCTGTTTCCTTCGCCGTTCTCGTCGCGCTGCGCGACCGGTGGTTGGGCGGGGGAGAACGGGCAAGGTGACGCTGCGCGCCCACATCGTCGTCGCCCGCGGAACGCTGAACCTCGACGTCTGGCTCGATGCCGCTGCCGGCGAGGTCGTCGCTCTGCTCGGCCCCAACGGAGCGGGCAAGAGCACCATTCTTCGTTGCCTCGCCGGCTTGCTCGGGCTCGACCGCGGCTCGATCGAGATACTGGGCAGCATCGTCGATGACCCCTCTGCCGGCATCTTCGTGCCGGCAGAGCAGCGCTCCGCCGGTGTGATGTTCCAGCAGTACCTGCTGTTCCCTCACATGTCCGTGCTCGAGAACGTGGCCTTCGGGCTGCGAGCACGAGGTGTCGACAAGGCAACGGCGCACAACGAAGCCCAGCACTGGTTGCGGCGGGTCGGTAGCGAGGAGGTCGAGCGATCACGCCCGAATGGGTTGTCGGGTGGTCAGGCCCAACGAGTCGCGTTGGCTCGGGCGCTTGCGTCCGAACCGAAGATGTTGCTGCTCGACGAGCCGTTGGCGGCCCTCGACGCGGCCACGAAGGTGGAGGTCCGTCGAGAGTTGCGGCGACACCTGACCGAGTTCAGGGGTTCGGCCGTGCTCGTCACCCACGATCCGATCGACGCGTACACCTTGGCCGATCGCGTCGTCATCATCGAGCAGGGCCACGTCGTGCAGAGCGGAACCTTCACCGAGATCGCCGCCCACCCCCGATCGGCATACGTCGGTGAGCTCGTCGGCGTCAATCTGCTGACTGGCTCGGTGATGGGCGGTGTCTTCGCGGCCGATAGTGGCGGGACCCTTGTTGTCGCAGCAGACGACATCGACGGTCCTGCAATCGCGGTGATCCGTCCTCAGGCTGTGTCGCTTCACGCCAAGAGACCTGAGGGCAGCCCGCGCAACACCTGGGTGGGCGTTGTCGTCGATGTCGACCTCCAGGCCGACCGCGCCCGTGTCCGGCTCGAGGGTCCGATTCAGCTGACATCGGAGATCACTGCAGGATCGGCCGCGATGTTGGGGATCAAGGTCGGCCTCGAGATCTGGGCCTCGGTGAAAGCAACCGAGATCACCGTGACCCTCAACTGATCAGGCAACTGATCAGGCAACTGAGCATGGCAACTGATCGGGGCCAGCATGAGGTGCCCGACCAGGGTCTGCCAAGATCTGTGCATGTCGAGGAAACTGGTGGGTAACGCGTGTCGAGGGTGATCGGCAAGATCGGCGTGGTGGGGTGCGGTCTGATGGGCTCGGGCATAGCCGAGGTCGCCGCTCGTGCCGGGCTGGACGTGACGGTCACCGAGAGCTCGCCGGCCATGGCCGAAGCAGGCATGGCGCGTGTTGCCAACTCGTTGAAGCGGGCGGTGACATCAGGTCGGCTCTCGGACAGCGATCACGATGCTGCGTGGCAGCGGTTGGCTTTCGGTCACGAGCTCGAAGCACTCGGCAACTGCGACCTCGTCATCGAAGCGGTCGCGGAGGACGAGGCGATGAAGGTTGACGTGTTCGCCCGGCTCGATGCAGTGTGCAAGCCAGAGGCCGTGCTGGCATCCAACACCTCCAGCATCCCGATCATGAAGCTGGCCAGGGCCACCAATCGTGAGTCACAGGTGATCGGCATCCACTTCTTCAATCCCGTCCCGGTACTACCTCTCGTGGAGCTCGTGACGTCGTTGTTGACATCTCCGGAAGTAGCGACGGACATTGAGCAGTTCGCCACAGATGCGCTCGGAAAGACCGTCGTCCGCTCCCGTGACCGCGCCGGGTTCATCGTCAACGCGCTCTTGATCCCGTACATCCTCGCGGCCATCCGCATGCTCGAGTCGGGCTTCGCCACAGCCGACGACATCGACACGGGAATGGTCAAGGGATGCGCACACCCGATGGGCCCGCTGCGATTAGCGGACCTCATCGGCCTCGACACGGTTCGTGCAGTTGCCGAGTCGTTGTACGGCGAGTTCAAGGAGCAGCTGTACACGCCGCCATCGCTGCTGCTGCGAATGGTCGAGGCGGGCCTCCTCGGTCGGAAGGCGGGGCGTGGCTTCTATGAGTATTGAGCGCGACAGCAGGCTGCAGTGGATCTATGCGTCTCAGGGCGCCGATCAGTTGCGCGAGCGCTATGACGTGTGGGCCGCGGACTATGACCGCGACCTCGGCGATCTCGGGTGGAGCGCGCCAGAAGCGGGTGCCGCGACGTGTGCACGATTCGCCAGTCCAGGCACCGAGATTCTCGACGCCGGATGCGGTACAGGGCTGGTAGGGGTTGCGTTGGCAGCGATGGGTCACACGCGTATCGTCGGCCTCGACCTGTCGCCGGGCATGCTCCAGCGCAGCGCCGAACGCGGTGTCTACAGCGAGCTTCACGAAGTGTCCCTCCTTGATCGGCTGCCGTTCGACGACGGTCGATTCGGCTCCGTCGTGTCGGTGGGGGTGTTCACCCTCGGCCATGTCGACGGCTCGGCTTTTGCCGAGCTGGCCAGGGTCACCTCGCCCGCTGGTCACGTCACCATCACGTTCCGCGCCGATGCGGTCGATCAACTCGGTTACCGCGCCGGACAGCAGCAACTGATCGACACGGGCACGTGGGCGCTGGTCGACGTGACGGAACCGATGGCGCTACTGCACGAAGACGGCGAAGACATCCTGCTGCGGGCGTGGACCTGGAGAGTGTCCTAGCTGTGTTGCTCGTCTGGCGGTCGTTGCAGCGTCCCTGACGCAAGACCGACTTCGGCCTCGATCGCCGTCATCGCCCAATCAAGCACATCGCTGCGCTCGATCACGCCCGGGTGCGCGGCCAACTGCATGCTCAAGCCGTCGAGCAGCGAGAGCACCCGCCACGCCGTTGCCTCCGGGTCGTCGCATGTCATCGTCCCCTCGTTGCTACCGCTGACGATCGTGGTCACGATCAGTTGCTGCCACGCAACGTTGAGCCGACGCGACGTGGCACCGAGTGCCGGGCGGCGGCTGGCTTCTGCCCAGGCGTCGAGCCACATCTGGAACGCGCCGTACTCGTCGATCCGGGCATACGCCGCAAAGAACTTGGAGAGCTTGCCGGCTGCATCGCTGCAGGATCCCATCGCTGATTCGGTTCCGGACAAGTCCGCGGCGGCTGCTTCTTCGAAGGCGGCCGCCAGGACGTCGTCCATCGAAGCGAAGTAGTGGTGGATCAGGCCGCTCGACGTGCCCATCTCAGCGGCCACGTCGCGCACCGTCGTGTTGGCAAGGCCTTTCACAGCGGCGACGCGCAACGTGGCAGCGATGATCTCATCTCGACGAGCGCTCGGACTCAATCGCGGCATCGCCCCACAGTAACTCTTATTGCGCGTATGTCCAATAGAGGTCTACGATCGCCCGCATGGTCCTGACCACACCGTTCCACGAACGTCTCGCGGCCCTCAACGAGACCCACCTGTGGTCACACTGGTCGGGGTACCTCTCGGCGGTCAAGTATCAGATGGCCGACAAGTTCGAATACTTCGCCGTGCGCAACGCAGCCGGACTGATCGACACGTCGCCGCTCTACAAGTACCGGATCGGTGGCCGCGATGCGCTGCAGTTCCTCGGTGGCGTGCTCGCCCGGGACATCGCCTCGTGCCGCGACGGCCAGGCTCAATACACGTTGTGGTGCGACGAGCGCGGCTACGTGGTCGAAGACGGTGTGGTGATCAGGTTCGCGGCCGACGACTTCATCCTCACCTCGGCCGAGCCGAACCTTGCCTACTTCCGGAACCTCCTCGGCTACGACCAGGTCGAGATCACCGATGTGTCCGCTGACTACGCGTCGCTGGCCGTGCAGGGACCGAGGTCACGCGAGATCTTGGCGAGCCTCGACCCCGAGATCGCGGCACTCGGTTTCTTCCATCACGGGCCGGCCAAGATCGGCAATGTTCCGGTCCACGTGTCACGTACCGGCTACACGGGCGACCTCGGCTATGAGATCTGGGTCGGCGCCGAGGGCGCCGTCGAGATGTGGGACGCGTTGCAGGTCGCCAGTGAGGGAAGAGGCGTGCTGCCGGTGGGACAGAGCGCGTTGCTGATGACCCGGATCGAGGCCGGGTTGGTTTTGATCGGTGTCGACTTCCACTCCAGCAGGTTCGCCTTCAACGAACACGAATGCTCGACCCCGATCGAGCTCGGCTTCGGATGGATGTTCCGCGACCTTGTCACCTCCACGCGCCGGTTCATCGGCCGTGCCTCGATCGAACGCGAACTCGCCGAGAAGAGCTCGCGCTGGAAGATGGTCGGCCTGATGATCGACTGGCGCGACTGGGATCGTCATTACGGAGAAGCGGGGTTGATCCCGCCAAAGGACGAGACCCCGATCGTCTACGAGATGATGCTGTACGACGACGACGGCGGCCGCGTCGGGTACACGACCAGCTTCATGTACTCACCGATGCTGCAGCGCCACATCGCCATGGCGCGCGTGAAGCCCGAGCTCGCCAAGGCTGGCTCGCGCGTCAATCTCGAGATAACGATCAACCACCGCTATCACACGGTTCGAGCTGTCGTGGCCCGGCCACCGTTGTTCAATCCGCCGAGAAAGACAGCCTGACCGATGACATCGAAACGTTCCTACGACGCAATCGTTATCGGTGGCGGCCACAACGGTCTGGTCAACGGTGCCTACCTCGCCAAGTCGGGTCTGCGCACGCTGATCATCGAACGCAGGCACATCGTCGGTGGCGCGGCCATCACCGAAGAGTTGATCCCCGGGTTCCTCTTCACGACGTTCTCCTACGCGCTCAGCCTGTTGCGCCCCGACATCATCCACGACCTCGAGTTGACCAAGCACGGGTTCATGCCGATTCAGATGCCCAGCGCGTTCGCTCCGATGGAGAACGGTGACTACCTGCTGATGGGCACCGATCGCAACGAGAACATCAAGGAGATCGCCCGGCACTCCAACCACGACGCCGATGCGATGGATCAATACCTCTACGACATGGCGCAGGTGTGTCAGGCCCTCAAGCCGCTGATGGACGCCGCACCGCCCAACCTGTTCGGCAACGAGCCCGAGGACGCGATGCAGTTGGCCGATCTCGCCAAACGCCTCAAGTCGCTGCCGCCGCGCGTGCTGCAGAACTGCATTCGGTTGTTGACCGGAAGTTCCGCCGACTTCCTCGACGACTACTTCGAGAGCGACATCATCAAGGGGTGGTTGGCGTCATCGAGCATCATCGGCAGCAAGGTTGGCCCGCGCTCGCAGGGCTCGGGTCTCGTGCTGCTGTTCCACAACCTCGGCGAGCACGATGGCCACTTCGGTTCGTGGGCCTTCCACAAAGGCGGAAACGGGGGGTTCACGCAGGTGCTGGCCCGCGCCGCACAAGCCTTCGGTGCCGAGATCGTCGTCGATACACCGGTCAGCCATGTCATCACCAACAACGGCAGGGCCACGGGGGTTGCTCTCGCTGACGGCACCGAGTTGAAGGCGAAGGTCGTGGTCAGTTCGCTCGACCCGCGGCGCACGTTCACCCAACTCGTCGATCCGGCGGAGTTGCCCACCGAGCTCAACGACAGCATTCGTCGCTTCCGCTTCCAGGGCACATCGGCCAAGGTCAACTTCGCCCTCGATGGCCCTCCCCGCTACCCGGCGCTCGGCGACCGAACGGATCAGTTCCGCGGCTTCACCAACATCGGGCCGACGATGGACTACCTGGAGCATGCCTTCGACGACGCGAAGTATGGCTGGTACAGCAAACGGCCCTACATCGACGCCTGCATCCAATCGCTGGTCGACCCCGACATGGCCCCGCCGGGCAAACATGTGATGTCGTGCTTCATCCAGTACGCGCCGTACGAGTTGAAGGGCAGCGATTGGGACTCGGAGCGGCAGAACTTCGGCGACAACGTGCAGGCAACGTTGGAGTCGTTCTTCCCCGGCTTCGGCGAGCTCGTGTTGCATCGCGAGGTCGTGACGCCGCTCGACATCGAGCGCGTCGTCGGTCTCACCGAGGGCAACATCTTCGCCGGCGAGTTCTTGTCGCCGCAGATGTACTTCTTCAGACCGGCGCCGGGTTGGAACCAGTACCGCACACCGATCGACGGCTACTACCAGTGCGGCTCCGGCACCCATCCGGGCGGCTGCGTCTCCGGTGGCCCCGGCAAGTTGGCCTCGCAGCAGATCATCGGTGACCTGGCCCGCAAGGGATGAGGCAACGGCGCGCCTTTCATCCGGCGTTCGCCAGACGCGAACCCGCGTGATGCCCACCGACCCGGGCGAGGGTAGTTTCGGCACGTCGAACGGGGGATTGCGATGGCCGAGATCGAAGCGGTGGACACCACCTCTGGCGCCGCGGCGAAGTCGCAGCCCTTCCGGTTCTTCGACAACCGCGAGAAGTACCTCCTGTTCGTGATGACGACCAGCGAGAAGGCGGAAGTCGCTGCCCGCATCGGCCGCGAAATCACCCACATCGTGCCTCGCCCTCCGGCGCTGCGACTGTTCGATGCCGGCACCGGCAACGGGATGGTCCTCAGCCAGGTGCTGCGCGAGCTGCACCGGCAGCTTCCGACCGTCCCCTTCTTCGTGGTCGGTAAGGAGGTCAGCATGGAAGACACCCGACTGACGCTGGCCACGCTTCCTGATCGCCTCGCCGAGCATCCGCAGTCCGTCGTCGTGTTGACGAACGTGTTCTATGCCGAAGCACCGACGCTGTTCCCGAAATCGCCCGAGTTCCAGGACAAGGTGCGTTGGATCGATGTGCCCCTGAAGGGCAACACCTCGCACGAGTTCTTCCAGCAGATCCATGAGCTCGACGACCACCTCGCCCAGGGATGGCAGACAGCGTCGAGCGCGAAGACCGGCAATCCGGTGTACGTCACGCCCTCGGTGATGGTGCTGTACCGCGACGATCAAGCCTTCGCGCTCGACACCCTCATCCCACGGCCGACCGGAGGGCCGCAGCCGTTCGAGTACGACCTCGTGCTGGCCGCCCAGCCGTACCGCAGTCGCACATCTGCCGAGACCAAGGTCAAGAACGTGTTGGCACCGTTGGCGAAGGCCCTGGCACCCGCCGGCCGACTGGTCGTCGTGCAGTCGACAGGCCACGATCCGGGCATGGAGATCATCCGCCGGATCTGGCCGTCGGAGGATCCCTTTGCCACGCCCCGTCACATGCTGATCCAAGAGTTGGATGCCCAACTGAACCGCGACGATGCACCCGAGTTCCGGTTCGAGGGCACCAGCGATGCTGCGTCGCTGTTCAGCTACCACCTCCACGCGATGCCGAACGAAGTGTCGAACCGCATCAGCACGTCGACCACGCTGGCCGCTTGGAACGCGGCGGTGTACGTCGCCCAGATCGAAGATGAGCGCACCGCGGACGTGTTGATGGAGGGCAAGTACCTCGAGGCGACCTCCGATGTCGTGCTCAAGCACGGGGGGCTCTGGTTTCAAGACGAGTCCTTCGTCGTGGTACGCCATGCACCGTGAACCCTGAGGAAGCGGTCGTCGCCCATCTGCAGCAGCTCGGAGTCGATCACGAGATCGTCCCGTGTGATCCGGCACTCGCCGACACGGCGGCGTTCTGCGAGGCCTACGGGTATTCGCCCGACGATTCAGCGAACACGATCATCGTCGTCGGCAAAGGCGAGACACCCAGACCCGTCGCATGCGTGGTGCTGGCATCGACCCGCCTCGACGTGAATGGTGTCGTTCGCAAGCGCCTCGAAGTTCGCAAGGCTTCGTTCGCCTCGGCTGACGAGACGATGGAGTTGACCGGTATGGCGATCGGCGGCGTCACGGCCTTCGCGCTGCCGGCCGAACTCGCGATCTGGATCGACGCGGCGGTGATGGCTCGGGATCGAATCATCCTCGGCGGTGGAAGTCGTTCTATCAAGGTGCTCACACCGCCGGCGACCCTGGCAATGCTCGACAACTCCACCGTGGTCGAGGGCCTCGCCCGCGCACGCGAATGACCGCCGCTCCGGCCTGGCTGCTCGTCACTGCCGACGACAGCACCGGCGCGACGGAGGCGGCGGCAGCGTGTGCGGATGCGGGGCTCGACGTGAACGCCGTACCGTTCGGCGTGCAGGCGCCGGTGCCCGCACCGGCCCATGGGTGTGTCGTGGTGGATCTCAGGTCGCGCCACCTCCCCCCCGACGAGGCTCGTCGACGGATGCTGGAGACCACTGCGGAAAACCATCGGATGCACAAGATCGACTCGACCCTGCGCGGCAACTGGGCGACGGAGATCGCCACCGTCGTCGAGGGCGGTCGGAGAGTCGTGCTGATCCCATCGCATCCACTGGCCGGCCGCGTGTGCATCGGGGGTGTGGTGTATGTCGACGGTGTCCCTGTCGCTGAGAGCGAGCTCGGCAACGATCCGCGATTGCCTGTACACAGCAGCAGGCCCGGCGAATCGCTGGGTGGGGTCGAGCTCGACGGCAGTGCTGCGCTGACCGAGTGGCTGGCGCGCTCGAGATCCGGCGCGGCGATCGTGGATGCGCGAACGCTCGCCGAGATCGAGCAACTCGTGACGATCGCCCTCGACGCCGACGACGTGTTGCTGGCCGGGCCCGCGTCCGTTGTTGGCGCAGTCGCGCAGACCACCACTCCGGGGAACTCTGGCGCGCACTTGCCCGAACCGCGGTTGCCCAAGCCGATCGTGGTCGTCAGCGCCAGCCTGCATCCCGTCAGCCGTGCCCAGATCGCCGAGGTCGAACGAGCGGGCATTGACGTCGTGACCTCGTCCGTCGTTCGAGGCGGCGACTCGGAGGTCGTCGCCGCGGAGGTCGCCGAGCGGGCTCATCGCTTGGTCGCCGAGCGACACGCCCGCTGTGTGATCCTTGTCGGCGGCGACACCGCCGAGGCATTCATCGGTGACAGTGTTGTCCGCGTGTTCGGATCGATCGACGTCGGTGTCAGCTTGGGCGAGGCGCGCATCCGCGGCACGCTCCTGCGCATCGCCAGCAAACCCGGCGGCTTCGGGACTGCCAATACGCTGGTGGATCTGGTGAACAGATGACGACAGTCGCAGCACCGCCGATGGCAATCACGATGGGTGATCCCTCGGGGGTCGGTCCCGAGATCGTCCTGCGTCGTGCAGCCGAAGGTGCTTTCACCACCGGTCCTGTCGTCGTGTACGGCGACCTGGCAATCCTGCGTCGTGGCGCCGAGATGCTCGGTCTTGGTGTCGAGCTCGAGCCACTGGTCGATCCGCGCCAGTGGCGGCCCGGTCCACTGCAGGTCATCGATGCCGGGCTGCTGCGCGCAGACGATCTCCGGCCGGGTGTCATCGACAAGGCATCGGGCGCTGCCGCGAGACAGTACGTCCTGGCCGCAACGACCGACGCTCTTGCAGGCGCGGTCGCCGGAATCGTGACGATGCCCATGAACAAAGAGGCGACCCAGCTGAGTGATCCTGGTTTCGTGGGCCATACCGAGTTGATCGCCGCAGCCTGTGGCGTGCAGCGCTTCACGATGATGCTGACTGCAGGTGACCTCGCCGTCACCCACGTCAGCACCCACGTGTCCTTGCAGGAAGCAATCCGCCGGGTCACGACCGAACGGGTCACCGAGGTGATCGAGCTGACCTACGAGACGTTGCACCGCTTCCTCGACGCACCGCGGATCGCGGTGTGCGGCGTCAACCCGCATGCAGGCGAGCACGGTCTGTTCGGCTCGGAGGACGCCGATCACATCGTGCCGGCCATCGAGTCAGCGCGTGCCTCGGGCATCGACGCCAGCGGCCCGCATCCCGCCGACACCGTGTTCCATCAGGCCGTCCATCGCAAGCGGTTCGACGCGATCGTCTGCATGTACCACGACCAGGGCCACACACCGATGAAGCTGCTGGCGTTCGAGAGTGGCGTCAACGTGACGGTCGGCCTCCCGATCGTGCGCACATCGGTTGACCACGGAACCGCGTTCGACATCGCCTGGCAAGGCGTTGCCTTCACCGGCTCGCTGGATCACGCCCTGAGGTGGGCTCACCGCCTGACCGCCTGATTACCGAGCGGGCTAGCCCGCGTGCAGGGTTCAGTGAGGGTCGACGAGGTCGAGGAACTGCCAGTGCTTGCCCTCGGCCACACCCATCAGCTCGCGGCCGCAGGTCTGCCACACCGAGGGCGATGAGGTGACGTGCTGGGTGCCGGCGTGCACGTCGCGGTGCAGCCGTTGGATCGTGCCGCGGCGAAGTGCGGTGGTACCGCCCGCCAGATAGACGAACCCGGCAACCTCGTGCAGTGACTTTGTGATGTGGGCAAGCGCCAACCGAACCAATGTGTGCTGACGCACGGAGATCCCGTCGCCGGCGTAGAGGCTCTTCGACAGGTCGGTCCACGACTCGATGACCAGGGCCCGTGCGGCACGGAACTGGGCCTCTGCCTGAGCGAAGCCCTGTTGGAACGCGGCGCTGTCGGCCTGGGCACCCGGCCGGCCGGCTTTGCCGTGCACGAGCCCGGCCAGCTCGTCGAGCAGCCTGCGACCGACTCCCATTGCCCAGCCGCTGTGGCAGGTGACCGCGAAGCCGATGATGCCGAGCCCGTACAGACTGCCGCCTCGCTCGGGAACCGTCGTCACGGCGAAATGGCTCCAACCGTCGGGAACGAAGACCGATTCCATGGTGTAGTCGATGCTGCCGGTGCCGCGCAGACCCATCACGTCCCAGTTGTCGATCAGGTTCACAGCTTCGATCGGCGTCACGCAGATCCGCGGTTCACCGGTCTGTTCGATGATGGCGAGAGAGTGCACGTGCGACGAGTGCTTCAGCCCTGATCCGAAGCTCCACGATCCGTTCACCGAAAGGCCGCCGTCGACGAGCTTCGCCGTGCCGGGTCGAGTGCCCTGCCCGGCGATCACCGGTTGCTTGCCCTCGCCCCACAGCTCGGCGACCGCTTCGTCGCTGAGGTAAGCGCCCGCAGTGCCGATCGACAGGTTTGCTGCCATCGTCACCCACCCTGCGGAGGCGTCGCCGTACGACAGGTTCTCGAGCACCTCGAGGGAGTGGACGGGGTCGAGCTCGGAGCCGCCCAGCTTCTCGGGAACCCAGATCTTCAGCAACCCGTCGCGGTGAAGTGCAGCCACGACGTTGGGCGACAGTTCACCAGCTGTGTCGCCGAACTCTGCTTCGGCATCGAGGAGAGGCACCAGAGCCTTCGCCTTCTCGGCAAGGATCGATTGTTCGCTGAGTGATTCGCCGAGCGGCATCGCTGTTCCCCTTCGTCGCTGTACCTCGCTGCTTATCGTTGCGAGCTTAGGCAGGGACGGAGCTCCTGGCCGCTTCGAGCTTGGCAGTCGTCAGCTTGCTGCGACCGATGACGAACAGGCACGCGTAGATCGCGGCATCGAGGAAGAACGCTGATCGCAGGGCGATGCGTCGATTGGCGAGATGGCTCACGACTGTGACGGTGATACCGCCGAGTGCGGCGCCGATCGGCATCATGCCCCACGCGAAGAACCGATACACACTGTTGACCCGGCCGAGGAGATGTGGCGGGATGATCGATTGCCGCAGGCTGACCGTGATGACGTTCCACGTCGCCCCGAGTGTCGCGCCTACGCCATATACAACCATGACGACTGGCCACTGCGACGACAATCCGACAAGGAGCGACACGACAGCGCTCGAGCCGAGTGTCATCGCCAGGCACGTGCCGCTGCCGAGCCGTTTCGACATCCACGGAGCCAGGTTGCCTCCCACCGCGGCACCAGCGGCGAGACCGAAGCCCATGATGGTGAAGACGAACGGGCCTACGTTGAGGATCTCTTGGGCGAACAGCACGAGCACCGAGCCGCTGAGCATCGAGGCCAGGTTCATGAGGCCCAAGATGATGGCCATCGAGCGCAGCAGATCGTTGGCCCACAACCAGCGGAAGCCCTCGGCCAGCTCGCTGCGCCACGGCGCCTGCACGTGGTCGTCCGGGCGTTCAGCACGGTATGTCCCGGGAATTGCAGCGACGAGCGCGGCAGCGGCGAAGAACGATGCGGCGTCGACGAAGAAGGGCAGGGAGAAGGCGACGATCAACAGCAGCGAGCCGAGGGGAGGACCGATGAACGTGTTGGCGATGTTCTCGACACTCCACATGCGACCGTTGGCCTTCTCCAGCTGATCGACTTCGACGATGGAGGGCATGAACGTCTGCCCGCAGTTGTCGCGTAACACCTCGGCGGTTCCGAGCAGCAAGGTGGCGACGAGCAGCAGCACATACAAACCCGTCGAGGTGCCCCTGACCTTCGACAGCTCGTCGACGGCCGGCAGCTTCGATTGCCGGCCCAGCACAGCGAGCGCAACGAGCAGCGTGAGCACGAAGCGTGTGAAGTCGGCCAGCACCATCGCCTTCTTGCGATCCACCCGATCCGTGATGACACCCGCTGGCAGCGTGAAGACCAGCCACGGCAGACGTTGCACAAGCGCGACTCCGGCGATCAGGATGGGGTTGCGGGTGATGGCCGAAGCCAGCCAGGGATAG
>JANPGV010000203.1:0-11386 GCA_031424145.1 Ilumatobacteraceae bacterium
ACCGGCGATTCGTCACTGTCGGCCTGCGTGCAGTCGATCATGGCCTCCGAGGTCGGGCACGCCGACCTGGCGATGCACTACTTCCGGGAGTCGTTGTACCTCGACATCGCCGACACCCACGGCAACACGGTCGACGGCGCCCACATCGCCAACGTCGGCGGTGTGTGGGCGTGCCTGGTGCACGGGTTCGCCGGTGTCCGCGACTCGGGAACCCACGTCCGGATCGCGCCGCGCCTCCCGGCCGGCTGGCAGGGGATGCGCTTCGCCCTGCACCGGCGCGGCGGCGACATCGCGATCGCGGTCGATCCCACCGGCGCCACGGTCACCGTGGCATCGGGCGAGCCCGTACCCATCCTCGCCGACGGGGTCATCACCGAGGTCGCGCCGGGCAGCTCGCTGCGGGTCGCCGGCACGGAGACACGAACGTGATTCGGTGGATCGGATTCGCCGTTGGCGTCATGGTCGTCGTTCTCACTGCGATCGGCGTGATCTTCACCCTCGTGCTGCCCAGGGCACGAGCCGCGCCACAACGGCTGTCGATGATCATCAACCGCGTGACCCAGCGTTCGTTCGTGCGAATCGCTTCCCGCTCGCCCAGCTACGAGACGGTCGACGGCAGATTGGCGCCGGTCGGCCCGGTTGCTCTGATCCTGCAGCTCGTACTTTGGTTGACCTTCTTTCTGTTCGGCTTCACGTTGATGCAGTGGCCCTATGCAGAGTCGTTCACTCGGGCGGTGCGGCTGGCTGGGTCCGGTCTGCTCACCGTCGGGCTCGCCACCCCCGACGTGGGCGCCAACTCGGTCGTGACTCTCATCTCGGCGGCGACCGGAGCCATAGTGATAGCTCTGCAGATCGCGTATCTGCCGGCGATCTACGCCGCCTACAACCGGCGGGAAGCGCTCGTGACCATGCTCGAGAGCCGCGCCGGCGTCCCCGCTTGGGGTCCGGAGTTGCTCGTCCGCCATCGCCTGGTGGAGATCACGGACACGCTCCCGGAGCTGTATGACGAGTGGGAGCAGTGGTCGGCGGAGGTCAGCGAAAGCCACACCACCTATCCGGTGTTGATGCACTTCCGGTCGCCCGAGCCCTGGTACTCGTGGGTCCTCGCGCTGCTGGCGGTACTCGACGCCGCGGCGATGCACCTGTCGCTCAATCCCGAGACGGCGCCGTCGGAAGCGCGGCTGTGCCTGCGAATGGGGTTCACCGCGTTTCGTCGGATAGCGACATCGCTCGGCTGGGACTTCGACCCCGACCCGTTGCCGGACGCGCAGATCGCTTTGACCTTCGCCGAGTTCGAACACGCCGTCGGCCTGCTCAGGGAAGCCGGCTTCGACACCGAGCGCACCGCAGAACAGGCCTGGCCTCATTTCACGGGATGGCGGATCAACTACGAGATGTTGGCGTACCGACTGGCCGACGCCACAGTCGCCCCTCCAGCCCCGTGGTCGGGCCCGCGCCGACACCTGCGGCTGGCGGTCGTGAACCCGAATCGGCCGCCGCACCGGGCACCCGGCGGCATCGAGCGCTCCTACCGACTGGACGGTCGCCCAGATGCGGAGCTTTGACCCTCGCCGTTGTCCGCTCGTGACGCTAACCAGAGGCGGGTTGTAACCCCGTTTCGGTCATCCTCGCCAGCTGTGCAGCACCTGGTAGTAGTTGGCCCGTTCGTACGATTCCGGTTCCGAGATGTTGCGCCGGCTGACGCTGCCTTTGAGTTGGTCGATGCTTTCGTATTCTCGCGTTCTCATCCATTCGCGGATCCACGTGAGCATGGTCGCAATGTGTTGTGGACCGTGTCGCAGCAACGCGCTCGTGGTCATCGCCACATCTGCGCCGACGAGTAGCAGCTTCAGTGCATCGGCTCCTTCGTGGACACCGGTTGTGCCAGCGAGTGAGCATGATACGAGACCGCGCAAGATGCCGATCCAGTGCAGCGGCAGGCGAGCGTCGGTGGAGTTGGACAGCTCCAGGCGTGGTGTCACCTCGAGCGTGTCGAGGTCGATGTCTGGTTGATAGAAGCGGTTGAAGAGCACGAGCCCGTCCACCCCTGACGCTTCGAGTGCGGTTGCGAAATGGGGAAGCGAAGTAAACCACGGTCCGAGCTTCACGGAGATCGGCACCGTGACCTGAGCCCGCACGTCTTCGACCAGGTCGAGATAGCGCTGCTCCACATCGGACGACTTGATGTGCGGGTCGACAACAACGTCGTAGATGTTCAGCTCGATCGCTTGGGCCCCTGCACTTTCCAGCGAGCGCGCGTAGTGAACCCATCCGCCTGGCGACGTGCCGTTGAGGCTGGCGATGACCGGTATCGACAAGCGGTCCCGCGCCACCTCGACAAGTCCCAGGTGCCATGCCGCGCCGTCGTCGTGATCGTCGAGTCCGGGGAGATACGTCGAGGTCTCCGCCGACGAATCAGATCCGAGTGCCAACGTGGCGTCGATTGCAAGGGCCCCGCGCTCGATCTGCTCCTCGAACAACGAGGGGAGCACGATCGCGCCGGCACCAGCTGCCTCCAAGGCCTGCCAAGAAGCGAGGTCGCCTGTGAGAGGCCCCGCCGAGGCAACGATGGGGCTCCGCAGACGGAGGCCGAGGTAAGTCGTCGACAGATCGGCGTTGGGCGAGTTCATGATTCGTCATCCGCCTCGGGGATAGTGCTCGATGCGACGTGCACTGGCGCCGTTCGCTCGACACCGGCGAGTTGCTCGTAGTACTGCCACCGCGCCGTCACATCGGACTGAGCAAGGCCGAGCAGGAGCGCCGATCGGTCCGGGTCGCTGCGTTGCAGCATCGAGTAGCGCGCCTCGCTGTTGGCAAAGTCAGCGAACGGCACCGACGGCGCGGCGCTGTCGAGGCTGAACGGCTGGCTCCCCTCACCTTCTCCCGGTCGGTAGCGGTAGAGCGGCCAGTGGCCGCTCTGCACGGCCAGCTTTTGATGGGTCATCGACTGGCTCATGTCGAACCCATGGGCGATGCAGGTGCTGTAGGCGATCACCAGCGAAACACCGGGCCACGCCTCGGCTTCCAGCAACGCCTTGACGGTTTGGACATCGCTGGCGCCGAGGGCGACCTTCGCGACGTACACATCGCCGAAGGACATTGCCTCCAGCCCGAGGTCCTTCTTGGCGGTGCCTTTGCCCCCGGCCGCGAACTTGGCGACCGCACCGCGTGGCGTGGCCTTCGACGCCTGGCCGCCCGTGTTCGAGTACACCTCGGTGTCCAACACGAGAACGTTCACGTTGCGGCCGCTGCCGAGCACGTGATCGAGTCCGCCGGCGCCGATGTCGTAGGCCCATCCGTCACCGCCGACGATCCAGACCGTCTTGCGCACCAATGTGCCGAGTAGTTCAAGCAATTGTGCCTTCGCTACCTGCTCGTCCGGATCGTCGATCGCGGCCACGGCAACGCGCAACAACTCCACTCGCTCGCGCTGGGCGCGGATGAACAGGTCGCCGTCATCGTCGACGCCCGTCGCGACCGCCTCGGCGAGGGCTGGATCGAGCAAGCCGCGGTCCGGCGCGGCCAACCGTCTCAGCAAGGAGAGCGCTGCATGCTGTTGAGCGTCGAGACCGAGACGAATGCCGAGCCCGAATTCCGCGTTGTCCTCGAACAAGCTGTTGCTCCACGCAGGACCACGGCCCTCGTCGTTCGTGCAGTACGGCGTCGTTGGCAGGTTGCCTCCGTAGATGCTGCTGCAACCGGTGGCGTTGGCGATCAGCAAGTGGTCGCCGAACAACTGGGTGAGGAGCTTGAGGTATGGCGTCTCGCCACAGCCG
Source organism: Ilumatobacteraceae bacterium (assembly GCA_031424145.1). GTDB lineage: Bacteria > Actinomycetota > Acidimicrobiia > Acidimicrobiales > Ilumatobacteraceae > JAENVT01. The sequence goes on from JANPGV010000203.1 coordinate 3,777, forward strand.
GAGCACGCTCCGCTGAACTCGAACAGCGGACGACGCAGTTGGCTTGTCTTCACCGACGCCGGATCCCATCGCCCCGGATCAGTCTCGTGCAAGCGCAGGAAGGCGTCCCAGGCCACCCGCTCGGTGTCGAGGTGTTCGCCGATCGGACGCAAGTTGATGCTCTTGCGTTTCACTTCGCTCTTATCGTGGGCCGGGCAGGCGGTCACGCACAGACCACAACCGGTGCAATCGTCCGGCGCAACCTGCACCGTCAGAGACATCCCCGGGACCTCTCGGCTGCGGAACGATTTCGTCTTCAGCACATCCGCGCCCTCTGCCAAAAGCTCGTCGGCGTCGTACACCTTCATCCGGATCGCAGCATGAGGACACACGATTGCGCACTTGCCGCAATCGATGCAGAGATCCGCTTCCCAGATCGGTATCTCGGTGGCGATCGTCCGCTTCTCGACGCGAGATGTGCCGGTAGGGAACGTACCGTCCGGTGGCAGCGCGCTCACGGGAAGCAGATCACCTTCGCCGGCAAGGATCCGGGCCGTGACGCGTCGAACGAATTCCGTGACATCGCCCCCCACCGTGGGACGGCGATGAGTGGTTGCGGTCACGCTGTTGCCGACCGGCACAGGGAACAACTGGGCGAGTGTCGTGTCGACCGCGGCGATGTTGCGCTGCACGACGAGGTCGCCGCGTTTTCCGTAGGTCGTGACGATGGCGTCTTTGAGTTTGGCTATTGCTTCGTCTGTCGGCAGAACTCCGGCCAGCGCGAAGAAGCACGTCTGCATGACCGTGTTCACCCGGCCGGCCAGCCCGGCAGCCTTGGCAACCGCTGCTGCGTCGATTGCGTACAGGTGCAATTCACGCTCGAGCACGATGGTTTGAACCTCTACTGGCAGGCGATCCCAGATCTGTTCAGGGGGGTACGGACTGTTCATCAGCACTGTTGCGCCCGGAGCGGCTACGCCCAGGACCTCGATTCGATCGAGGAAGCTCCACTGGTGCACGCCGACGAACGTCGCCCGGTCGATCAGATAGGTGCTCTCGATCGGTTGCGGATCGAACCGCAGATGGCTGACGGTCATCGACCCGGACTTCTTCGAGTCGTAGACGAAGTACGCCTGCACGAACAGATCACTGTTCTTGCCGACGATCTTCGCCGTGTTCTTGTTCGCCCCGACCGTGCCATCGGCACCGAGCCCATAGAACACAGCGCGGACTCGCGCGTTGTCGGTCGAGAACGCAGCATCGAACGCGAGACTGGTGTGCGTGACGTCGTCGATGATGCCGACCGTGAATCCGTTGCGTGGAGTTTCGCTTGCCGCCTCGTCGAAGACCGCTTTCACCATCGCCGGCGTGAACTCCTTGCTACTGAGGCCGTAACGCCCTCCGATGACGCGAGGGGTGAGGCCGTCGACCCAGTTGCTCTTCGGCGAGTGCCACAGCGCCGAGAGCACATCCAGATGCAGTGGCTCGAACGGCGCCCCTGGCTCCTTCGTGCGGTCCAACACCACGACGGTGCTCACGCTCGGAGGAAGCGCTGCCAAGAGCGCCTCCGACGGGAAGGGTCGGTAGAGGCGGACGACAGCAACGCCGACTCGCTCGCCGATCCGGCACAACTCGTCTACTGCCTCTTTCACGGCACCCGCTCCCGATCCCATCAGCACGATCACTCGGTCGGCGTCGGGCGCACCGTGGTAGTCGACGAGGTGGTACTGCCGGCCCGTCCGTGAAGCGAGCATGTCCATCGACGCTTGAACCGCATCCGGCACGCGGTCGTGGAACAGGTTGCAGGCCTCGCGTGCCTGGAAGAAGACATCAGGATTCTGCGCACTGCCACGCAACTCTGGGCGATCGGGGTCAAGACCGCGGGCGCGGTGGGCACTCACGGCGGCTGGATCGATCATCGACGCAAAGTCGTCGGACGACAGAACGTCGATCGTGCCGAGCTCGTGACTCGTGCGGAAGCCGTCGAAGAAGTGCAAGAACGGCACTCTTGTGTCGAGCGTCGTGGCGTGGGCCACAGCTGCGAAGTCGGCCGACTCCTGGACGCTGCTCGCGCACAACATCGCGAACCCCGTCGTGCGCGCAGCCATCACATCGCTGTGATCGCCAAAGATGCTGAGTGCATGCGTGGCGACGGTTCGTGCCGCGACGTGGATCACCGTCGGTGTCAGCTCACCAGCGATCTTGAACATGTTTGGCAACATCAACAGCAATCCCTGGCTGGCAGTGAAGGTCGTGCCGAGTGCACCGCGTGTTACCGCGCCGTGCAGCGTGCCGGCAGCGCCAGCTTCGCTCTGCATCTCGATCACCTCAGGGACCGAGCCCCACAGATTCGTGCGACCCTTGGCGCTCCAGTCGTCTGCGAGCTCGCCCATCGGCGATGCCGGGGTGATCGGATAGATGGCGATGACCTCCGAGGCAAGGTGTGCGATGCGTGCAGCGGCCTCGTTGCCGTCGACGACGGTACGTGGTCCGCTGTGCTGAACGCGATCGATGCGTTCGGTTTCGGTGGTCGTGTTCGTCATGATTCGCCGTGTCTCCAGTTCGCGTAAATCGACCCTCTGGATTCAGTAAGCCATGAACACCGGTGCCGACCTAGAGGCCTTTGTCATCTCTGGGCCAGTGCCGCGGCCCATAGGGACCTTTGGCTCTGTTGAGCGCTGCGGAAATCGGGTGCGATGAATGTATGAACGCAGCTGAAGTCGGATCTCCTACAAACACGATCGGATGGAGCGTCGCGGAAAGCGAGCTCTTCTCACACCTCGCCGGACATGCAGCGCGCGAGAGAGCGATACTCGACGAGTACGCACAAGCTGCGACGGCCACCCAGTCCAAGGCGCTGGCCTACCTCATCGGGATCGTCATGGAGGATGAGGTCCGGCATCACCGCTGGTTTGCTGAACTCGCCTCGTCGCTGGAAGGGGACGCGTCCTTCAGCGGAACTGAACCGGCTGTCCCGTATATGGACTTCCATCGCGCCGAGCGCGTCGCCGTCCGCAATGTGACGGATCGCCTGCTCGAGCACGAGAAGGCCGACGAGAAGGAGCTCAACCGGCTGCAGCGAGAATTGCGCGATGTCAGCGGCACAACGCTATGGGGTCTGCTCGTCGAGCTCATGCAGCGCGACACCGACAAGCACATCGCAGTCCTCACGTTTGTGAAGAAGCACCTGACCGCCTTCGACTGAGCTCGACTTGCGTCTCGCGCATGTACTCGTCGATCGTGCCGGCGATGCGCTTGCCGTCGGCCATGGCCAGGATCACCGTGGCTGAGCCGCGGACGATGTCGCCGCCGGCGAACACACCGGGGAGATTGGTCATGCCCCGTTCATCGGCGTACAGGTATCCGCGGTTGGTCACGGCGAGGTCCGGCGACGACGAGGTGAGCAAGGGGTTGGCGCGGGTGCCGACGGCGACGACCACGGTGTCGCACGGGATGACGCGTTCTGATCCCTCGATCGGTACCGGCGTTCGCCTACCCGAGGCATCCGGTTCGCCGAGCTCGGTGTCGATGCAACGCAACCCGGTGACCCATCGATCGGCGTTGCCCTCGATGGCGATCGGGCTGACCTGGAACTCGAACTCGACGCCTTCTTGTTCGGCGTGGTGGATCTCCTCTTCACGGGCCGGCATCTCCGCCCGGCTGCGGCGGTAGACGATGCTTGCGGTATGGGCGCCGAGACGCCGCGCCGTGCGCACCGCGTCGACTGCAACGTTGCCGGCACCGATCACAACGACGCGCTCACCGCGCAGGACCGGGGTGTCCGCATCAGGGAAGGCGTAGGCCTGCATCAGGTTGACGCGGGTCAGGTACTCGTTGGCCGAGTAGACACCCTTCAGTCCTTCGCCGGGCACACCGAGGAAGGTCGGAAGGCCGGCACCGACCGACACGAATACGGCGTCGAACTCCTTGCGTACCTCGTCGAGGGTGTAGGTACGGCCGATGACGACGTTGCACTCGATGCGTACGCCGAGGTCCTCGAGGCGTTGCACCTCGTACTGGACGATGTCGTTCGGCAACCGGAACTCGGGGATGCCGTACGACAGCACGCCGCCTGGGAGGTGCAGTGCTTCATAGATCGTCACGTTGTGTCCGCGGCGGGCGAGCTCGCCGGCCGCTGTCAGTCCGCCGGGACCGGCGCCGATGATGGCTACCCGTTTCCCGGATCGTTCGAGGTCGAGTGGTTCCTCGTTCAGGTGACCGCGCGCCCAGTCGGCGACGAACCGTTCGAGATGGCCGATCGCCACCGGCGCGCCCTTGCGGCCGCGTACGCACTCCGCCTCGCATTGATGTTCTTGCGGACACACCCGACCCGTCACTGCCGGCAACATGTTGTCACGGAACAGTGTTTGTGCCGCGCCGGCAAGGTCGCCGTCCTCGATCTGGCGGACGAAGGTGGGGATGTCGACCGCCACCGGGCAGCCCTCGACGCACGTCGGGCGCTTGCAGGCCAGGCAGCGTTGCGCTTCGAGGAGGGCGAGGTGTTCGGTGAAGCCCAGGTTGACCTCCTCGAAGGTCCCCGAGCGGGCGGTGGCATTGCGGGACGGCATCGCCTGACGGTCGATCGCCAGACGTTCCCGTTTGGTCAGAGGCTCCGCAGGTGCGCCCGACATCAGCCCGCCGTGCGGCAGAGGTGGGTGGAGGCCTCGTGTTCTGCCTCCCGATAGGTGCCGAGGCGGTCGGACAGCTCGTCGAAGTCGACACCGTGACCATCGAACTCGGGCCCGTCGACGCAGGCGAACCGCATCGTCCCGTGGACCGTTACCCGGCACCCACCGCACATGCCTGTCCCGTCAACCATGATCGGGTTCAGCGACACGATCGTCCGGACCCCGAACGGTTCGGTCACCGCGGCAACGGCGCGCATCATCGGCACGGGTCCGGCGGCATAGACGACATCTACCGAACGCGTTGCCAGCAGCTCCCCGAGCGTGTCGGTGACGAGGCCGTGTCGGCCGGCACTGCCATCGTTGGTGCACAGCAACAGCTCGGAGAACGATGCGAACTCGTCGGCGTACAGCACGCTCGTGGCGGTTCGTGCACCCAGCACGGTGGTCACCTCGACGCCCAGGTCGGCGAGCCGTCTGGCGATCGGGAAGATCACTGCCGCGCCGACGCCGCCGGCTACGCAGATCGCCGTGCCTTCGGTGATCAGGTCGCTGGGCCTCCCCAGGGGACCGACGACGTCGCCGATCCGATCGCCGGCCGCGAGAGCGACGAGGTCGGACGTGCTCTTTCCGACCGCCTGGATCACGACCACGATAGATCCTTCGCCGGAGTCGCTCTCGGCGATTGTCAGCGGGATGCGCTCTGCGCCAGGGCCGAGTCGCACGATCACGAACTGGCCTGGTTGGCGGACGGCTGCAACGCGTGGGGCTCGGATCACTAACCGGTGCACGTCCGCTGACACCGTGACGTTGGACAGCACTTCGTGACCTGCGACGCTCGTTGCGTTCATCGCGTTCATGCTGTGGTCGTCGGTCATCGAAAGGCCTTTGTCGGTTGTCTTGTGATGGTACGACGGGTTGTTGATGCTGTCTCGGGACTTCGGACCCTGATCCGCGTGTCCTTTGGCTACGCAACGTCGGGTATGGACCTTTGGCACTGTTCTTGGCAGCGGCCGCGACGCGACAATCGAGTTGTCAACGAGCACGCGCCGTCTAGGCCTGAGATGAAAGTGATTCTGTGATGACTGAACCGATCGATGTCATTGAGCTCCTGGAACTCGATCACCGTCTGATCAACTGCTTGGTCGAGCAGCTGGATGCGGTGGACGACCCGGCTGAGATCCGTGACTTGTACGTGCGCATCGTCGACGAGTTGTCTGCGCACGAGGCAGTCGAGTTAGAAGTGGTGTTCCCGGCGTTTCATGCTGCGTTCCGCGCAGATGGCGACGCCACTCTCTCCCACCGAATGGGGGAGCACGAGGAGCTGAACGAGATGCTGGCGGAGATGAGAAGGCTTGCACCCGAGAGCTTCGCCTTCATCAAGCGCGGTAGCGCTCTGCTGTTGGAGTTGAAATGTCACTTCCTTGTTGAGGAGGAGACGGTTTTCGCTCGGATGAGGAGTGAGTTCGCCCCAGAGGCTCTCATCGAGCTGGGCAGGCGGGCAATCGTCGCCAAAGCGCACTCTCGCGCATTTGCCGGCGAGCAACACCCTTTAACCGTCGGTTGGTGACCTCGAGTTCTGGCAACATTCCGGGTCGGAGGAATGATGTCAACCATTGAAGAGCAGCTGACGACCGGCGAAGCACTCGACACGCTCGTCCTCATCGGGACCACCAAGGGTCTGTTCACATTGCGCGCCGGGCCGGAGCGTGACACGTTCGCGCTCAGCGGCCCGACCTTTCCCGGCGAGGAGATCTACTCGACGTGCATCGACAATCGCGGGCTGCAGACCCGCGTGTTCGTAGGGTCGGTCAGCAACCACTGGGGGCCGGTGCTACGGCGCTCGGATGATCTCGGGGCCACCTGGCGAGAGGAGGATCACGCCGCGCTGGCGTTCCCCGACGACCTCGGTGTGTCGGTGGCTCGGGTCTGGCAGTTGACGCCGGGTCCCGCGGACCAGCCCGAGGTCTTCTACGCCGGCGTGGAGCCCGCCGCGCTGTTCCGCAGCGACGACGGCGCCCGTACGTTCTCGCTGATGCGCGGACTGTGGGACCATCCCCACCGGCCCCAATGGGTTCCGGGTGGAGGAGGCATGTGCTTGCACACGATCCTCGTCCACCCGACGGATCCCGAACGGCTCCTCATTGCCGTTTCGGCAGCGGGCGTGTACCGCAGCGACGACGGCGGCGACACTTGGACGGCGAGCAACCGCGGCATCGTGGTGCCGTTCATGCCGGATGCACCGGCGCCGGAGTTCGGTCAGTGCGTGCACAAGGTCGCGCGCGACGCCGATGATCCGGACCGTCTCTACCTCCAGCACCACGGAGGTATCTACACGAGTGGCAACGGTGGCGACTCGTGGGAGCCGATGACGAGCATCGCCGGGATGGACTTCGGATTTCCGGTTGTCTCGCATCCGACGCGTCCCGGCACCGCGTATCTGCTCCCGCTGGAGAGCGACGAGTACCGCTGCACGCCGGGCGGTCATTGCATTGTGTGGAAGACCGAAGACGGCGGTGAGACGTGGCGCGCGTTGACCAACGGTCTGCCACAGCACGACGCGCATCTCACGATCCTTCGTGACGGTTTCACGACCGACGGCCTCGGGCAGTGCGGCCTGTACTTCGGGACCCGGACCGGCGAGCTCTTCGCATCGACCGACGACGGCGACAGCTGGCGTGAGCTCGCTTCGCACCTGCCACCAATCATGTCCGTGCGGGCAGCGCCGGTTCGCTGACAACGATGCGTGTCCAAGTTCGGCTCCCGACTCAGCTGCGGAACCTCGCCGCCGGCGCCAGCTCCGTGGTCGTTGTCGTCGACTCGACGCCGGTGACGGTCAGTTCGGTGTTGGATTCGTTGGCAGCGACACACCCGGCGTTGGAGCGGCGTGTCCGCGACGAGACCGGCCGCACGAGAGTCCACGTCAACCTGTTCGTCGACTCCGACAACATCCGCGATCTCGACGGTGTCGAGACGACGGTCGCCGACGGTTCGGACCTCTCGATC
>JANPGV010000204.1:0-5234 GCA_031424145.1 Ilumatobacteraceae bacterium
GGCCCCTTGAACACTGACGGAGGGTCGATACCCGTGATGCCGCCGAAGCCGGAGATGGTGGCGACCTGGCCGAAGACGTAGTAGCCGATCACCGCGTAGGTCAGAGTGAGCATGAGGAAGTAGATGCCGACGGTTCGACTCGACAATGCACCGAGAACCAAAGCCACGAACGTCGTGATGACGAGCGCAGCGATGACCGCGACCCACGGATTCAAGCCGAGGGTCAGCCCTTTCGACCTTGTCTCGGCGACGCAGTTGCCGATCACGAAGCCGGCCACGCCGTACGACAACAACTGAGCCAGCGACACCATCCCCCCATATGCGGACAGGAAGACAAGCGTGGAGGCGACAAGTCCAAGGATGAGCGCACGAGTCACCACGAAGTTGACGAAGTAGTCAGAGCCGAAGCTCGGTAGCACGATGAGCAGAGCGAGCATTACCAACAACACCATGCTCCTGCCACCGAGAGTGCGGCCGGTCCTCATTCGACCCGTCCGAACAAGCCATAAGGGCGCACGGCAAGGACGACCGCGAGCAATACGAACGTCAAGATGATTGCGTAGAAGGTGTAGCCGCTGGGCAAGTACGCAGGCGAGAAGGCGACGACGATGCCGTAGAGCACCGATCCAGCTGCGGCGCCCTTGATCGAACCGAGGCCGCCGATGATCACGACGACCAGAGAGTTGAGCAACCACTGGCCATCGGCACCGGGGGCCACCCCGGCGAACGATGCCCCCATCGCTCCACCCATCCCGGCCAAGAACGCGCCGACGAAGAACGTGACGGCGAAGACTGCGTTGACATTGATTCCGAGCGCTCGAACCATCCCTTGGTCGTCGACGCCCGCCCGAATGACCAGACCCATGCGCGTCTTGTTGAGCCACAGCCACAGCAGCGCGCCGACCAGCAACGCGACCCCGAGCATGAACAGGCGACTGGTTGCGTATCGTTGGCCGAAGATCTTGAAGAAGTGTGTGACCGCCTCGGGCCAGATCATTCGCTTGGCGATTCCGCCGAAGCGCGCCAGCAGCTGGTCGGCCACGATCACCGAGATCACCACGGTGATCAACGCTTGTCGCAGGTCCTGGCCCTGGTTCCACCGAAGGAACACTTGCTGGATGATCAGTCCGACGATCGCGGCAGCCAGGGCGCCGACGAGCATGGGCACCACCCAGGACGCGATCGACACATCCTTCGCCTCGAGGTTCCGCGTCTTGCCAACCATCTTCTGCTGTAACTCGATGGCGATATAGGCAGCGAGCAGGAACAAGGCGCCATGGGCCATGTTGACCGTGCGCATCAACCCGAAGATCAGGGTGAACCCGGAAGCGACCACGAACATCAGACCGGCAAAGGTGACGCCATCGAGCAGGGTGACGAGAAACTTTCCTGGCTCGTGAATCGCGGCGCCAGCAGGCGTTCCGGAAGCGAAGAACAGCACCCAACTGACCACGAACACGATGGGCAGTCCCACCGCGATCGCAGGTAAGGGCCTGCGTCTCCATGTTGCCAGCACCAATTCCCCCTCCGAGATGCGACCGTGCCCCCACGTCACTTCCCAACTTGAGACTACGGTGAACCCTCGGCGCGAACCAGAGGCGTACGAGGGGGTGCGCCGCATCTATTGGAGGGGGCGCGAAGGAACTAGTTCGCTGGCTCAGTCTGGGTTGAGAATGAACGCTGCGGCCTCGGTCCGCGAGCGCACGTGCAACTTCATCAAGATGTTGCTGACGTGGTTCTTCACCGTGAACAGGCTGAGCTCCAGAGCCTTGGCGATCTCCGCGTTCGAGCGCCCTTTTGCCAGCAACTCGGCGATGTCGGATTCACGCGGCGTCAGGGTCTCGAGCGCAAATGTCGGACGGTCAGCGCCGAGTGCGAGAATCTGGGTCACCTCGGCCGAGAACGCACCGCGACCCGTCGCAGCGCTGCGCACTGCCTCGGCAAGGCTTTCGGCGTCGACCGACTTCACGAGATAGCCATTGGCGCCGGCCTGGATGACGTCACGGATCCGGTCTCGCTCGGTGAAGCTGCTCAACGCAAGCAGACCGATCGTCGGATGCTCTGCGCGCAACCGTCGAATGACCTCGACACCACCCATACCGGGCATTACCAAGTCGACGACGACGACATCCGGGACGAGGTTCCGCACCTCGACGATGGCAGCCTCCCCGCTGGATGCCTCGCCGACGACCTCGAGATTCTCGAAGCCGGAGAGACAGGCAGTGACACCTTCTCGAAGCAAGTCGTGATCGTCGACGACCACGACGCGTATGTATTCGCCGACCGTCATACGCCGGCGACCGACAGCCGCACGTCGGTGCCACCACCCGGCGACGAGCTGATATCCAGCCTGGCGCCAACGGCGTCGGCGCGCTCGCGCATGATGATGAGGCCGAGGTGACCAGCAGTCACAGAGCACGGGTCGAACCCGCGACCGTTGTCCTCGATCCGCAACTGGACATTGGCTCCATTCGTGAGAGACAGTCTCACCTTCGTGGCCTGCGCGTGTTTGGCGACGTTTCCGAGCGCCTCTTGGGCGACTCGGTAGAACGCGAGCCGCGTACCGGCGTCGAATTCGACCGGGGCGACGTCGACGGTCACCTGCAACGCCTTGCGACTCTCGAGTGCGGTCACCAAGCTCTCGAGCAACTCATGGAGAGGAGCCTCCGACAGCTCGGCTGGGCGCAGTTCGAGCACCAACGTCCGCATCTCGGCCAACGCACCACGGGTCAACTGACGCAACCGCTCGAGCCGAGGACGAAGCGGGGAATCGTCTTCCGACTCGCGGAGCAGGCTGTCGGCCGTCAACGCCGCGGTCCACAAGGTCTGGTTGACCGCGTCGTGCAACTCTCGTGCGAGGCGTTGGCGCTCTTCGGCAGCAGCGAGCCCCGAGACTTGACCAGCGAGACGAGCGTTGGATATGGCCGCAGCGGCTTGACCGGCGACTGCACGCAGGCGGTCGCCATGACCATCGGTGAAGAACCCCTTCATTGCACTCTCGGCAACGAGAAAGCCGATCTTCTGATCGCCGATCCTCATCGGCGCGCCGACGACGCACTCGGCCGGGCCGAGGGAGTGACGCGGATTCTCGATGACAACAGATCCGCTTCCCGCAGACATGCGACGAATGACATCGAGCGACGACAGCGATTCGCTGAGGTGCGATTCGATCGCCACTCCATACCCGAACCCCACACGTTGACGAGCGATGTACGGAGTGCCGTCCGGGTCGATGAGGATGATGGCTGTCAGATCGTTCGACACCAAACGCTCCACCCCTCCGAGAACGTGTTCCATCACCTCGTCGAGGTCCAGGGTGCTCGACATCGCGGCCGCGCTGTCGCTGAGTGCCTCGGCGTAGGACCGCTGCTGTCGTTCCTCCGCCTGGATTCGAACTCGATCCTCGACCTCGCGTCGTAGGCTTTCGTTGGCGCGCATCAGTTGCGTGGTGCGCCGTTTCACCCGCTCGTCGAGCTCGGCGAGCGTGCGCTGCAGGTTGTCTTCCGCCTCGCGCCGCTCGGTCACGTCCTCGAAGGTACCGAGCACACCAATGACAGCGCCGGAGAGGTCGCGCAGCGGCACCTTGTTGGTCTCGAGCCACCGAACATCACCCGCCGCGCTGCGGAGGCGCTCGATGATTCCGAACCTCGGCTCACCTGAATCGACAACCGCGCGATCCCAATCGAAGAACCAATCGGCGTCGAAGTCTGGATCGTGGGCCCATGGCATGTCGCGATCAGTGAGGCCGACCATGGCCTCGGGCTCGACACCGGCGAATGCGGCGAACACCTTGTTGCACCCGAAGTAGCGTGACTGGCGGTCCTTCCAGAACACGGCGTTCGTCATGCATTCCATCAGGATCTGAAGCATCTGTTGGCTGGCTCGCAGCGCTGCGTCGCCGCCGTACTCGCCCTGGAGCAGAGCCGCGTACATCTCCGAGCCGCCTTCAGCCGTGCCCACCGGGCCGGTCGTCTGCGGGCTCGGCTTCATCCGCGCATCGTACATCGTGCTGTCCGGCAACAATTTCGAAACAACCGTCAGGTTCCCGGCATCTGCAGAGGTGAGCGCGTCGCCAGGGTGCCGGCCTTGACGATGCCGTTCTGCATGACAGCCAGCAGTCGCGACCGGTCCTCGAGAACTGCGATGTCGGCGATCACGTCACCGTCGACGACGAGAACATCAGCAAGTTTGCCGACCTCCAGTGTGCCAACGTCCTGGTCGGTGCCGCAAATCTCTGCACCTGTGCGCGTTGCGCACACGATTGTGTCCATCGGGCTGAACCCGACGTAGTCGACGAAGAAGCTGAGTTCCTTGGCGTAATCGCCGTGCGGATTCCACGCGAAGCCGTAGTCGCCGCCCATGCCCAAACGGCCACCTGCCTCCAAGAGCTTGCGAGCACTGATGGCGCCGCCTTCGAGTGTTTCCTGATGGCCATCGATCACCCGTTGCGAGAGCCCGAACTCTTTTCCGTTGTTGACTGATGCGAGCTCGAACTGCAACGCCGGAACACACGGAACGTTGGCTTCGATCATCATGTCGATGCACGCGGTGTCGAGGAACGTGCCGTGTTCGATCGAGTCGTAATTGGCGCGCAGTGCATTCTTGATGCCCTCTGTAGCCCGGCAGTGCCCGTAGACCTTGCGCCTGTGGTTGTGCGCGACCTCGCTGACTGCGTTCATCTCGTCGAAGGTCATCGACAGGGTGTGGTGGTCGTTGGTATCAGGTGCTGCGGCGTCACCCGTCGGATACGTTTTCAGCCATTGGGCGCCGGCCTTGACGAGGCGGCGGGCGGCACTGCGGGCCGAGTCGACACCGTCAACGACGATGATGACACCCTCCATGCCGATCTTGCGGAAGTCGGGGTTCCAGTCCATCACACCTCCGGCGCCACAGATCTCTTGACCGCCGGGGACGAAACGCGGCCCGGGAACCATGTCGGAGTCGATCGCCTCGGCCAGCCACACGTCGGTGTTGAACAGACAGCCCGCGGACCGCGCCGAGGTGTAGCCGCACTCGAGTGCCATCCGGGAGTTGAACGTGGTCTGCAGAGCGACCATTTCCGGCGGGTACTTGATGTCGAGATCCTCGAGGTGCAAGACGTTGTAGTAGGTGGCGTGGAAGTGGGATTCGACGAGACCTGGCATGATCGTGCCGGCGTTCGCGTCGATCTGGTCAGCGTCATCGTGCGATTCGGGCGCCCCGCCAGCCGGACCTGCGTAGGTGATGCGCCCGCG
>JANPGV010000205.1:0-6401 GCA_031424145.1 Ilumatobacteraceae bacterium
CCGATCGGCCCCAGCCCACTCCACGGCGGCGATCGATTCGACCAACCCGACCACAGACACAACGACCACCTCCATCAACCGGCTCGAAACAAGCACTCAACAGACGGGGGAAGTCGCTACGACCACCCTACCCGAGAGGTGCTACACGGTTCCCTGCGATCGGCCGCGAGGCTCGGATCTCTCCGGATTGCACCGGCCCTGACTACGCAGCGGTGACGACTCGATCGAGGAACCAGTCGACGAGATGTTCCGCGGCGGGCTGGCTGTCGGCGACGTTGCGCCTCGATTCCTCGATCAGCTTGTCGGGCTTGATCCCGTGTTTGAGGAGCTCAGCGGATCCGCCGTCGCTGTTGGCCCATCGCCGGATCATGGTCTCGGTTGCTTCGGGATGGAACTGGGTGCTGAAGCTGCGGTTCAACATCCATGCCTGTGGCCCAACGGCGCTGCGCGCCAGCTCGCGCGCACCGGGCGGCACGGTGACGACGTCGTAGTGCCACTGCATCCACGGTCCTTCTGCAATCACCTCCGGCACATCGCTGACCACTTGCTGCCATCCGATCTCGGGCTCGCGTGCACGTTCGACGGTGCCACCGAGGGCATGCGACATGATCTGGTTGCCGTAACAGATGCCGTAGATGGGGATGCCCTCGCCGTGGGCGGTTCGAATCAGGTCCGCCTCTGCCGCTACGGAGTCGGCGACGTGCGGCCAATACACGCTCCACTCACTGCCGAGTGTCACGACGAGCTGATTGCCTTCGAGCGTCGGCCAGTCGTCGAGGTTCTCGCGTTGGCATTCTGTGAATGAGTATCCGCGCTGGCGAAATCGACCGACGACGAAGCCACCGTCGGTGTCGGCGGCATTGGCGATCAGGAGCGCGCGCATGGGCACTACGGTACGCGCTGAGATGCCGGCCCCGATTATTTCCAATGAGGCGATCGATCGCGCCGCGGAGGCTGGCCAGGACGTCGTGGTGCACACCCCTGTGACGGGGTCGGCGGCGCTGAGCGACCGATGCGGCGGTCGCGTCGTCCTGAAGGCCGAAAACCTGCAGCGCACGGGCAGCTTCAAGATCCGCGGGGCAATGAACAAGCTGTCAGCGCTCGGCGATGCAGCCAAGACTGGGCTCACTGCGGGAAGCGCCGGCAACCATGCCCAGGCAATCGCGTTCGCCGCGCGCCACGCGGGCGTTCTCTGCGAGATCTTCGTGCCTGCCGGCGCGCCGATCTCGAAGATCGAGGCATGCCGAGCGTACGGCGCGATCTTGATCGAGGGCGGCGACTCGCTCGACGAAGCGGTTGCCGCCGCGCGCGAGCGCGCCTCGGCCGCCGGCATGGTGTTCTGCCATCCGTACGACGATGTCGACGTGGTCGCCGGCCAGGCCACGTTGGGACGTGAACTACTCGCCGACGTCCCGGATCTGCGCCTCGTCATCGTGCCGCTCGGTGGTGGCGGGCTTGCGAGCGGAATCGCGATTGCCGTGAAGGCGAAGGACCCGACGATCCAAGTCATCGGTATACAGGTCGAGGCGTGTGCCCCGTACGCAAATCGCCCGCCGCAAGCAGGTCCGGTCGTCACGCTCGCAGACGGCATCGCCGTGAAGAGGCCGGGCGAGATCACCGGACCACTGGTCGAGCAGTGGCTCGACGACGTGGTTGTCGTCGAGGAGAACGCTGTGGCCGACGCAATGGTGCTGTTGATGGAACGGGCCAAGCTCTTCGTCGAGGGTGCCGGCGCCGTGGGCGTGGCAGCACTGATATCGCAGCAGATCACCCCAGCGGCGACCGGCGCGACGTGCGTCGTCTTGAGCGGCGGCAACGTCGACCTCGGTCTGCTGCCCGGTCTGATCAGGCGCCACGAGACGCAGGCCGGCAGACGATTGATCCTCTTCGCCCGGATCAGCGATCGGCCCGGCGGACTGGCCCGACTCCTGACGCTGTTCGCCGAGCACGGGGCCAACCTCGTCGAGGTCGAGCACGTTCGCGAAGGCGTTGATCTCCACGTGCGCGAGACAGGGGTGCAGCTCGTGCTCGAGGTGCGCGGCCGAGGTCACGCCGAGTCTGTCGTGCGTGCCGCAGTCGATGCGGGTTACACCGTCGAGGTGATCAACAAGTAGCTATGACAACGTAAAACTAGAAATACTTAGCAATTACAGTCGGCCTCACGTGGCGATGAACACGTTCTTCAACTCGCTGTAGTGGTCCATCACAGCCATCGAGTGCTCACGACCGAGGCCGCTCTGCTTGAAACCGCCGAAGGGAGTGCTGTACCGAACCGAGCTGTTGGAGTTGACGCTGATCGCGCCGGCCTCCATCGCCCGCACAACCCGCAGCGCCTTCGCACCATCGCCGGTCCACACCGACCCGGACAGCCCGTAGTCGCTGTCGTTGCAGATGCGAATCGCGTCGGCTTCATCATCGAACGGCAGGACCACTGCAACCGGCCCGAACACCTCGTCACGACATATGCGCTCCGTGGGATCCTTGGGTGTCGCAATCATGATCGGATGCCAGTAGCCGGGTCCTTGCGGTGCCTCGCCCTCGAACACGGTTTCCAGCGTGTCGGTGAACGAGCGCACTTTGGACAGGTGCTGGGCAGTCACCAGCGGCCCCATTGCGGTCAACGGATCCATGGGATCGCCGACCTTCCATTGCGCGGCGGCGGCCACGAACATCTCGACGAATCGATCGAAAACCGTGCGCTGGACCAGCACCCGGCTGCGCGCGCAGCAATCCTGCCCCGAGTTGTCGAACACGGCTCCGGGTGCAGCGGCCGCGGCCTTCGCGAGATCAGCGTCGGCGAAGACGATGTTGGCGCTCTTGCCACCCAGCTCCAAGGTGACGCGCTTCACCTGATCCGCACAGCCGGCCATGATCCGCTTGCCAACCGCGGTCGAGCCGGTGAAGGCGACCTTGCGGACATCGGGATGTTCGACGAACCGCCACCCGACCTCGTTGCCGGTTCCGACGACGACGTTGAGGACCCCCTCGGGAATGCCCGCTTCGAGGGCCAGCTCGCCTAGTCGCATTGTCGTGAGCGGTGTGATCTCGGCCGGCTTCATCACCGCCGTGTTGCCGGTCGCCAACGCCGGTCCGATCTTCCACGACGCCATCAGCACAGGGAAGTTCCACGGGGTGATGAGACCGACGACGCCGAGCGGTTCGTGAAAGGTCATATCGACACCTCCCGCCACCGGGATCGTCGAACCAGTGTGCTTGTCGATCGCCCCGGCGAAGTAGTGGATGACATCCGCTGCTGCATTCGCGCACCACGTGCTGCTGCCGATCGGCATTCCCATGTTGGCGGTCTCCAGCCGACCGAGCTCGTCGGCGTGATCGGCTATCGAATCGGCGAACCGCCGCATCAGGCGAGCCCTGTCCCCCGGCGCAACGGCTTGCCAGGCGGGTGCCGCCTTGCGGGCGCAGGCGATGGCTGCATCGACCTCTTCACGGCCGGCAAGTGGTACTTCGCGCAGCGGTGTTTCGTCGGCAGGATTGATCAACGCGATCGATGCGATCGATGTGGTGGGTTCCGGCACGGCTGGCAGAGTAGCTACAGAATCGCCGGCGCGCCGCTCAACTCGTGGAGCCGGTGGTTGATGTCGACGAGGCTCCGTTGCACATCGCGATAGATGTCGAACAGCTCGGAGTAACGCTTGTGGATCGCCGGCGAGGGCTGGTGGGCCGATGTGGTTCGACAGCACCTAGCGACGGCATCGTCCGCGTCCGTGAATTGACCAATGCCGATCCCCGCCAGCAGGGCCGCCCCGAACGACGCATCACCGTTCGACGGCATCGTGATCTCCTTGCCGAGCACGTCGGCAACGATCTGTCGCCAGGTAGCGCTGCGTGCTCCGCCGCCGACGATGCGCAACGATCTCTCATCCTGGTAAGCGATCCCGAGGACTTCTGCCGCTGTCATGGCGTCACGAAGGGCGAAGGCGATCCCCTCGTAGAGTGCCCGCGCGAAGTGAGCTCTGTCGTGTTGCATCGTCAGACCGACGAAGTCGCCGCGCAGCTTGGTGTCCCAATGCGGAGCCCGCTCGCCTTGCAAGTATGGATGGAAGATCAGACCTTGCGAGCCCGCTTCCACGGAACCGGCCATTGCATCCATCCCCGCGAAGCCTTCGGCTTGGAACATCCGATCGCGCAGCCAGCGATGCGCGGACGCGCACGAGTTGATGCCCGTCGCGATGTAGTACAGGCCGTGGATCACGTGGGGATAGCACGACACGGGCGGGCGCACGAGCGGGCCGTCGGTGACAAGATAGAGCACGCCAGCGGTCGCCAACTTGACCGCGCCATCCCCCGGCCGCGTGGCGCCGGCGCCGAACAGTTCAACGGTCGTGTCGTTGGATCCGCACACCACAGGGGTGCCCGCACGAAGCCCGCATTCCTCGGCCGCCGCCGGCGTGATCGTGCCGACGATCGCGGCCGGATCGACGATCGGCGGAAGTGTCTCCGGCTTCCACCCCACCATCTCGCACAACTCGTGCGACCAGCGACGAGTGGACGAATCCGCCATCAACGCACCGACCGCGTCGCTGTAGTCGGTGTGCCAGGCACCGGTCAGTTTGAAGCGCAGCCAGTCCTTGGCGAGAAACAGCCGAGCGGTCGCGCTGACGACGTCGGGATCATTGCGACGCAGCCACAGCAACTGGGGCAACAGCCACGTCGGGTTGACGCGATTCAGGGAGAGCTCGAGGATCCGGGCATCTGCTGCTTCGCGCAACTCGGCGGCCTCACCGACGCTGCGCGAGTCGCTCCACAGGATCGCCGGCCGCAAGGGCAGGCCCGATTGATCGGTCAGCACACCGATGTGTGCGCCTCCCGAGACCCCGACCGCGGCGACGCGGTCCGGCTCGACGCCCCTCGACAGCGCCATGCCCACCGCATCTCGCGTCGCCTTCCACCAGTCCGTTGGATCCTGCTCAGCCCAGCCGGGCTGCGGCATGCGGGTATCAATCGCAGCAGAGCCTTCTGCCACCGTCCGACCCTCGGCGTCGATGATCGAAACCTTCACCCCACCGGCCCCGAGGTCGATCCCCATCAGCAGACCGGTCAGACCAGTCATCACGCTCATCACGCGGCCGCTTCGAGCACGTCGCGCAACTGCGACACGATGAGATCTATATCGCTGTGGTTCTTGTGCTCTTGCACCTGCAAAAATGTTCCGTCGAACACTGCGGAGCCGATGGTGAAGGCGTCGGCACCCGCGTCGCGCAGGTCGTGGATCTGTGTGACGGTGGAGACGCTGCCTGCAACGACGAGATAGCCGTTGGTCCCCCGACGGGCCGCTCGTACCAGATCCAGCGGGTCGGCCTCGGTCGCCCGATATGCCAGGAGGTCGACGCCGGCGCAACCACGTTGTTCGAAGTCCTGGCAATGACGTTCGACCAGCTGTGCGTCGCCGCCCAACCGGGTCGGGTGGCCGACGGGCAACCCCGGAAACGGCAGGTACTCGATCCCCGACCCGTGAAGGATCCGCATGGTCTCGTCGATCAGCGTGCCACCCGTACCACCCATCAATCGATCGACACCGATCTCGACCGCGGCTCGGGCACTCCGCAGGCAGTCGGCAGCCGAGGTGCTGACGACTTCGAGATATGTGGTGACGCCGCCGGCCTTCATCCGCCGGTTCAGCTCGATGAGGGTGGCGACGTCGACACCGACGTCCTTGAACCCTGCATGGCGCAAGCCGACGTGATCGATCGCGTCCCAGGTCTCGAGACAATCGACGACCGTCTCATCGGATCGGGTGAGCATGAATATGAAATCCACGACCTCGCGACCCCCATGACGTTCTAGCGAAGCTCTTCAACATATTGACAGCCGAAACGTAGAATTACTTGCGTATGAGCCAACCGCCTCCGCTGATAGCTGTCTGCGCACGAATCCTGACGTTCAGCGATGAAGGCAAGCGCGATGCATTTTCGAGCAGTCAGCCGTACAGCCGCGCCGTCGCCAGGGCTGGTGGCGTGCCGGTACTGGTGCCACCGATCCATGAGCTCACCGACAACGCCCTTTCCGTGTTGCAGCACTTCGACGGCGTCCTCCTGCCCGGTGGTGGCGACATCGATCCGCGGTGCTACGGACAGGAGCCGACCGAAGAGTCGCTCTACGGCATCGTTGCGGCCAACGACGAGCTCGACATGGCCGTCGCCAAGGCAGCGCTCGAGCTCGATCTGCCGATGTTGGCTCTGTGCCGCGGCATGCAGGTGCTCAACATCGTCCTTGGCGGCACACTCGTGCAGGACATCGGGAACGACGAGCACTGGATGCGCGAGCACTCCGTGAAACTCGTCGAAGGATCGATCATCGCCCATCTCGTCGGCGACACGCACCTCGACCATTGCCACTCCGTGCACCACCAGGGCATCGGCGAGCTCGGCGCCGGTCTGGTG
>JANPGV010000206.1:0-8569 GCA_031424145.1 Ilumatobacteraceae bacterium
TGCCGAGCGCGATCGGATCGTTGGCCTTGCGACGACGGGCCTGCTCGGCGCGGAGCTCCTTGTAGCCCGATGCGGCCAGGACTGCGTCCAATGCCTTTTCGTACTCACCGGAGTCATAGGCCGCGCCGGTGTTGGTGGTCATCGGGAACGCGTCGGGTTGGATGAAGTTCTTCCGGCGGAGCTCCGCGGGATCCATCCCCATCTTGTGTGCCGCAACGTCGATGACCCGTTCGATCAACTGCGTCGCCTCGGGTCGGCCAGCGCCGCGGTAGGCGCCGACCGTGGTGGTGTTGGTCACCACGGCGCGCGTCGCGAACTTGACCTTGTTGATGTCGTAGACGCCGACGCACATCATCTGTGTGAGCATCGGCAGGATCGCCCCGATTCCCGGGTAGGAGCCGGCGTTTGCGGTGACATCGCCCTCGAGACCCGTGAACTTCCCGTCTTTCGTCACACCGAGCTTCGCGCTCATGGTGTAGTCCCGGCCGTGCACGAGCGAGATCATGTCTTCCGTCCGTGTTTCGGCCCATTTGACCGGGGCACCAAGGGCCCGACAGGCGGCAGCGGCAACCAGATACTCCGGGTAGACCGCGGCCTTCGGACCGAACCCTCCGCCGACCCATGGACAGATCACGCGAAGGTCGGTTGGTTCCATTCCGAGCATCGCTGCGATCGCTCCGTGCGCGGCGTGTGGCGCCTGATGCGAGATCCAGCACGTCATGGATCCGGGCGAGTCTCCGGGAGCGGCGAGGATCCCGTTGGTCTCCATCGGGGCTCCGGCCAGCCGCTGGCTGACCATCGTGACCTCGGCGATGGTGTCGGCGCCCTCGAACGGATCCACATCGGCTCCGTGTTCGGTTCCGAAGCACACATTGGAACCATGCTCCGGGAACAGGATGGCCGCGTCGGGCATCAGTCCCTGTGCCGCGGTGATGATCGGTTGCAGCCTCTCGTAGTCCACGACAACCGTGTCAGCCGCGTCCACGGCCGCGGCCTTCGACGTGGCGACCACCGCGGCCACGATGTCGCCGACGAATCGGACGACGTCGTTCGCGAAGATCGGTCGGTTCAACGTAGGTGGCATCATCGGGAAGCCTTGGAAGGTCGGCATGCCGAGATCTTCGCCACGTGCGTGATACACGGCCTTCACACCGGGCATCGCTTCCGCATCGGAAACGTCGACTCCGACCACGTTGGCATACGCCTGGGTCGAGCGAACGAACGCGACGTGGAGTGTTCCCGCCGGCGCCAAGTCGTCGAGGTACTTCCCTGCGCCGGTCAACAGCGTTGGATCCTCCAGACGCTGAACGGCGTTGCCCAAAATCGATCCTGCTGTTGCCATGACGAATCCCCTTCCGATGACCTGACGACGAATTGCGCGTGACACGCACGCGTCGTGCCCCCAGTGGCGAACGCTACGCCAAACGAGCGCAGTGTGTGAAAGGCGACAGGTCGACACCGGACCCAAGGGCTGCTACACAGTTGAACTGTTGCTGACCGGTGCGTCCAAGAGCGCACGAATCAGGGTCAAGTAGGAGAGAAAGGTCAAAGACATGAACCGAATTCGTTGGGCTGTGGTCAGCGCCGTCGGGGCTCTGCTCGTGGCGGCGCCTGCCAGTGCGATCACAAACGGAACAGTCGATGGCCAGGGTCATCCGAACACCGGTGGACTGGTCGCCGCGACTCAGTATTCGGACGGCACATGGATCTATTGCTCGGGAACGCTGATCTCCCAGACGGTCTTCCTGACCGCCGCTCATTGCGGTGACCAGGGCGAACGCGTTCGGGTCACGTTCGACACCGCCTACCAAGCGGGAGACGTAGTTCATCAAGGAACGTTCCGGGCTGATCCGTTGTACTCGCAGGTCCAGAGCGACCCGCACGACATCGCCGTGGTCGTGTTCGATCGGCCGGTGAAGGGCATCGCATCGGCCTCCCTCCCGAAGGCGAACTCGTTGTCGCAGCTGTCATCGACCCAGAAGTTCACCTCCGTCGGATACGGGGCCTACGAGGTCACCAACGGGCCCGGCGGAAAGACGTACCTGTACAACGACGTGCGGATGGTCGCTGTCGGCACTCTCAACTCCATCAACCCCGCATGGTTGCGGATCTCGATGAACCCGGCGACCGGAAACGGCGGCACGTGTTATGGCGATTCCGGTGGGCCCAACTTCCTGGGGACCAGCGGGGTCATCGCCGCCACGACGATCACGGGCGATGCGGTCTGCCGTTCGACCAATGTCGTGTATCGGTTGGACACAACCTCCGCGCGCTCGTTCCTCGGTGCCTACGTCGCGCTGCCCTGATACCGGCTAGCTGACACTGACGACGGCGCATGGCAGGATTCAGCCGTGCCGATCGTCGATCCGAAATTCCTCACCCAGATCCGTTACCGCTGCATCGGGCCGACCCGCGGTGGTCGGGTCGTGGCGATAGCCGCTGACCCGAAGAAGCAATCGGTCTTCTACTTCGGTGCCGTCGCCGGCGGCGTGTGGAAGAGCGACGACGCCGGCCAGTTCTGGGAGAACGTCTCGGACGGTTACTTCAACACCGGATCGATCGGCGCGTTGGCCGTGGCACCGTCGGACGGCAACGTCATATATGCCGGCACAGGCGAATCGACGATCCGCATCGATGTCAGCCATGGCGACGGCGTGTACAAGTCGACCGACGCTGGCGCGTCGTGGCGACACATCGGCCTCGCAGAATCACGCCACATCGGACAGATTCGAGTTCATCCCGACGATCCCGATCTCGTGTACGTCGCCGCACTCGGTCACGCGTCGAAGGACAATCCCGAGCGCGGGCTGTATCGCTCGAGGGACGGTGGCGAGAACTGGGAGCTCGTGCTTCACGTCAGCAAACGTGCCGGCGCCGTCGACGTGTCCCTCGATCCCAACAATCCGCGCATCATCTTCGCCACCATCTGGCAGACCCGCCGCACGTTCTGGTCGATCGACAGCGGTGGCCCGGACAGTGGTCTGTGGCGTTCGCGGGACGGCGGCGACACGTGGGAGAACATCAGCAACCGTCCCGGCCTGCCCGGCGGCATCCTCGGCAAGATCGGCGTCGCTGTCTCACCGGCCCGCTCCGGTCGCGTCTTCGCAATGGTCGAAGCCGAGGGCCGCAAGCGCGGTCTCTACCGCTCGGACGACATCGGCGAGACGTGGGAGAAGCTGTCGTCCAACCCCGACCTCGGCTGGCGGCCGTGGTACTACCAGCACGTCATCGCCCATCCAACGGATGCCGACGAGGTGTTCGTCATGAACATGAAGGCGTGGCGATCGATCGACGGCGGCAAAACGTTCGAAGAGTTCCACACACCGCACGGCGACAACCACGCGCTGTGGATCGACCCGACGAACCCCGAGCGCATGATCGGTTGCGACGACGGCGGGGCTTGGGTGTCGTTCAACGCCGGTGCGTCGTGGTCGACGATCTACAACCAGCTGACCGCGCAGTTCTACCACGTTGCCACCGACAACCAATTTCCCTACATGGTGTACGGATCGCAGCAGGACAACTCCAGCATCGCAGTACCCAGCCAGACGGGTCTCGGTGCCATCAACTGGGCCGACTGCTATCCGCCCGGAACTGCTGAGAGCGGGTACGTCGCACCGAAGCCCGACGACCCGAACATCGTGTACGTAGGTGCCATCGGCAGCTCGCCCGGAGGCGGCGAGTCGCTGCAGCGCTACGACCACACCACGAAGCAGGTCCAACTCGTCAACGTCTGGCCCGAGGCGTACCACGACGGCAACACCGCCGAGGTCCGCTTCCAGTGGACCTACCCGATCGTGTTCTCGCCCCACGACAGCGACATGCTGTACACCGCCGGCAACAAGGTGTTCCGCACGACCGACGAGGGCCACACCTGGGAGACGATCAGCCCCGATCTCACGTACGCCGACCCCGAGACGATGGGTGTCTCCGGCCCGCTGACCATGGACACCGCGGGCGCCGAGATGTACGCCACGATCTTCTCCTTGATGGTGTCGGCCCATCAACGGGGTGTGCTGATGACAGGGTCCGACGACGGACTGGTGCACCTGTCGAAGAACGACGGCGGCGAATGGGCAAAGGTGACCCCACCCGACCTTCCGAAGTTCTCACAAGTCACAATGATCGCCGAATCACCGCACACGCCCGGAACCATCTACATGACCGCGGCCCGCCACAAGACGGGCGACTACGCGCCGTACGTCTACAAGACCGACGATCTGGGCACCACGTGGACCCGCATCGACGCGGGGCTGCCACAGCACGAGTTCTGCCGCGTCATCCGCGAAGACCCGAATCGCAAAGGGCTGCTCTACGTGGGGACCGAGCTCGGCATCCACGTGTCGTTCGACGACGGCGCCAACTGGCAGCCGCTGCAGTGCAACCTCCCCGTCACGCCCATCTACGACTTCGTCGTCAAGGATTCCGACCTCGTCGTCGCTACGCACGGGCGTTCGTTCTGGATCCTCGACGACCTCACGCCCCTGCACCAGATGCACGACGATCTGCTGTCAGCGGACCGGTACCTGCTCAAACCTCGCGACGTTGTGCGCAACCCTCCGCACATCGCCGCTGCGTGGGGAGGCACGCTGGGCGGCAAGAACTACCACGTCACCAGCGGCCAGAACGCCACGTTCTACCTCGAGGAGCTCGAGACCGGTCACACGCGCAAACGCGTCATCGATGCCGGAACCGACCTCGAACGAGGCGTTCGGATCATGTACTTCCTCGATCAAGACGCGGTCGGCGAGGCCAGCCTCACGATTCGAGAGGGTGATGGCACCGATGGCGACGGCAAGGAGATCGAGACGTTCTCGAGCATCATCCCCACCGAGAAGAAGGATCGTCACGGGTTGTACATCACAGCGGCGGCCGGCATGAACAGCTTCCAGTGGCCGATGACGTATCCGGAGGGCGTGAAGATGGCCGACACCGAGTTCCACAAGCGGCCGACCGGCCCGCTCGCCAAGCCCGGGACCTACACGGCAACGCTGACGGTCGGTGACTGGTCGATGAGCCACTCGTTCTCGCTGCTCAAAGATCCACGGATCAGCACGACCGACGCCGACCTGGCCGAGCAGTTCGATTTCCTCATCAAGATCCGCGACAAGTTGTCGGAGATCGTCACCGGTGTGAACAGGATCAGGTCGTTGAAGCGTCAGCTCGGCGAGTGGGCCGAACGGCTGGGCGACAACGCGGCAGCCGCCGCGGCGATCAAGGGCGCCGACACGCTCAAGGACAAGCTCGAAGGCGTCGAGGCCGCCCTGGTACAGGCCGAGTTCACGTCCGACGGTGACACGTTGAACTACCGCGAGAAGCTGTTCGAAAAGCTCAGCGACCTTCCACCGGTCGTCGCCAGCGCCGACGCGCGGCCGACGACCCAGTCGTACGCCGTGTTCGAGAAGCTCGCCGGCCAGGCCGACGAACAACTGTCGGCGTTGAACGCGTTGATCGAGGAAGACCTCGCCGAGGTGAACCGCCAAGTCGGTGCGCTCGGAGTGAGCATCATCGGCGTCTGACCCGCGGGGCCAACTCCCCTCAGTCGATTTCAGTCGATGGACTCGGCGATGCGCAGCACCACGTGTCTTCGCCGGTGATGATCCTGGCGAGCAGCAACCTCTTCAGGTCGTCATCGCCGTGGATCAAGATGGTCGGCGCGGCGAGGACCATCCCACCGCCGGGTGGAAGACCGACCGCACCCGCTGCCGTCCGTTCGCCGGCGACGATGCGATCCGCCCTCGGAAGGCCCTGCCCGTGAGACGAGCCGACCGGGCTTGCCGGTCGGCTGTCTCCACAGCTCCGACCCAAGGGGTTCGGGTCGGTTAAGTCAGTCGTTGACTCGGTTGCGGGCCTTGTCGATCATGTCGTCGGCCTTGTCCTTCGCGTTGCCGAGAAACTCCTTGGCCTTGCCAGCAGTTTCATCAGCCTTGCCTTCCTTCTTGAGCCTGTCGTTGCCGGTGAGGTCTCCGGCGGCCTGCTTGATGCGGCCCTTTGCTTGATCGAGATCCTTGTCCATGATGATCAACTCTCTGTGGGGGTTGCCTTGCGGAGGGGTGCTCTCGCAGTACCCGCCCGCTCCATGCCTCAAACGCTGGTCCCCCGGTTTGCCATGTCACCCGTTTGGGTAATAGCGGCCCATGTTGCTCGCATCGGGTCTGTACATCAGCGGCGGCCTCATTGGCCTCATCCTTCTCGTCATCATCATCGTGCTGGTCCTGCGATAACGGGCGAGCACACGCCCTGAGCAGGCGGCGCAATGTTGAGAACGGAGAGATCTCCGACCACAATGACGCCGATGCCAAGCCGTCGACGACCGAAAGCCCCGCCCCCACGACCATTGTCGGACGCTGAGCGCTTCGCCCAAAGCCTGCGCGACTCCGAAGAGGCCGATCGCCGCGCCAAACAAGCGGCGACCGATCGCAAGGCAGAAAAAGAGCGGGTGAAGCTCGAGGCGGCGGAACGGGCCGAGCGGTTGCAACGCGCCCAAGCCGCGCATCAGCACGCCGTTGAACTGGTCAAAGAGGCCAAACGCACCGGCAAGGGTGCCGCCGCAGCCGACCTCGTCTGGCGCGAAGCCAAAGCTGAGCTCCTCGAGCTTGAAACGGGGAAACGTCCGGCGTGGGCCGCTCGTCCCGCCGAGCCGGCCGAGACCACCGAGCCGGCCGAGGACCTACCCGCGGCCGACCCAGACGCGGGCTAGTCCAGTCGACCGCTAGAGCAGGCGCCGGTCGGTCGCCCACGCGGTGAGCTCGTGCCGGTTGGAGAGTTGCAGCTTGCGCAGAACCGACGACACGTGCGTCTCCACGGTCTTGACCGACACGTGGATCCGACCAGCCACCTCTTTGTACGTGTACCCACGAGCGATCAACCGCAGAACCTCCTGCTCACGCTGCGTCAGTCGATCCATGTCCGGGTCCGACGCCATCGGCGTCGACCCGGCAAACGCGTCGAGCACGAATCCGGCAAGCCTCGGTGAGAACACGGCGTCGCCGGCATGCACTCGTCGAATGGCGTCGAGCAGTTCCTCACGAGTGATGGTCTTGGTCACGTAGCCCCGAGCGCCGGCACGGATGACACCGATCACGTCCTCAGCTGCATCCGATACAGACAACGCCAGGCACTGGGTATCGGGCAGACCGTCGGCCAGCCCCTCCAGGATCGCCCGGCCGCCACCGTTGGGAAGGTGCACGTCGAGCAGGACGACATCAGGCTTGGTCGCTCGGATCGCGACGATCGCCTCGTCGACAGTCCCGACGTCACCGACGATTTCAACGGCGTCGCCGATCTCGGCCTTCACACCAGAGCGGAAGAGCGCGTGGTCGTCGACGACGAAAACTCGCACGCGAGCATTCATCGGGGCACCATCAGTTCCCACTCCGTGCCTGCGCCTGCCGACGACTCCAGTTCGGCGCTCCCGCCGACACGGGTGATGCGGTCACGGATGGACATGGCGATCCCGCGTCGGTCGGTGCCGATCTCGGCGGCCGAGAAACCGACTCCTTTGTCGCGAACGAACGCGGTGATCGTGTTCGGCTCGACCTCGATGTACACGGAGACGAGATCGGCTTGCGCGTGCTTGGCGGCGTTGACTGTCGCCTCGCGAACCGCCATCAACAACGCATCGACGGTGGGGGTCACCGTGACGTCGCCGACGACGATCAGATCCACGGGCAGTCCGTGATCCAACTCGACCTCGGCGGCAATTCCCTCGGCCCGCGCCGTCAGGGAGCCAACTGCGGCGCTGGCCTTGACGTCGTACAACCAACTTCGCAGCTCACGTTCTTGACGTCGGGCAAGCATCACCATCCGGCGTGGATCGGCTGCCGCACGCTGCATCAGGGCAAGTGTCTGCAAGACCGAGTCGTGAAGATGGGCAGCCATGTCGTTGCGTTCTTGATCGCGGATGCGCGCCCGTTCCTCGTCGCGTAGCTGCGTCGTCAGTCGCCCGACGTATGGACCGACGAGCACCGCTGTGCCCGCCAGCGCCATTGCCAAAGCCGCAAGCGCTGCGGGCAGTTGCGCCAACCGCACACCCCTAGCGGTCAGGGCGACAACACCGGCAAGTGCCAGTGCGACCCCGCCCAACGACCGCAGCGGCGTGACCCGGCCATGCAGGACGCGCTCGAGCGGATCCTGCTCCGGGCGCGAGTCGCGGCCGCGGTACCAGAGCAACGCGGATCCGCTGGCCACCACGACGGCCGGCAGCATGACGGCGTCGCCCGGCCACAGGCCGATGTTGCGGGTCGTCATCAACAGACCGCCGGTGGCCACCACGGTCGCCAGAGACCGTGCCGAGACCACCTGCGGCGCAATCGTGGTGGGCGCCTGATCGTTGGGCGCACTGCTGATCCCCCAGCCGACGACGTAGAGGACCACGCCGATGCCCCCGGCCAGTGTGAGGACGAGCAGGGCTATGCGAACGACGTAGGTGTCGACCCCATACCGCTTCGCAAATCCGCCGCACACACCGAACAACATCCGGTCGGTCGACGAACGGGCGAACTCGATCCGTGGTTCGTCGCCGTGCCCTGCCGGGGAACTGTGCATCCACCTATCGTGCCATTCGACA
>JANPGV010000207.1:0-2274 GCA_031424145.1 Ilumatobacteraceae bacterium
TCCATTGTTCTCGCTGCCACCACCGTGGTGCTTATCGTGGTTGTCACCGTTGCTGTCATTGTTGTTGTTGTCGGCGGGGATCGACGTTGACGCATTGGTCGTCGGGTCCGGCGAGTTCTCGCAACGGATCTTCTCGTCGACCGAGATCTTGATCAGGCCGTCTTCCAGGCGAACCTTGATCCGAACTCGCTCGTTGTCCGAGAAGCGCACGTCGAGCTTGCCCTCTTCCTGCTTGACCTTGGCCGTATCAGGAGTCGTGGTGACCGCCGAAATGGATCCGTCGGTCCCGACTGTGTAGTTGATCGTTCCGGTCGAGCCATCGCAGAGCAATCCAGTCCACGTGTG
Source organism: Ilumatobacteraceae bacterium (assembly GCA_031424145.1). Taxonomy (GTDB): domain Bacteria; phylum Actinomycetota; class Acidimicrobiia; order Acidimicrobiales; family Ilumatobacteraceae; genus JAENVT01. Next base: position 346 of record JANPGV010000207.1, read on the forward strand.
CGGCCCAGCGGCAAGTGCTGCGTCGACTGCGACGCCCTTGAGGCGGCCGAGCGAAACGCTGACCTTCGCGGAGGATTCGCCGTCGTCGTTTGTGCCGACCTTGACCTTGATTGTCAGGGTACGCGACTGATTCAACGGGGCTCCAGTCGTGAACGTGACTGTCGCTCGGGCCGACACGCTGGACTCGTCGTCGTCGTCACCGGTCGAATGCTCGACTGTAGGGGCGGTCGGAACGGTGATGCCCGCCCCGGGGGCCGGGACGATTCCGGTGATGTCGGGGGCCGTCTCGGAACCACCAATGATGAACGCGACACTTGAGGCGACGCCGGTGCCGAAGACGTCGCCGCTCCACGAGCCGGGACCGGAGACCTGTGCAAGCGTGCCGGCGCGAGCCGAGACGCTCTGGCCACCGTGCTTCGACTTGACGACGACCCTCCCCGGGTCACCGCTGGAGTTCGCCGCCTCGAACACGACCTTGTGCGATTCGAGCTGCGTGGCCACAGGATTGCGGGCCAGGGTTGCGGGATCAAGGGTGACGGTCGCTAGCGCCCCACCCGGCCCGGTCGTGATGTCCATCGTGAACGGCGCACCGAACAGCGGCAGTGTCACCGTTGTAGGTACGACGGGGGCGGCTGCTGCGTGTTGCACGCTCACTCCGCCGATCAGCACGGTGCCCAGCACTGCTGTGGCTACCCCTAGCAAACGTCGTTTCATGTCTAGTACCCCTCCGAAATGGTTCGCCGCGCCCGCGTCGGACATCTTGGTTATCGTCACGGACACGTCATATTGTGAGCGAAGGTTTTGAAATTAAGCCCAAGGACTGGGCAACCTTTCGTCAAGGAACTGTCAAGACGATCACCTTTGCGTCGATCAGCTCCTCCACCAGGGCCGATGCGACTCCTCGTCGACTCCTCATCAACTCCAGAGCGTGACATAAACAGGTGGCCGGAACTTCGCCGCAGGCACTCCGCCGTCGGGGCGATACATCGCCTGCATAGCGTCCGGAGTGCGCATGAATCGCCGCAATCTGTCAGCGGCCGCCGATCGACGCTGGGCACCCAGTGAACTGACATAGAGCAGCAGGTCGACAGGTATGTCGGTCGAGGTGACCCTGGTGAGGGCACCGCGATCGACCTCAGCCGCGACCATGTGGTCGATGGCCGGAGCTACACCGTGGCCGGCAGCAGCAGCGGACCACGCCGCCTTTTCGTTGGCGAAGACCATGATCTTGTCCTCCGGCACCCGATGCTTGGTCAGCAGCGCGCCGACATCGGACGACCGATCGGTACCCGTCGGATCCACGAGCCAGCGCATGCCCGCGAGGCCATCTCCGTGCAACTGCAGGTCGGGACGACCCACCAGCGTCATGCGATACCTCATCACTGCCTCTGCCTCGATGCCGGCGAGGCGGGGGCCGATGGCCACGTCGGCCAGCCGTTCCTCGACGAGCGCGGCCATCTCCTCCGTTGTCGCAGTACCGAGGCTGACCTCGATGCCTCCTGCGCGAGCGGTGAACGCCTGCAGCAGTGCAGGGACAATCGATTGCGACAAGGTGCTGGTCGTCACGACGCGCAGAAGCTCTGCTGCCCCGTTCGACTGCCTCACGGCGGCCTCGGCGTCGACGGCAAGATTGACCATCTGTGATGCGATCGATACAACACGTCGCCCGGCAGGGGTCAGCTCCATCCCGGTACCACTGCGCGAGATCAGCGGATCGTCGAGGTGCTGCCTGAGCGCGGCCAGGGCTTGCGATACCGCGGGCTCGCTTACACCGAGAGCTGCAGCGGCGGCGCGGACAGACCCAAGTCGAGAGACGAGAACGAACACCTTGAGCTGCGCGAGCGTCATCGCAACGGACTGTAGATCCGCTCCACCGCCACCGTCGGGTCGCGATAACCCTTCGGTTAGGAGGCGATTGACGGTGGCACC
>JANPGV010000208.1:0-2067 GCA_031424145.1 Ilumatobacteraceae bacterium
GTGATGGCGATGTTCACGGTCGTCGTGCTGGCCGGCTATGTGCTCCCTCAGTTCAAGCCACTCTTCGAAGAGCTCGATGCCAAGCTGCCACTGACCACACGGTCGTTGCTGTTCGTCGCGACCTTGTTCAGCACGCTGTGGTACATCCCCTTCAGCGTCTTCTGTGCCTGGGCGGGAACGTTATATTGGTTGTTCAAGACTGACGGTGGCGTCCGGTCAAGGACAGGCTGATCTTGAAGATCCCGGTCATCAAGGGCATCGTCGAATATGCCATCCTCGAGCGGTTCTGTCGCATCCTCGCGGCCATGGTCAAAGCCGGTGTGCCTCTGCCCGACGGGATGAAGACCACAACTGACGCCACAGCCAACATCGTGTACCGCGAACGTTTGGAGATCGCCCAGGTCGAGATGATGGAGGGTGCGGGATTTTCCAAACCACTCGCCGCCACCGAGCTCTTCCCGGGCGCGGCCAGGCAGATGTTCAAAGTCGGCGAAGAGACCGGCACGCTCGACCAGCAGCTCGAGGTGGCCAGCCTCTACTTCGACCGCGAGCTGGAGAGCCGGATCAAGAGGTTCACGACGATGTTCGAGCCGATCATGATCATCTTCGTCGGGGTCATCGTCGGTTTCGTAGCGGTCGCCCTGGTGCAGGCGATGTATGGGGTGCTCCAAGGGGCGAAAGACGCCGGGTGACGTTCCGGCGGAAGCACCGTCGCCTCGGAATCCCAACAACCGCAGACCGAGTCGTGCAGGTGCGTTGAAACTGCGGTCTCGAACCGAACTTCGAGGCCATGTTCGTATGGTTTCCGTCCGAAGGTGCCCACTTCTAGGGCGACGATCACCGGCACCCCGCAAGGCGGGATTCTCTCACCGTTGTTAGCCAATATTGCCTTGTCCGTAATTGATCGAGCATTTCGCACGGGAGTGGGAAACGCTCGTCTGCGATGGGACTCGTGCCCAAGCGTCGACGCGCCGAAGAACCGGCCATGAGACTTCGTCCGCTACGCCGACGATTTCGAGGTCATGGTCCACGGCACCCGCGCCGATGAAGCGTTCGACTTCTTGGGATGGCATATCCAGCGCCGCGACCGGAGCCGGACCGGCAAGAAAGCGATCTACACGTGCCCGTCGAAGAATGTGTTTGCCTCCGTGGTCGACAACGTCCGATCGCTCACACGCCGAGCACAAAACCGAATGCTCGCAGACCTGCTCCGCCGATTGAATCCGGTACTGCGGGGATGATGCAACTACTTCCGCAACGGCGTGCCCTCACGGACCTTCAACTACGTCGACCACTACGCATTCATGCGCATCGTCGCCTGGCTCCTCACGGACTCGGCGAGGGCGTTGTCGTAGCCGTTCTCCGACGCTGCCGCTCGAGGCGACCGCGCCGGCGTCGGCGAGCCGGTCGGTGTAGCGGATCGAGGTGTTATTGGCTGCCGGCATCGGAGTGATGGATCAGCCCGGCGATGAGTTCGTCGGCTTTGGCACGGGTCAACAACGCCATCTCCAACGCGTCCAACTGCAGCGAGGTCGGCATCGCTGCTGCGGTGCGCCAGCCGACGATGCGTCGCGAGTACACGTCGTTGACGAACGCGGTGAACACCATCCCTGACCATGTCGGCACCTAGGTGAAATCGACGACCCACAGCCGGTTCGGGGCCGGTGCGGTGAAGGTCCGTTTGACCAGATCCGGCTGGCCGCTCAACCGAACCATCGCGGCGGGTGGTGACGAACTGTCGGCCGCGACGAACACCACGCAGGCCATCGACCCGCATCAGCCGTCCACCTGGCAACGCAGCACCGCACCCAGCTCGGGGTGCTCGCCGCGGGCGCTCTCCTGGCGCAGCTGATGCCACAGCTTGCGCACCCCATACAAGTGACGGCCGATCCTCGCACTGGCATGCACACGACGGACGTGTTGCAACACCACGGCGTCGCGGCGGGCACGTGCCGACAACGGTCGGGCCTTGGCCGCGTAGAACGTCGACGGGGCGATCTTGCAGCCATGCTCGGAGAGCACCCTGCAGATCGGCTCGACCCCGAACCGGTCGCGATGCGCGTCGAT
>JANPGV010000209.1:0-3770 GCA_031424145.1 Ilumatobacteraceae bacterium
GACTTGATCGAGTCGGCGCCGGTGCCGCCCTCGAAGTAATCGCCGTAACGGTCGCGCAGCTCGCGCCACAGCAACTCGTCATCGATGATCAGTCGGCTGTGCAGGCCCTTGAACTCGTCCCACGTACGAGCCAGCAGGTCGAGCTCCATCTCGTAGCGCTCGCGGATGCTGGTCAGTTCCTTGTCGAGGGCGTTGCGAGCCTTGCGGGCGTCGGCACCTTCGGACTCGGCTTTCTCGGCCTCGGTCTCGGCATCCTTGATGCGTCGATCGATGGCCAGCTCGAGCTCTTTGCGAATGGCGTCGCGCTCTTCGAGGTACTCGGCTTCGAGGTTGGTGAGGTTCTCGTGACGAGCATCCTCGTCGACCCACGTCACCAAGTTGGCTGCGAAGTAGATGACCTTCTCGAGCTGCTTGGCCTTCAGTTCTTCCTTCGGCTCGATGCCGGCCAAGAGATAGGCGAGCCAGCTGCGTGTGCCACGGAGGTACCAGATGTGGACCACGGGCGCGCTGAGCTCGATGTGGCCCATGCGCTCGCGCCGCACCTTGGAACGCGTGACTTCGACGCCACAGCGCTCGCAGATGATCCCCTTGAAGCGAACCCGCTTGTACTTGCCGCAGTAGCACTCCCAGTCGCGGGTCGGCCCGAAGATCTTCTCGCAGAACAGGCCGTCCTTCTCGGGACGCAGCGTGCGGTAGTTGATCGTCTCTGGCTTCTTCACTTCACCGTGGGACCACAGCCGGATCTGGTCGGCCGTGGCCAACCCGATCTTCAACTGGTCGAACATGTTCACATCAAGCATCAGGATCTCGGTTCTTCGTCTCGTTCGTTTTCAGTATCAGTAACTTGCGTTGCGGGCAGCGCGCCTTGCCTCGCGCTCGCGGTCGTCTTCGTCGGTGCCGCGCTCGTTGCGGCTGATGTCGATGCCGAGCTCTTCGGCGGTGCGGAAGACGTCTTCGTCCATCTCACGCATCTCGATCTCGGAACCGTCGTCGGCGAGCACCTCGACGTTGAGGCACAGCGCCTGCATCTCCTTCATGAGAACCTTGAAGCTCTCAGGGATTCCGGGCTCCGGAATGTTCTCGCCCTTGACGATCGCCTCGTACACCTTCACGCGTCCGAGCACGTCGTCGGACTTGATGGTCAGCAGCTCCTGCAAGCAGTACGCCGCGCCGTAGGCCTCGAGTGCCCACACTTCCATCTCGCCGAAGCGCTGGCCACCGAACTGGGCCTTACCACCCAACGGCTGCTGAGTGATCATGCTGTACGGGCCAGTGGAGCGGGCGTGGATCTTGTCGTCGACGAGGTGAGCCAACTTCAGGATGTACATGTATCCAACGGTGACCGGGTTGTCGTACAACTCGCCGGTACGGCCGTTGCGCAACGGCGTCTTGCCGTCGAGCTGGATCATCCGAGTGCCATCGACCGACTCGGCGTTGAGGTTCTCGAAGATCGACTGGATCGTCGGGTGCTTGCCGGCGGCCTCTTCCTCGTCCCAGTGAGCTCCGTCGAACACCGGGGTGGCGATGAAGGTGCTGGGCTTGGTGTTGGGCCGGGTCTTCGACTCGGTGCCGCGGATCGGCGGATCGCCGACCTGCTTGCCATTCTTGACGTCGGTCCAACCCCAACGGGCTGCATACCCGAGGTGAGCCTCGAGCACCTGACCGACGTTCATGCGGCTCGGCACGCCGAGCGGGTTGAGGATGATGTCGACCGCGGTGCCGTCTGCCATGTAGGGCATGTCTTCGATCGGGAGGATCTTGGAGATGACACCCTTGTTGCCGTGGCGGCCGGCCAACTTGTCGCCGACCGAGATCTTGCGCTTCTGAGCGACATAGACGCGGACCAGTTCGTTGACGCCGGGTGGCAGTTCATGGCCGTCTTCACGGGTGAACACCTTGACGTCGATGACCTTGCCACTCTCGCCGTGCGGCACCTTCAACGAGGTGTCGCGGACCTCGCGGGCCTTCTCACCGAAAATGGCTCGCAGCAGACGCTCTTCCGGGGTCAGCTCGGTCTCACCCTTCGGGGTGACCTTGCCGACCAGTACGTCGCCTGGGCCGACTTCGGCGCCGACGCGGATGATGCCGCGGTCGTCGAGGTCGCGCAGGATGTCGTCGCTGAGGTTCGGGATGTCCCGGGAGATCTCCTCCGGGCCGAGCTTGGTGTCGCGGGCGTCGACCTCGTGCTCATGGATGTGGATCGAGGTGAGCACGTCGTCCTTGACGAGACGCTCGCTCAAGATGATGGCGTCCTCGAAGTTGTAGCCCTCCCACGGCATCAGTGCCACGAGCAGGTTCTTGCCGAGCGCCAGTTCACCGTGATCGGTGGAAGGGCCGTCGGCGATGATCGTGCCCTTGACGACCTTGTCGCCCTCTTTCACCAGAGCGCGGTGGTTGATGCACGTGTCCTGGTTGCTGCGACGGAACTTGCTGAGCGGGTAGACCCGCTTGCCGGCGGGCTGGCCATCGCTGGCCGCCTTGTACATCACCGTGATCGATGAACCACTGACTTCGGTGATCTCACCATCGCCGGTGGCTTGGATGAGGTCGGCGGCATCGCGTGCTGCACGATCCTCGATGCCGGTACCGATGTACGGAGCCTCGGCGCGCACCAACGGGACTGCTTGGCGCTGCATGTTGGCGCCCATCAGGGCGCGGTTGGCGTCGTCGTGCTCGAGGAAGGGGATCAGTGCCGTCGCGACGGACACGATCTGCTTCGGGCTGACGTCCATCAACTGAACTTCGATCGGCGGCACCGACGCGATGTCGGTGGTGGCACCGAAGAAGCTTTCGGCCTCGAGCATCTTGCGGAGGTCTTCGAGGCTGGCGGCCTGAGGGCTGCGACGCACGAGCACGCGCTCGTCCTTGAAGGTGCCGTCGGGGTTGATCGGGGTGTTGGCCTGGGCGACGACGTAGTTCTCTTCCTCGTCGGCGGCCATGTAGCGGATCTCACCCGAGACCTTGCCGTTCTTCACGACCCTGTAGGGCGTCTCGATGAAGCCGTACGGGTTGACGCGGGCGAAGGTGCTGAGCGCGCCGATGAGGCCGATGTTCGGACCTTCTGGTGTCTCGATCGGGCACATGCGGCCGTAGTGGCTGAAGTGCACGTCGCGGACTTCGAAGCCGGCACGCTCACGGCTGAGGCCGCCCGGCCCGAGCGCCGACAAACGACGGCGGTGGGTGAGGCCCGACAACGGGTTGACCTGGTCCATGAACTGCGACAGCTGCGAGGTTCCGAAGAACTCCTTGATCGCGGCGACGACGGGACGGATGTTGACGAGCGTCGTCGGGGTGATGGCCTCGACGTCCTGGGTCGTCATGCGCTCGCGAACAACGCGCTCCATGCGGCTGAGGCCGATGCGCACCTGGTTCTGGATCAACTCGCCCACGCTGCGGATGCGACGGTTGGCAAAGTGGTCCTGATCGTCGAGCCGATATCCCGGCTCCTGCTTCACGAGGTGCAACATGTAGCTGACGGCGGCGACGATCTCGTTGGGACGCAACACGTCGGTGTCGTCCGGGTCGCTGTTCATGCTGCGCTTGGTCGGATCATCGCCCTCGCTGCGGAAGTACGAGCCGAGCTCGCGGGTGCCCTTGCCGAACAGCTCGTCGAGCTTGCCCACTTCTCCACCGAGCTTGCGGTCGAGCTTGTAGCGGCCGACACGGCTGAGGTCGTAGCGACGGTTCTCGAAGAACGCGTTGCGGAAGTAGGCGCGTGCAGACTCGACCGTCGGCGGCTCGCCCGGGCGGGCTCGCTTGTAGATCTCGAC
>JANPGV010000210.1:0-3078 GCA_031424145.1 Ilumatobacteraceae bacterium
GGTTGATCGGTTGTCGGGCATGGCCGCCAATTTGTAGGAAAGCGCAACGGTTACCAGTTCGGTTTCACCGACGGGCCGCGGGGGAAGTAGTCCGGCATGAGCATCAACGACGAGCCTGGCAAGACCAAAGTTGTAGACCCGATCGACCGCGAGGCAGCGACCATCGATGCCCGATCCGACGAGGCGAGTGAGCAGATCGCCGAACTCGTCGAACACGCCGACGAGGTCGGCCGGGACGTGGAGGATTCGCCGATCCGGCCGGCGGACGAAACGCCCACCGAGGAGATGGCGGATGATCCCGCCGTCACTGGTGAGATCGACGGGGACTGAGGCGATCAGCTCAGGAGCAGCTCATAGATTGGCCGATTTGAGTCGTGCCGAAGTCGGCGGTAGCGCGCATTGAAAGCGAGCTCAAGAAGCGTGGCATGGGACTAGACGACGACCAGCACAGAACGGGCTTGGGGGCGGCTGCAATCGCTTGGCGCCAAATCATCGGTGCTGGGACGGCCACCGTGAAGCCGCTACGAAGCAACCGGGCATTCGTTCAACTGGGCAAGGAACTCGTCCGCGAGCTCGGAATTCCGAATCCGGGAAGCGGAGGCAATCAGGATCGTTGCACCGATTCGAGCACTCGGTACGGGGACCCGGTTCGACTGCATTACCCTCCGCTGGAGGGGGTGGATTTCCGATGCCGGATTTGGAGCAGGTCCTTGCAGACAATGCGCGTCTGCAGACAGAGGCCGAGCAGCGCGCCGCGGAGCTGGCGATCGTCAGCAGCGTGCAGCAGGCGCTGGCGTCACATCTCGACATGCGGGGGATCTACGACGCGGTCGGCGACAAGATCCGCCAGATCTTCCACGACACCGACCTCGAGATCCGCATACTCGACCCGTCCACGGGCTTGATCGACACGCCCTACATCTACGAAGAGGGTGTGCGCCTCGCTATCGAGCCGTACGAGCTGTCGGGCTTCAGTGCTCACGTGCTGGGCACCCGCGAGACGTTGTTGATCAACGAGAACATGATGGGGCAGGTTGGAGCGTTCGGCAGCCTGATCGAGCCTGGCACACAAGCCCCCAAATCGGTGGTCCTCGTGCCGTTGGTGTGGGGCGGCGAGGCGCGCGGGCTGGTTAGCCTCAGCGACTTCCATCGCGAGCACGCGTTCAGCGACTCCCGCGTTCAGTTGTTGCAGACGTTGGCCGGTGCCCTGAGCGCGGCCTTGCAGAACGCCCACCAGTTCGCCGAGACGCAGCGCCTGTTCAAGGAGGCCGAGCAGCGTGCCGCCGAACTGGCGGTGATCAACAGCGTTCAGCAGGCACTCGCCTCCCGGCTCGACATGCAGGGCCTCTACGACGCGGTGGGCGACAAGATCCGCGAGATCTTCCACGGTGGCGACCTGTTGCTCCGCGTCATCGATCGCCGCACCGGCTTGGTGCAGTACCCGTACGCGTACGAGCTGGGGGCACGGATCTCCATCGACCCGGGCCCGGTGTCGGGCATGATGGCACACCTCCTGCGAACCGGCAGGTCGTTGGTCATCAACGAGAACATGGAGGAGGAAGCGGCGCTAATAGGCGCCCCAACCATCGAGGGCACGGCCCCTGAAAAGTCGGGCGTGTGGGTGCCGTTGATCTGGGGCGGCGAGATCCGCGGGCTGATCAGCATCCCCAACTACGAGCGCGAGCACGCCTTCAGCGAATCGGACGTGCGGCTGCTCGAGACGTTGGGCGGTGCTCTCGGCGCGGCACTGCAGAACGCTGAGCTGTTCGCCGAGACCCAGCGGTTGTTCGACGAGAGCGAGCAGCGCGCAGCCGAACTGGCCATCGTCAACAGTGTGCAGCAGGGACTGGCCTCGGAGCTGAACATGCAGGGGATCTACGACGCCGTCGGCCACAAGATTCGCGAGATGTTCCACGAAGCCGACATTGACATCCGCGTGTTCGACCCCACCACAGGCCTGGTGGAGTTCCCCTACATCTACGACAAAGGTGAGCGCATCAGCATCGAGCCGATCCCGCTCGGCGGCACTACTGCCTACGTGATGCGCACCCGTGCCACGTTGGTGGTCAATGAGGATTTCTGGGATTCCGTGTCCGCGTTGGGCTTGGGCGCGACGAGGATCCCCGGCACTTCGTCGGGCGAGAAGTCGGCGGTGTGGGTACCGTTGGTGTGGGGCGGCGAGGCGCGCGGTCTGGTGAGCATCACCGACTACCAGCGTGAACACGCCTTTAGCGAGTCCGATGTTCGGCTGTTGGAGACGCTGGCCGGTGCGATGAGTGCCGCCTTGCAGAACGCCCGCCAGTTCGACGAGACGCAACGACTGCTCAACGAGACCGAACAGCGCGCCGCCGAGCTCGCTGTCATCAACAGCGTGCAGCAGGCCCTTGCGGCCGAGTTGAACATGCAGGGGATCTACGACGCGGTCGGCGACCAGATCCGCGAGATCTTCCACGAGGCCGATCTCGACATCCGCATCGTCAACCCGCTCAGCGGCATGGTCGAGTTCCCGTATATCTACGACAACGGGCAACGGATCACGGTGGAGCCGATCGCGATGGGTGGCATTTCCGCTCACGTCCTGGGCAGCCGTCAGACGTTGTTGATCCAAGAGGACATGACCGGCGTGATGGAGAGGTTTGGCGCCCGCGTCATCCCCGGCACGCAGATGGAGAAGTCGGCGCTGTACGTGCCGTTGGTGTGGGGCGACGAAGCCCGGGGGTTGGTCAGCATCAGCAATTACGAGCGCGAGCATGCGTTCAGCGAGTCCGACGTGCGCCTGCTGCAGACGCTCGCGGGCACGATGAGCGTGGCTTTGCAGAACGCCGGGCTGTTCGACGAGATTCAACGGCACACCCGTGAAGCCGCGGCGCTCGCCGAGGTGGGCCGCGACGTGTCGGCCACGCTCGACCTGGCGACCGTGATGGAGCGCATCGCGCACCATGCGAAGGAACTGCTCGGCGCCGATACGAGTGCGATCTATCTGCCCGAGGACGGCGCGTCCCTGTATCGGGCGATCGTCGCCCTCGGCGACATCGCCGAGGAACTCCGCGACGATCCGGTGCATGCCGGCCAAGGCAT
>JANPGV010000211.1:0-14364 GCA_031424145.1 Ilumatobacteraceae bacterium
GGAGGCTTCAGTTCCTGCACGACTTCCAGAGCACGACGCCGTTCGTGGTGTCGGTCGCCGCGATCGTGTGGATCAGCCGGAAGCGCACGGTCATCCTGTCCGGGAGGGAGATGCGATGACGGCCGTCGTCAGTGCTCCGGCTATACCGGCGAGGAAGTCGCCAGTGACTCGCCTGACGTCGAACCGGTTGTTCGAGCCGATCGCCACCGTCGCCGTGTTCCTGCTCGCACTGTTCGCCCTTCCAGGGTTCTTCGACGCGTTCTGGGTTGCCAACTTCACCCAGATGGCGGTCTACTCCATCGTCGCGGCCAGCGCCGGACTGCTCTATGGCCGGGTTGGTTTGGTCTCACTCGGCCAGGTCGCGTCGTACGGCATCGGCTGCTGGGTGACGATGCGTCTGGCCTTCGCTACGTCGCTGCCATTCCCCGTTCTGTTGATCATCGGCGGACTGGTTGCAGCAGTCATCGGTGTGTTCATCGGCCTTCCCGCGCTGCGAGTCAGCGGGTTGTACCTCGCTCTCGTCACCTTGATGTTGGCCGCCGGAATGGAGATTGTGCTCGGTCAGATCAAGTTTCCGAACGGCGGTACCGGTTTCAAAGGTGTCGTCAAGACGCTCAGCGACATCAGGCCGACCCGACGACCATCGTGGGCCATCACTGATACCGGTTACTACCGGTTCGTGGTTGTCGCCGCGTTCGTGATGTTCATGCTGGCGTCGTGCGTGCTGTCCCGCAAGCCTGGTCGAGCGTGGGCATCCATCCGCCAGAGCGAGGCCGCTGCTCTTGCGGCCGGCATCGACGTCACGCGGTACAAGCTGTGGGCCTTCGCTCTCGCTGCGTTCATGGCTGGTGTCGCCGGCGGTCTGTACGCAGGAACGGTCCCGAAGGGCATGAGCATCGATGCCTTCAATCGACAGTCGGCAATCTTTCTCATCGCGGTGGTCATCATGGGCGGCATCTACAGCTTGTGGGGTGGTCTCCTCGGTGCCTTCTTTGCCACGTGCCTGCTGAAGTTCCTCACGCAGAACGTCATCGGACATCAGTTCTGGACGCGGTTCGCGCTTTCCTTGTTCGGGTTCGGGTTGCTCGTTAACCTGATCCAGAACACGAAGATCGCGGAGAAGAAGGGCATCGAAGCGTGATCGACGTCGAAGGGCTGTCTGTACATTTCGGCGGCGTCGTCTCGCTCGATGAGATGACGATTCAGTTCCCGGAAGGTACGTGTGGTCTCATCGGTCCGAACGGAGCAGGCAAGACGACGTTCTTCAACGTGCTGTCCGGTTTCGTCACACCGCGCTCGGGTCGGATCGATGCGCTGGGTCAGGATCTCCTGTCATTGCCCAGCTTCAAGCGGGCCCGATGGGGTTTGCGGCGCACCTTCCAGACCGAGCAGTCGATCGAGAAGCTGACCGTGTTCGACAACGTCGCTACGGTGTACGAGCATTCCGACACCCGTGGCAAGGCCGGTCGCAACGCCGCCGTCGACGAGGCGCTCGACTTCGTCGGGCTCACCGATGTGGCCCAGCAGACGGTGCGCACACTCGGTGCGAAGGAGCGGCGGTTCATCGAGGTCGCCCGCGCCCTCGTCGGACAGCCGAAGCTGATCCTGCTCGACGAGCCGGCGGCCGGATTACCTGACGCAGAGACCGCAATGCTCGGCCGGATCATCCGCAGCATCCCGGAACGAGTCGGCGCAACCGTGATCCTCGTCGACCACGACATGAGCCTCGTACAGGCCTGTTGCGACTGGAGCGCCGTCCTCGACTTCGGTCGCCTGTTGGCATCGGGACCGACGCAGCAGGTGCTCCATGATCCCAATGTGATGAAGGCCTACCTCGGTACCGAGGAGGTCGCCTGATGGCCATGTTGTCGATCGAAAATGTGTCCGTCGCTCGCGGGCCGCGCAACGTAGTGCACGACGTGACGATCGAAGTGCCGCCGGGCGAAGTGACGACCATTCTCGGCCCGAATGGAGCTGGCAAGTCGAGTCTGGCACTCGCGTGCGCCGGACTCGCGAGGGTGACAAAGGGTTGGATCAACCTCGAGGGCAAGAACCTGGCCAACGGTCGACCGGAGAAGATCCGCGCCGCAGGCGTGTCGGTGGTGCCGGAAGGCCGCCGGCTGCTTACACACCTCACAGTCGAAGAGAACCTCCGGGTCGCCACCTTTTCGCTCGGTCGCAAGGCCGCCAGCGACGGGCTTGCGTACACGCTGTCATTGTTTCCCGAGCTCGAGAAGCGTTGGAACATCCAAGGTCGGTCTCTGTCGGGTGGCGAGCAGCAGATGGTGGTCCTGGCCCAGGCCCTGGTCTCGCGGCCAAAGGTGCTGCTGGTCGACGAGCTGTCGCTCGGCCTCGCCCCGATCGTCGTCAAACGCCTGGTACCCACACTTGCCGAAGTGGCGGCTTCCGGGGTCGGGGTGCTGCTGATCGAACAGTTCGCCCATGTCGCCTTGTCGCTGGCCAAGGCCGCGTACGTGCTCGAAGGGGGCAGGGTCCGCTACAGCGGCTCGGCCGCGGAGCTGACTCAGCGACCGGAACTGCTTCACTCGGCGTATCTCCTGCGAGGTCAAGGCGCCGGCACGCCGTGATCCCACCGTTCGCCACGGGCGAACAGGGATGGCCGAGGGCTGATCGGCCTGTGAGACAATCGGTGGTCGACACGATCTCGTTGGGGGAATGATGAAGCAGAGCACCGACCGAATTCTCACGACTCACGTCGGCAGCCTCGCTCGACCACACTCGCTTCTCGACATCATGAAGGAACGCGAGCACGACCGCCCGTACGACGCTGCGGCGCTGGATGAAGAGATTGCCGAAGCGGTCAAAGATCGCGTCCGGCAGCAAGTCGACTGTGGCATCGACATCGTCGCCGACGGTGAGATGAGCAAGGTCAGCTTCCTCGGCTACGTCAAGGATCGTCTCGGCGGGTTCGAGGTCGACATGGGCCCTTCGACCATGGCCCCGTCGTGGCAGGCCGAGTTCGACATGTTCCCCGAGTACTACACCGAGTACTTCAAGAAGTACGCCTCAGCCGTTAGCCCCCTGCGCCGGATCATCTGCAAGGGACCCATCTCGTACACCGGTCAGAAGCTGTTGCAGATCGACATCGACAACCTCAGAGCAGCAACCGAAGGACTCGACGTCTCCGACGTGTTCATGCCGGCCACGGGCCCCAGCGGTTTCGGGCGCAACGAGTACTACAAGGAATACGGGGAGTATCTCAACGCTGTCGCCGAGGCGATGCGCGAGGAGTACCTCGGGATCGTCGACGCCGGATTCATCCTGCAAGTGGACGACCCGTGGTTGATCGACATGCTCTGCGATCCGGCCGAGTCATTGGAGAGCCGCCGGCGGTCCGCGGAGATTCACGTCGAGGCACTGAACAATGCGCTGCGCGGCATCCCGCAGGACCGAATCCGCCATCACACGTGCTACGGCCTGAACCACGGCCCGCGACTGACCGATATCCCGTTGAAGGTCGCCCTGGAATACACGTTCAAGATCAACGCACAGGCCTACTCGTTCGAAGTGATGAACCCGCGCCACATGCACGAGTGGCGCCAGGTCGAAGAGGTCGGTGTTCCCGAGGGCAAGATCCTGATCCCCGGCCTGCTCGGACATGCCAACAACTACGTCGAGCATCCCGAGCTGATCGCCGAGTTCATCTGCAACTACGCGTCGATCGTCGGCAAAGAAAATGTGATCGCCGGCGCCGACTGCGGCTTCTCGTCGCGCGCCAGCTACGCACCCGAGGTTCACCCGACAGTGGTCTGGCCCAAGTTCAAGGCATTGGCCGAGGGTGCAGCCATCGCCAGCAAGAAACTGTGGGGCTAGAACAGTAGGATCACGCCCGTTGCGGCACGTGGGGGGTCGCACCGCCATCAACAGGGGGTATGCAATGACTGACACTGCCGAGCAGGTGACGTTCCCGGGACCTGACGAGATCGAGGGGTTCTGGGCCTTCGACAAGATGCACGCGCCTCGACCGCTCCACCCATTGTCCCAAGACCTGGTCATGTCGACGCTCGCCATCGGCTTCACCGAGGCACAGTCCGAGTACGACTGCCCGGTCGTGGCGTCGAACCAGGCGATCAACCACTACTTCTACATGTCGTTCCATCCCCACCCCGACGAGGCCGTGATCGCGGACCGCATGTCGCGCTACCTCGACACGCTCGACCAGAAAGTGCCACTGGTCGGCAAGCGCTGGACCAACGAGTGGCTTCCGATGATCCGATCGCGCAACGAAGCAGAGCGCAACGCCGACTACTCGGCCATGAGCAACGCCGAACTGCTGGCGAAGTTCGACGACATGACCGACTGGATGACCGAGATGTGGTACGTCCATGGTCACATCAATTTCGCGCTTCTGTCGGGCGCCAAGTTGAGCGACTTCTATGCCGACGTCATGCACCCCGACGATCCCACCGAGTCGTACCAGATCCTGCAGGGCCACCACACCCGCCCGGTCGACGCCGCTCATGGTTTGTGGAGGCTCAGTCGAGTTGCCCGCGACAGCGAATCGCTACACAAGCTGTTTGACGAGAACCATCCCCGCGATCTCGCCAAGAAGCTCAGCGAGACCGAAGAGGGACGCGACTTCCTCGATCAGCTCAATGCCTACCTCTACGACTTCGGGTGGCGCAGCGACGCGGTGTACGACATCGCCGACGTGCCGTGGCGGGAGAACCCTTCGATCCCGTTGGGCAACATCGCCCGCTACATCAACATGCCCGACGAAGACGATCCGATGATCCAGTACGAGCGCGCTGTGAAGCATCGCGAGGATCTCACCGCCAAGATCCGCGCCAAGCTTGCCGACAAGCCCGCGGAGCTCGCCAAGTTCGACGAGTACTACGAAGCGGCGCAGTACGCCGTCCCGCTCACCGAGGATCACGCCTTCTACATCGATCAGATGGGCGTCGTGCTCCTTCGCACCTTCGTGCTGGCCGTTGGAGATGCCTTGGCCCGCGACGGCGTCATCGGCTCGCGCGACGACGTGTTCTTCTTGTACCGCGATGAGGTCCGCGACGCGTTGAGCAATGGAGGTGATCGCCGCGCCACGGTCGAGGAACGAAAGGCGTCGGTGCAGGCGGCCGCACAAGCATCTCCTCCCGGCGCGGTCGGCACGCCTCCGCCTCCGCCGCAGCCCGGAGGGTTTGTCGATCCGTTCATGGACGCGTTGGTCACTCGACTGCTCGGTATCAAGCCCCCGCCGGAAGGCGAGCAGGACGTCGACGTGATCGACGGTGTTGCCGGCTCACCTGGCATCTATCGTGGCATCGCCAGGGTTGTGAAGTCGCTCGATGAAGCAGGCGACCTCGAAGATGGCGAGATCATGGTCTGCGAGATGACTCTGCCGCCGTGGGTGCCGATGTTCTCGATCGCCGGGGCGGTCGTCTCCGATGTCGGTGGCGTCATGAGCCACTGCGCCATCGTCGCCCGCGAGTTCAACATCCCGGCGGTCGTCGGCTCGGTCGATGGCACAACGCGCATCAAGACCGGCCAGACGATCACGGTCGACGGCATCAAGGGTGTCGTCTACCTCGACGGTCGCGAGCTGTAGCAGGCTCGCCGCCGGCGAAGAGCATGTGTCAAGCAGCTGATGTTCTTCGCCGCGCGAGTGTCGTCGACGCGCCGCACGCCGAAGCTGGGCCGACCCGCCCGCCCGTGCGTTCGGACGCAGACGAACGGCTCATCCTGCTGGGCACCGCCGGGGCCTCGAATCCGAAAGCGACGCGCGCCGGCTACGCCAACGCAATCGTGGTCGGCGACGCCGCGTACATCGTGGACTGCGGTGAGGGCGTACACCGTCAGGCATGGCGGTCGGGCATCTCGATGCATCCCGATCGAAGACCTGCAGGCGGCAGCACCATCCGCTCGATCTTCCTCACCCATCTGCACAGCGACCACGTCATCGATCTCGCCAACCTGTTGCTCGGGTTCTGGCCGACCCGGCCCGTCCAAGTCTTCGGTCCCGGCGAGGCAGGCCTGCCCATCGCGTCATTTCCACCAGGCCGGGTGGTGCCGGTCCTCTTCCCTGATGCCCCGACGCCGGGGATACGCGGCCTGACCCGGAAGCTGTTCGAGGCGTTTGCCTACAACATCAATGTGCGCATCGCCGATGAGGCTCGCGGCGACCTGACAGCCAACGTGCTCGTGCAGGAGATCGGTGTGGCCCACGACGGGTATCGGCCCGACATCGATCTCGGTGTCGATGCAAACGGTTCATCCGTCCTGTCGGCCGCACCGGCCATGGAGCCGGTCGAGATCTATCCACTCGACGACCGGGGAGTGCGTGTCACGGTCATCCTCGTGCAGCATGCGCCGGTCTTCCCTGCGTTCGCCTATCGGTTCGACACGCCCTCGGGCTCCGTGGTGTTCAGCGGCGACACAGGACCATGCGACAACGTCGTTCGTCTGGCTACTGCCGCCGACTATCTCGTGCACGAGGTCATCGACGTCGGCTTCATAGCTGATCGGGTCTCCAAGATGCCCAACCGCGACAACATCGTCAACCACCTCACCGAGTCGCATACGTCGCCGGAGGATGCGGGCCGCATTGCCGCGCGAGCCGGCGTGAAGACTCTGGTGCTCAGTCATCTCGTGCCCGGCGACAGCGAGATCCCTGAAGAGACGTGGGAGAGCCGCGCTCGCACCGAATACACGGGAAACGTCGTCTGCGGTGTCGATCTCGATCAGTTCGCTCTGAGCAGGTCATGAATTGACGGAGGTAGTGGCAGAGGTCCGTCGGCAACCGTCGCGTCTCGAGCTGAGGGCGTTCGCCGGTTTGTCGATGGCCTCGGCGGCAATCTCGATCGACCTGATCCTGCCTGCGTTCGGTCGGATCCGCAGCGACCTCGGGCTGGCGCCGGGGTCCGCAGCGACGGCGGGACTGGTGACGGCGTTCTTCCTCGGAATGGCGGTCGGGAACATACCGTTCGGGCTGCTGGCCGATCGGTTCGGTCGTCGCTGGGTGCTGCTGGGCACGTGCGCGTTGTTCGTCGGCGGCGCGCTCGGCGCTGCACTGGTGCCGTCCTTGCACTGGATGCTGTGGGCGCGGTTCGCGTGGGGCCTCGGCGCTGCGGGGCTACGGACGGTTGCCGTGGCGACGATCCGCGACCGATTCGTCGGTGCCGCCATGGCCCGTGAAATGGCCTTTGCCATGACCGTGTTCACCGTCGTGCCAGTGGTTGCCCCGGCGTTGGGGGCCGGACTGATCAAGATCATGCCGTGGCGTGGGACCTTCGTGGTGTGCGCGGCATTCGGCTTTGCCATCGCACTGTGGTCGCTGCGACTTCCCGAGACGCTGCCGGTCGAGCGTCGCCAGCCGTTGCACCCCGGCCAGGTATGGATTGCCACCATGGCGATGGTGCGCAGCCGCCACGCCCTGATGTACACCCTTGCCAGCGTCGCCCTGTTCGGCGCGTTCTCCTCGTATCTCGCGTCGTCCGAGCGCGTGATCGACGAGGTCTTCCATCGCCGCGCCTGGTTCCCGTTCGTCTTCGGCGGAACCGCGGTGTTGATGGGCGCCGGCGCGATGGCGGTGGGTCGCAACGTCACCCGGATCGGTCTCGATCGGTTGATCCGATTGGCCCTGATCGCATATACCGCTGTCGCGATCGCCACGTATGCGGTCAGCCGCAGCTTCGACGGACGGCCCCCGTTCTGGCCGTTCCTGATCCTGCTGGCAATGGTGCTCGTCGCTCACAACGTGCTGTTTCCGAACCTCAACTCTGCGGCCATGGTGCCCGTCGGTCACGTGGCCGGCACCGCGGCTGCTGTCTATGCAACGGTTACAACAGCAGCGGGCGCGGTCGTCGGCGAACGCTTGGATCGGGCTTTCGATGGCACCGTCAACCCATTCAGTCTGGCGTTCGCCGTCGCCGGTGCGATCGCTGTAGCCATGGTTCTCTCACTGCGGCGGCCGTTGGCCGGGGAGGTACGTTAGGTCGATGCCGAGCGCGCTGTTGTTCGATGTCGGTGATGTGCTGATGGAGTCCAATTGGGTCGTTCTCGACGAGCTCCAGCGTCGCACCGGTCGGCTATTCACAGGCCGCGGCGCGATGGACCCAGCCGGCGATCCGGCGTGGCAGCGGTGCCTCGCCGGCGACATCGACATCGACGAGTACTGGAACCAGCTGGCGCGTTCCGGTGGATATCCCGATCGGATCACGATGTGGCGCGAGATGAGTGTCGAGCTGGGCGCCGAAGTGTTCGCGGCCGACGCCATAGCTCTCGTCGACGAAGCCCGCGCTGCGGGCATCAAGGTCGGCATCCTCAGCAACGACCTCTACCGGTCGGCCACCCGCGAGTGGGTGGTCAGCAGACCCGAGTTCGACAAGTTCGATGTGCTCGTCGACTGCACCGAGTTCGGCGAACGCAAGCCGGCGCCCGGGCCGTACCTCAAGGCAGCCGCGGATTTCGGACTGCCGCCCAGCGAGATCGTCTTTCTAGACGACACCCCGTATTGCATCGAGGGTGCGCGGGCCGTCGGCATGGTTGGTGTGCCGGTGGACCCGTTGGCCCGTTCGCACGCGTTCGATCTGGCACGCCGGCTCGTCGGTCTCATCCCGCCGACCACTGCCGGCCAGCTCGTCGCTGCGGCCGAGGCTGCATACCGCAGCCAGGATCTCGCTCAGATCATGCCGCTGCTCCATCCCGACATCGTCATCTACTGGAATGGGCGCAAGGTTGCCGAAGGTCTGGAGCAAGCCCGCGAGTTCCACTCGAGCCGGTTGGGCTTCGGGTCCACCACTCGGCACGACTATGAACTACACAAGACACTGCGCGCTTCCGACGGCGACGCCATCTGCGTCGAATGGCAGTCGAGCTATCGCACTGATGATGGCCGCTTGGTGCGTGGCGTGGCGGGTGAGTTCTGGACTGTGCGCTACGGGCTGTTGATCGAATGGCACGCCTACTATCAGCGCCTCGAAGTGACAGGGGGGAGCGGGCAATGACGTTTCGACTCGCGGCGATCCAAGCCGCGCCGGTGTTTCTCGATCGGCAGGCATCCACCGACAAGGCCTGCGACCTGATCACCAAGGCAGGCGAGATGGGTGCGACCGTCGCCGCGTTCGGGGAGACGTGGCTGCCCGGATATCCGCGCTGGGTGCACGCCAAGATCCCGTATCATCAGCGCCGCGCACTGACCGGTCGCTATCTGGGTGCAGCCGTGAGAATTCCCGGGCCCGAGACCGACCAGTTGTGTGCCGCCGCGAAAGCTGCCGGCTGCGATGTCGCCATCGGCATCGCCGAGCTCGACGAGACCTCCGCCGGCACCGTGTACTGCACCCTGCTGTTCATCTCCTCCGCGGGCGAGATCCTCGGCAAGCACCGCAAGTTGAAGCCGACCGATGCCGAACGCACTGCGTGGGGCGAGGGCGACGCCACCGGATTGCGAACGTATCAGCGCCCGTATGCCTCGATCAGTGGACTGAACTGCTGGGAGCACAACATGGTGCTGCCCGGATACGCGCTGATGGCACAGGGCACTCAGGTTCACGTGGCAGCGTTTCCCGGCCACGAGACCGAGCCGGTGTCGATGTCGTCGACGCGGCAACTGTTGTTGGCGCGGGCGTTCGCCTCGCAAGGCGCTGCCTATGTCGTGTTGGTCGGCGGCTTGATCCACCCGGACGACATCGCTGACCCTGAGTTGCGCGAAGTCGTGTCCACCACCAGACCGATGAATGGCGGCAGCTACATCATCGATCCCACGGGCGAGATCATCGCCGGCCCGGCGACGGGCGAAGAGATTCTGGTCGCCGACGCCTCGCTCGACAACGTCCGTGCCGCGAAGGCGATGTGCGATGTAGCCGGGCACTACTCGCGTCCGGACCTGTTGCGGCTGGTGGTCAACCGCAGCCCGTCGCGCCGCCTGGTCGAAGAGCAGTCCTCGTGACTCTCGTCGTGATCAGTGGCGCCAACCGCGGCCTGGGGTTGGCGCTGGCTCAAGAGCACGCGGCCGCCGGCGCAACCGTGATCGGCGGGTGCCGCAACCCGACGGCTGCCATCGAGCTCAGCCGAACCGGCGCCGAGGTGCATCCGCTCGACACCGGTTCCGGTGCATCGATCACAGCCTTCGCCGAGGCGATCGGCGACCGTCCCGTCGATCTGCTCTACAACAACGCCGGCATCGACGCACGCGCTGTGGGTGCTGAAGACGGAGCAAGGGGAGCGCTGGACCTCACGGAGGACCAGTTCCGAGCGGTGCTCGATGTCAACGTGCTGGGACCCTGGTTGATGGTCAAGGCGTTGGCCGACAACCTGAGCGCGGCGGATGGCGTGGTCGTCAACGTCTCCTCGCAGGTCGGCTCGATCGAAGTGGCCCAGACCATCGGCCGCGACATCTCGTACACGACCTCGAAAGCAGCGCTCAACATGGTGACGTTGAAGGAATCGCAGGTGCTGCGGTCCCGAGGAGTCACGGTCATCTCCCTGCACCCGGGCTGGGTGCGCAGCGACATGGGCGGGCCCAGCGCAACGCTCGACCCCTCGATCTCAGCCGCGTCGATCGTCAAGCTGGTCGACGGACTGACCATCGACCAGACCGGGTCCTTCTACCAATGGGATGGCACTGTTCACCCCTGGTGATCAGCCGACGATTATCGAGGACGGGTCGACGGTGACCTGGCTGTCATAGAACATGACCTGCGGCTGCGATCCGTAGCGCGCTGCTACTCGCTCCCGCCAGCTGTTGTCGTACAACGCGTCGGCCTGCTCCCGACTCTCCCACAGGTAAACGCCGCCTGCGCTGCGGCCGTCGTCGGCCAACAGGAAGTGCTTGCGAAGCAGGCCCGGTACGTTCTGGTAGTTCGGCGCGCTGGCCTCGAACAGGGCCCGCGCCTCGTCCGACGTCAGGGGCGTCGGCAGGGCGAAGTTGACCACGGCGACGATCATGCACTCACCGTAGCTCTGCGCTGTGTCCATGGTTCGACAGCCTCCAGCGCTGCGGCGACGGTGATCAAAAGGTCGTCGCGGCCCATCGGTGCGATCAACTGCACCCCTCGTGGCAGACCGTCAGCGGGCCATCCGAGCGGCACACTGATGGCCGGCTGCCCGGTGACGTTGAAGGGACGCGTGAACGCACTTCCGCGACCTGACTCGTAGCCCTTGGCGTAATCGCCGAGGGGCGTCGGGGCGTTGGCAGTGGTCGGCGTGATCAACAGGTCGAACTGTTCCCACCATGTCTCGGCGATCGCTGTGTGCTCGATCAGCAGGCTTTGCGCGGACAGCAGCTCTACAGCGCCGACGCCGCGGCCTGCCGAGACCAGGCGCCACGTGGTTGCCTCGAGGTCGGTGTCGGTGAGCTCGCGTTCGATCTTGCCCGACCAGGTGTCGACCTCGACGGCCAGATTGACTGCGAGGAGGGTTGCCGCCGCTTTCCACAACGCCGGGTCCGACAACG
Organism: Ilumatobacteraceae bacterium; assembly: GCA_031424145.1. Classification (GTDB taxonomy): domain Bacteria; phylum Actinomycetota; class Acidimicrobiia; order Acidimicrobiales; family Ilumatobacteraceae; genus JAENVT01. Next base: position 11,411 of record JANPGV010000211.1, read on the forward strand.
GCGTCGGCGACGAGATCTCGACGCTGCTTCCGAGGCCTTCGAGGAGTGACGCGCAGTGCTCAGCGGAGAGGGCATTTGCGGGGTCTACAGAGCTGCCGCTGAACGCTTGCGTCCACAGACCGATGCGAAGCGACGGGCAGGGCGCTCCAGCGGCGGGCAGCAGAGGCGGTGAGCCAGGCACCGATATGGCATCCACAAGACCGGCGGTGTCGCGGACCGAACGGGTCACCACGCCTTCCGCGTTCATGCCGGTGCGAGCATCGGCGACCACGCTGGCGATCGTGCGGCCACGCGACGGCTTCAACCCGACCAGGCCGCAGTGGGCCGAAGGAATGCGTATCGAACCGGAGATGTCGTTGGCGTGTGCAGCCGCGACAACGCGGGCCGCGACCGCGGCTGCAGAACCACCCGACGACCCACCCGGGGTGCGTTCGAGGTCCCACGGGTTGTGTGTCGGTCCGAACGCTTCGGGCTCGCAGGTTCCCACGCAGGCGAGCTCGGGTGTGTTGGTGCGCCCGAGCGGAATCAGCCCGGCAGCTCGGAAGGCGAGCGCCAGGGGTGCATCGGTGGCGGCACGAAAGTCGATGTCGCGAAGGGCGCGCATGCCCATCGTGTACGGCTCGCCGGCCTCGCGGCAGCGGTAGTCCTTGAACAGGAACGGCACGCCGCGGAAGGGGCCATCCGGCAGCACGCGTTCGGCATCGAGGCGGGCTCGTTCATATTGGCGGTGAACCATGACGTTGAGCTGTGGATCCAGCCGTTCGATCCGCTCGATGGCGTGTTCGACGAGCTCGCGCGGATGCACCAGGTTGTTGCGCACCAGTTCGGCCTGGGCCGTGGCGTCGAGATCAATGAGGGAATCGTCCACCGTTGACCAGGATCGTTTGGGCACTGACGAACTTCGAGTCGTCACCGAGGAGGTAGCAGTACGTTCCGAGCAGATCGTCCGGCTCCATGACACGGCCCAGCGGTGTGGCCGTCGGGTCGTACGCGCCCAGCACGGCGGATCCCTCGGTGGGCGTGAACCCTGGTCCGACACAGTTGACCCGGATCTGCTGCGGGCCGAGCTCGAACGCAAGCGTCTTGGTCATCGACACCACAGCGCCTTTCGAAGCTACATAGTGAAGAAATCCTTGCGAACCGTTGAACGCCGTCGTCGACGAGACGTTGACGATCGAGCCCCCATTGGGCATGTGCTTCGACGCTTCGCGGGAGCAGAGAAACGTGCCCCGAACGTTGACTGCCATCATCCGATCCCACTCGTCGACGGAGATCTCCTGGAAGGGGCGCCGGCCGACCAGTAGCGCGGCGTTGTTGACGAGCCCATCGATGTCGCCCACTTGATCGAACAGGGAGACGACGTCCTGTTCGTCGCTGACATCGCAGACGATGTCGCACCCGGGGAGGATGTCGGTCGAGGTGACCTCGGCGCCGCGCTCGCGCAGTTCGCCGACAAGTCGCGCGCCGATGCCGCGTGCGCCACCGGTGACAACGACCCGCTTGCCCTTGACGCTCATTTGGTCACACTCATTTGGTGCCACTCATTTGGTCACACTCACGTGTTGGCGCGCTCCATGATGGTGACGACGCCCCGCGTGCCGTCAACTTCGATGAGGTCGCCGGTCTTGATGCGCAGCGTTGCCACCGATGTGCCGACCACGCACGGGATGCCGTACTCGCGGCTGACGGTTGCGGCATGCGTCAGCGAGCCGCCGCCATCACACACGCATGCACCGATGATCGCGAATGCGGGCGTCCAGTTCGGTGACGTCGCCTCGGTGACGAGGATCTCACCCTCCTCCAGATCGAACAGCTCGGTCGCCGACAGCATCACTCGAGCCTTGCCCGTGTAGGTGCCGGCCGACGCGGGAAAGCCGGTGAGAGTCGACGTGTGTGGATCCGCCTTCAGGCCGGCAAAGTAGTGGCTGTGCATGCCGAAGATCTCGATCAGGACGGGGTCCTCGACCTTTTCGGGCAATGTGCCGACGACCTTCGGAATGCTGGCGCGTAGGCCCTGGTAGTGGTCGTAGTACTCGTGACGCGCAGTCGCGATCTTCTGCTTGTCCTTCCATTTGACTTCGCCATTGCACACCTCCTGCAGTTCGGGGAAGAACAGGAAGGTCGTGTCATCGTACGTGTCTGCTCCGACGGCCTCGGCAGCAGCCAGTGCGCCGCGGCGCAGCGGGATCGACGAGCGGAGGTCGATGTAGTAGTTGTGATCCTCGTTCCACCACGCGAAGTTGGCGACGGTGCAGATGTCGAGCAGTTGGTTGAAGGCAGCGAGGTTGTCGCCGTTCAGCTTCGAGCGGGCGGCATCGATCGCCTCGTCGCGTTCCCGGTGCGAGTCGACCAGTGAGCTGTCGAAGTCGTGACGCTCCTCCATCTGCACGAAGTTGCGCAACTGACCGAGTGGTGACGATTGGTCCTCGATCCACGATGGGATGTTGATGTCGGCGATACCCTCGGTGCGCCAGCCGTGCACCTTGAGGAAGTCGTCGAACTTCGTCAGCCAGATTGAGCCATTGCCGCCCGCCTTCGACAGGGCGGCACGGATCTGGTCAGGCTCGTGGTCGAAGAGGTCGGCGATGCCGAGGCGATTGGCCTCGTCGGCCAGGTCCCACATCGCCCGGTCGGTCTCCATGATCTTGGAGTCGCGGCCCTGCAGCATCTTGGCGATGTTGCCCGGGTCGATTCCGTTGCCGGCGCACAACCCGTACAGCTGCAGATAGATGGCCAGCAACGGGTACATGATCTCGAAGTGGATCTCCCAGGCGCGGGTGTTGAAGGTGCGCGCATCGACGATGTACTGCCCGATCTCGGCGAGCGACTTGCCCGCGAAGTCATAGCTCTCGAAATAGCCGAGCCCGAGCTCGAGCTCCCACTTGCGCTCCTCCCAGATGGCATCGAAGTTGCCCAGGAACTTGGGCATGTTCTTCTCGATGCGTGCCGCGCGG
>JANPGV010000212.1:0-3472 GCA_031424145.1 Ilumatobacteraceae bacterium
CTCCAACGCCTCAGCACTCACGCTTCCCGACAAGCCGAGGGCATCCGCCTGGTTACCGGTCCACACACCGTCGACCTCGCCAGGGGCGCGGGCCAGATAGCGGGTGTAGTAGTCGGCCGTCGCTGCCGCGCTCGACGCGTACAGGGTCGTCACCCTCAGCATCGGCTTCCCAATCGTGTTCGGGCACTTGTCTGTACTTCAAGGCGGTCGGTCATACGGGTAGTCATCACGGTGCGGTTCCTCAGGACTCGATCGCGAGCGAGAGCTGTGAGAAGGGGCGGCGCTCGACGCGAGCGCGTGGCGGCCGACAGGGTTGGGTTGGCGCGTTGACAGTGATGCAGTCGGGAACCGCGATGAGGTAGGTGCCGGTGTCGAAGATGCCTGCGTCGGTTCGCTGCTGTACGACGGACACCAGACCGGCATAGCGAAGCCGGCGGATCGCCCGCCCTACGGTGTCCTTGGCCAAACCGAGTGACGCGGCCAACGCCCGAACCGAGACCTTGGCGACGCACGCGTCGGCGGGGCCGGTCGAGCGCACCAGCAACTCCTCGAGGACCATCCATGACGTCGGCCCGAGGGTGCGCCGCAACTCGCTCGCCGCGGCTCCGACAACGACGGTGCGCATCGTTGCCTCAGTGGCCAACAGGCGCTCCTGTCGCCTGCACAACGGCGTCGCACAGTCTGACAACGCGTCCGGTCGTCGCGAGCTCGATCAGCGCCCAACGAGGCACTCGCAGACAACCCGGCCCGAGGCGGAACACTGGTATCCCCGTCGTGCCACCCGAATTCAGATAGTCGTTGGCAAGCTCATACGCACGCGATCGACCGATGCGCAACAGGCGCGCCGCCTCATCAACCGTGAGCAGATGACGAGGCTCGTCTGCTTCGATGTAGGCGTCCAATGAAGACATGGACTGTCCTAACTACACCTCTGTCATTCACCCCGCAAGGGGTTGCCGGCGCGGCTGTTTGGACGATGCGAACCAGACGGTACGTGGTGACACTCAATGGACCTCAGTGGTACTCAACGGACAATCAGCCGTGACAAAGTTCACACGCGGCGCCGCTGTACGAATTCCCGAGGACACGGTCGGTCGCAAACGTGGATGAGCAGTCAGACGTCGTTGCGACGATGAGATTCAGTTGCGCGGCGGGTCACATGTCGCGAGCTGGGGGAGTCGGCTGCTACTCCGAACGAATCTCGCGATGGCGCTGGCCAGATCGCCGCGCCCGGATGAGCCTGATCCGATGAAGGTTTCTAGGGCGTCGTTGATTGGAAGCGAATTGGCGAGGTCGGCGACGAGCTGATCGACGGTGATTCTTCGGCGGAGGGCCTCGGCTTGGAGCCTCGCCAGCGCTTCTGCTGGAAGATTGAGCGCCACTGTCACCGCTCCAACTGTACGTGTCGAGGCAGACTGGGCCGACTACGATCAGTCCTTGTGGTGAGGACTCTTCAGCTCGAAGCATGGGCGGGCCGGTGGGTTGCGGTCGACTCGGCCGGCAGGGTTCGATGCGATGCGGCATCGCTGTCTGAGCTGCTCTCGACTATCGCGCTCGAGCAGATCGAGGGTGTCGAAGTCATGCGAGCGCCCGACCCTGGCGAACCTCTCGTCTACGGACTTGGCTGAGCCCTGGGTTTACCCGTACACCGACTTCGGCGAAGGTCGCGGGAAGCTGCCCCGGCCCATTCTCCGTGCCGTCATCGGAGTCGGAACGTCGTCGAATAGTCCGACGTTCTCGGCGATCATTGACACGGGCGGACCGGTAACCGTCGTTGCCCAGGAGGTGGTTCAGAGCGGTGGTGATCCCGTGGACACCGGCACTTCAATGTTCCTCCGGCTCGCCGGTAGTGCGAGCGAGGTTCCGTTGTACGAATTGACGTTGGAGGCCAGGCCACCGATGGAAGTTGTGATGGAACCCGCGATTCCGTGGCGCAGCTTGGTGGCCGTCCTCACGCCTTGGCCACATCAAGGGACCGCAGTGATGCTCGGCCAAGTCGGGTTCCTCGACAACTTCACGGTCACGTTCGGTCCCGGCGGATTTGTGCTCGAACCCGCTGAGGTCTTCAAGCGCCGATACCCATCAATCGGGGGCGGCGATATCGGACCCTGATGAACGGCCGCTATGCCGAAGTGTGCTGAATGCGATCGACGATCGCTTGGCGGCTCTGCGGCAATGCGTGGGCGTAGACCGTCATGAGCATCTCCGGGCTGTGGCCGAGGATGTCGGCAATCGCTCGAAGCTCGCCGACGTCCTTCGCGTTGTTGACCATGTGAGTGGCCGCGGTGTGGCGCAGACCATGCGAGGTGAGACGCGGCAGCTTGGCTTTGTCGACGATGAGCGCTAACGATCGGTCGTAGGAACGGGGGAGTACGAGTCGACCTTGACGGGTGGCGATGATGAGGTTGTTGTCCTCCCACTCCGAACCGGCGAGTAGTCGTTCTTCGGCTTGCTCGGTGCGGCGTCGCTTGAGAGCGCGGACTCCGTCGTCGGACAGAGGAACAAGCCGGCGTGATCGCACGTTCTTGGCATCGCCGAGGACCGCACCACGGTTGACTGCGACGAGGCTCTCGTCGATTCGAAGTGTGCGGCCCTTGGGATCGAAGTCGTCCCATCGGAGCGCGAGGACTTCGCTTCGCCGGAGCCCGTAGAGCACGCCGAGTTGGAAGCCGACGGCCCAGCGATGATTCGCGATCGCAGCGAGGAACCTCTGGACGTCCGTCGCCTCCCAGGCCTGGACCACCTTCTCCTTGACCGGCTTGGCCACCGTTCGAGGCAGCGCCACGCGTGCGGCCGGGCTCCTCGAGATCAAGCCTTCCTCGACAGCGTCGGCGAGCGATGCGCGAAGCACGTTCCGGCAGATCTGCACACTTCGTCGCGACAGGGTGCCGGCGCTCGCCAGCCCGGTGATCCAGCCGGCGACATCATCGCGGTCGAGACGCGACAATGGGATTGCGCCGAGGCCCTGCTCGATATGTGGGATCGCCCACGTGTACTGCTCGCGTGCTTTCGGCGTGATGTCGGACTTGCCGGCAACGTAGCGGCGTATGAGCCAGCTGACCGTCCCGCGTTCGGTGCTCCGCGCCTTGACGCGTTGGTCCCGGGAAGCGGCCAGTGCTGACCGCTGCGACGCGTAGGTGCCGAGCTGTCGAGGCCGATGCTTGCCCGTCGCTGTATCGATGCCGTCGATGCGCACGACCCACTTGTCGCGCTGCTTGCGGACCGTCGGCTCACCGATCGCCTTCCAACTCATGGATCACCTCCAGCGTCGCCGAGGCCGAGAGTTTGATACATCACTGATATTTGGCTGATACATGGCCTTCGGGAGCGACTCCTGAAATCGTATCACACCAGGTCAACTATGTCGGGATGGGGAGACTCGAACTCCCGACCCCCTGCTCCCAAAGCAGGTGCGCTACCAACTGCGCCACATCCCGGACGCGACGAATGCTACCGGGCGAGTTCGCTGACG
>JANPGV010000213.1:0-26083 GCA_031424145.1 Ilumatobacteraceae bacterium
GGCGACCGTGATGGAACGCAACGCGCCCCATGCGAAGGAACTGCTCGGCGCCGATACGAGTGCGATCTATCTGCCCGAGGACGGCGCGTCCCTGTATCGGGCGATCGTCGCCCTCGGCGACATCGCCGAGGAACTCCGCGATGACCCGGTGCATGCCGGCCAAGGCATCATCGGTAACCTGGTGGTCAGCGGCCGGGCCGAGCTGATCAACGACACCGCGCTCGACCCCCGTGGAGTGCGGGTCGCCGGCACGCAGGACCTCGAGCTGGAACGGCTGATGGTGGCTCCGCTGGTTGCGGGTGACACGGTGAAGGGTGCGATGGCGGTGTGGCGCTCCGCCGGCCGCCCGTTCCACGACAACGACCTGCAGTTCCTGGTGGGCCTGTCGATGCAGGCCGCCGTGGCGATGGAGAACGCCCGGTTGTTCGCCGAGTCACAGCAACGAGCGGCAGAGCTCGACACCGTGAACGCCGTGTCAAAGCAGCTGTCGGGCAGGCTCGACGTGGCCGCGCTGATCGAATTGGTGGGCACGCAGATCACGAGTTTGTTCAAGGCTGACATCGCCTACGTGGCGCTGCTCAACCGTCAGCTGGGCGTGATCGAGTTCCCGTACCAGCACGGCGACATCATCACGGCGACGAAGCCCGGCGAAGGCCTCACGGGCAAGATCATCGACACGGGTGAGGCGCTGATCCTCAACTCCGACGTGAACCGCCGCAGCTTGGAGCTCGGCGCGAGCGTCGTGGGCAAGGCGTCGCTGTCGTACCTCGGTGTGCCAATCGTCGTGGATGGGCAGAGCGAGGGCGTGATCAGCGTCCAGAGCACCACCCGGGAGGGTGTCTACGACCTCGACGACCAGCGGCTGCTCTCCACGATCGCTGCCAATGTCGGTGTGGCGCTGCGCAACGCCCGGCTGTTTGCCGACGCACAGGACGCGCGTGCTGCGGCCGAGGGCGCCAACGAGGCCAAGAGCTCGTTCCTGGCCACGATGAGCCACGAGATCCGCACACCCATGAACGCCGTGATCGGCATGAGCGGCCTGTTGCTCGACACCCCACTCAACGCCGAACAGCGCGACTTCGCCACCACCATTCGGGACTCGAGCGATTCCCTGCTGACGATCATCAACGACATCCTCGACTTCTCCAAGATCGAAGCCGGTCGGATGGACGTGGAATCGCAGCCGTTCGATCTGCGCGACTGCGTGGAATCGGCACTCGATCTGGTGAACGCACGCGCAGGCGACAAGCACCTCGACCTCGCCTACCTGTTCGAGGGTGACGTCCCTCGCGCCATCAAGAGCGACGCCACCCGGTTGCGCCAGATCCTCCTCAACCTGATGTCGAACTCGGTGAAGTTCACGCAGACCGGCGAGGTCGTGCTGACGGTCGCATGCGACGGACCCGTCGACGGCCAGGTGCAGCTGACCTTCACGATCCGCGACACCGGCATCGGGCTCACCCCCGAGGGCATGAGTAGGCTGTTCCAGTCGTTCTCCCAGGCCGACTCGTCCACGACCCGGAAGTACGGTGGCACCGGCCTCGGTCTCGCCATCAGCAGACGCCTCGCGGAGCTGATGGGCGGCGAGATGTGGGCTACCAGCGATGGCCCCGGCACGGGCTCGTCGTTCATGTTCACCATCCGCGCGCCGACAGCCGACCTGCCCGCGGGGAGCCAGCGCGACTACGTCGGCGCGCAACGCGAATTGAAGGACCGCCGAGTTCTGATCGTCGAGGACAACGCGACGAACCGGAAGGTTCTGAGCCTGCAGACCGCCAAGTGGGGCATGACTTCGCGCGGCACCGACTCGGGCACAGAGGCGCTCGGATGGATCGAGGCCGGCGACAGTTTCGACGTCGCCATCCTCGACATGCACATGCCAGAGATGGACGGCGTCGAGCTGGCACGCCGTGTCCGGGCGTTGCGACCGCACCTGCCCCTGGTGCTGTTCACCTCGCTGACGGGGCGCGAAGCCACCGCAGAACCCGAGCTGTTCGACGCCTTTCTCACCAAGCCGGCCCGCCAGTCGCAGATGTTCGACACGCTCGTCACGGTGCTCGGTGAGGTCGTGGCACATGCTCCTGCGGCGCCGGCCAAACCGTCGATCGATCCGGAGATGTCGACGCGACACCCGTTGCGGATCCTGCTGGCCGAGGACAACGTGGTGAACCAGAAACTTGCGCTGCGGCTGCTGCAACAGATGGGCTACCGGGCCGACCTCGCGTCGAACGGCTCCGAGGCCGTCGAGGCGGTCGCGCGCCAGACCTACGACGTGATCCTCATGGACGTACAGATGCCCGAGATGGACGGCCTCGAGGCCTCACGGCGCATCGTGGCCACCTGGCCCGACAGCCGCCCGCGGATCATCGCCATGACCGCCAATGCGATGCAGGGCGACCGCGAGATGTGCCTGGCCGCCGGCATGGACGACTACGTCACGAAACCGATCAGGGTCGACGCGCTGATCGAGGCGCTCTACCTCGTACAGCGACGCAAGGGGAACTGAGATGGATCCGTCACTGATCGACCGTGCCACCTTCACCGACTTGCGTGAGGCCGTCGGCGCCGAGTTTGTCGTGGAGCTTGTCGACACGTTCCTTGAAGAGGCGCCGGGGATGTTGGCCCAGCTCCGCGCAGCACTGGCCGACTCGGATGCCGACGCCTATCGCCGCGCCGCTCATTCGCTGAAGTCGAACGCCAACGCTTTCGGCGCGCACGATCTGGCGGGCATGGCACGCGAAATCGAGCTCGGTGGGATCGATGCCGACTCGGCCGACAACCTTGCGGCGCTCGACGCGCTCGACACCGCATGTGCCGCAGCGGCGGCGGCGTTGAAGGTGATGTCCCGTGGCTGAGACCGGATCCCGCCTGCTGGTGGTCGACGACAACAAGGTCAACCGGCTGCTGCTGGCGCGCAGCCTCGACTCGCAAGGGCACCGGGTGTCGGTGGCCGAGAACGGCCGGGTTGCGCTCCATATGTTGCGAGAGGAGTCGTTCGATCTGGTGCTGCTCGACATCGAGATGCCCGAGATGGACGGCTTCCAGGTGCTGGAGGAGCTCAAGGCGGACATTCACCTGCGCGACGTCGCCGTGATCGTCACGTCCGCAGTCGAGGGCCTCGACAGCGTGGTGCGCTGCATCGAGCTGGGCGCCGAGGACTACCTGAGCAAGCCGGTCAACCCGGTGCTGTTGAAGGCCCGCATTCGCGCAGGTCTGGCTCGCAAGGAGTTGCGTGACCAGCAGAATGAGGCCGTACGACGATTCGCCACCCCCGAGGTTGCCGAGGACATGCAGAACTCGGGTTTCGCGCTCGGCGGTCGGCTCGTTCATGCCACGGTGATGTTCTCTGACATCCGTGGCTTCACGTCGATCTGCGAAGCGCAGTCACCCGCCGAGACGATCGAGCTCCTGAACGACTACTACGCCCTGATGTTCGATGCCATCACCGGGCACGCCGGTGTGGTCAACCTGATGATGGGCGACGGCCTGATGGCCGTCTTCGGTGCGCCACTCCCGCTCGCCGATCACGCAGCCGCAGCGGTTCGGGCGGCGCTCGACATGATCGAGATGATCGAGATGCTCGATGCCGACCGTATGGCGACGGGCAGGCCGGAGATTCGTATCGGGATCGGCATCGCAACAGGCGAGTTGGTGGCGGGGTATGCCGGCACCCAACGACGGGCCACCTACACGTGCCTCGGCGACACCGTGAACCGCGCCGCCCGCCTCGAAGCCCACACCAAGACGGTAGAGGGATGGATCCTGGTGGATGGTGCCGCGCGCGACGAGATCGGTGACGAGTTCGAGTTGACCGACCTGGGCGAAGCGATGCTGAAGGGCAAGTCTGAGGCGATCCGCGTATTCGCCGTCGACGGCTGAGGTCGGGTGATCAGCTCCATTTGCGCCGACGGAGAGGCACCGCTCCGGCTGGTATTGCGAGACCGTCCCCGACAGTCCCGGAAGGGCCCGCTACCAGGGATTTTAGTCGCTGACCGTGTCTGACCGGGACGGTCGCGCCCATAGATGGGATGAAATATGGGATGACAAGACCTGCGGATCTCGATCCGCAGATTTTGAAATATCGACCCAGATCTTGACATGATCCGCGGACACACCGCCGCTGTCGCCACGCGATCGGCGATGCTGTGGCGATGACCTCCCCCAACGCGGCACCGGCCCAGCGGATCGTGAGACTCGTCGGGGTCTACGACGCCGACAGCACCCTGCGCTGTGAACTCGCCTACTGGGTCGGTGCTCGGCTTGGTAGGCGACACTGCTCGCTCTGCGACATCACGCACGGCTCCCTCCGGCAACGCCCGGAATGGAAGGTCTGCCAGGCTGAGCTGCCCACGCCATTCGACACCTACCACCGCAACGACCAGCCCGCCGACGTTCGCGTTGCGGCCGACGGGCAGGCACCTGTTGTCGTAGCCGAGACGACCGGCGGAAACGTACTCCTCCTCACACCAGAGGAACTCGACGCCTGTGACGGCTCGATCGAGTCCATGGTCGATGCAATAGAACTAGAAACAGAGCGTCATGGGCTGGTCTGGACGGCGGCATGACACTCATCATCGGCGACAGACTGCCGGACGTCGAACTTGTCGATCACCACAACCGGCCGTGGCGCACGAGTGCGATGCGCGGCCGGCCCCTCGTGCTGATCCTTCATCGACACCTCGCTTGACTGCCGTGCCAGGAGCATGTGATCGCCGTGCGCGACCACCTCGACCTGTTCGGTGACGCCAGAATCGCCGTCGTCACCTTCGCCAGACCGGAGCGTCTGGCGGCATACCGCGACCATCTGCACCTCCAGTTCGACGTCGTCGCTGACGTGGATCGGGTCCTGTACCGCATGCTCGGGGCCGCAAGGGGGACGAACCGTCAGGTGTGGTCTCTCGGCACCGTCCGGACCTACGCCAGACTGCTCCGAGCCGGACACCGCCTCCGTATTCCCACCGAAGACATCCATCAACTTGGTGCCGACGCCGTCATCGGCCGTGACGGCTCCCTGCGCTATCTCTCGCTACCGTCGACACCCGACCGGCGGCCCCCGATCACTGAGCTGATCGCCGCCCTCGACTGACCGAACCCTCAGGCGCCGGCCGCGTTGATTGCGTTTCGGGTCAGTCAAAGAGGAGAATCCCGCCGTCTGTCCCGGTCCGGACGGTCGATCGTTGGCTCAGGGTTGGACGATCTCGACAGCGACCGTGGTTTGCTCACCGGCTTCGAGTCGTTCGAGCGTCCGAACTTGCTTCTTGATCGGCAGGACGAACGAGCCTCGCTTGGCGTCTGGAAAGATTGAGGTTTGTCAAGTGGTGGCTCTGATAGTGGCAATCACCTTGATAGAGCCGAATCCGTGTCTCGGGGGTGACGTGAGTTCGTCGATCTCGTCTGCTTGGTCCAAGGGCAGGGTTACGAAGTGCCACGAACCCTCTCCGTGGCGCCAGAGTTGCGCCTCAAAGGCGTAGCTCCTCGGTCGACTTTGTGTTCGAGTTCGCCGGGACGGAGGCTGTTTGATGTCGAGTTCGGCGAGGAGGCTCTTGGGCGCCACCGTTCGATAGGCGTCCACGATGATGGCGGTGATTTCCTGCCAATCGACCGCGAACTCGCCAGACGTGTCGAGGTGGACACCGAGCCAGGCTGAGAAGGTCCCGGTCGCGGACGTCGGGGGCTTGAAGAACCGTTCGGGTTCAGTGCTGAGCAGTTCGTCTTGAACCCCGGGCGGCGCTGGACACCAGATTGACGTTCGAGCGTCGCCGCGGTGGTTGTCGTGGTAGTAGCACAGCGCCCACTTGTCGCGGACGAAGAAACATTCGGCACCGTGGACTGCTCGTTTCGATCCATTCACGCTTGCATCTCCTCAATGTCGTCGACGACGGCATCCCGCCGCAACCCAATGATGGGAAGCAGATCTGACAGCGGTGCTGCGAGAAACGAAACGTTCGAGAAACTCACAGCGCCGGGCATTTCCAGGACATTGCGGCGTCCCTATCGTGGACGGTGTGAACAACGGCGCGGCACGGATACTGGTCGTCGACGACGAACCGACGGTTCGTGAGGTCGTCGTGCATTACCTGGAGCGCGACGGTTTTGTCGTCCACCAGCTTGATCGCGGCGACCTGGTCGACGAGGCGATCAACACGTTTCAGCCCGATCTCATCGTGCTCGACATCATGCTTCCGGGCCTGTCAGGGCTCGATGTTTTGCGGGCGATCGGCCCCAACAAGATCCCGGTGATCATGTTGACCGCCCGCGTTGAGGAAGCAGACCGAGTTCTCGGCCTCGAACTGGGGGCCGACGACTACGTCACCAAACCGTTTTCACCCCGCGAGCTGGTTGCCAGGGTACACACGGTGTTGCGTCGGGCGCAGCCGGTCTCGGGCTCGGACGACACGCTCCGCTTCGGCGACCTGATCATCGAACCTCGTGCTCGCGAGGTCACACTCGGTTCTCATGTCGTTGCATTGACGGCCAAGGAGTTCGACCTACTGGCGTTCCTGGCGATGAGCCCGCGCCAGGTGTTCTCGCGTAGTCAGTTGCTGCAAGGCGTGTGGGACTCGTCGCCTGAGTTCCAGGACCCGGCGACCGTCACGGTCCACGTCCGCCGATTGCGAAACAAGATCGAGGCCGATCCGGAGAACCCTCGGTGGATCACCACGGTGTGGGGCGTCGGCTACAGGTTCGAGTCATGAGCTGGCGATTGGTCGGCTGGCTGACAGGCATCGTCGTGACCGCTTTCCTCCTCGCCGAAATCCTCCTGCGACCACCCAATGGTGGCGAGCGGCTGCACCTGATGGTGATTCTTGGCGCACCGGCGCTCATCACCGCGGCGCTGGTTCCGTTCCTTGGAAAGTGGATATCAGCGCGGGCCAGCGTCGCCGGCGCCGCCTTCCTGGTTGGCCTGTGCTCGCTGGCTCTCGGTGCCGTCACCACATCGGCGGCGTCGAACGCGATGTTCCTCTCCTCGCAGGACTACCGGCTGTTCCTCGTCGTGCTGATGTTGTCGAGCGGCATTGCCCTGGCCGTCGGATCGCACCTCACCAGGCCGCTGGCAAATGACATCGCCCGACTCGGTGAGGTCGCCGAGCGAGTCGCCGCTGGCGACTTCGCCGCGCGCACGGGTGTACGTCGAAGCGACGAGGTCGGTCGCACCGCCCGAGCCGTCGACTCGATGGTCACCGCACTCGATGAAGCTGCGTCACAGCGAGAAAGGGCCACGAATGCCCGCCAGATGCTGTTCACCAGCATCGGCCACGACCTACGTACGCCGCTGGCGGCGATGCGCGCAGCAGTCGAGAGCCTGCAGGATGGTGTAGCGCCCGATCCGGCTCGCTATTTCGGGATCCTCGCAGGTCAGCTCGACAACGTCGAGAGCCTTCTCGATCAACTGGTCGAATACGCCCGGATAGAGTCCGGAAACAACAACCGCGAGCGAACAACAGTCTCGATCGCCGAGCTGGCCCACGAAGCGGTTGAGGCCCTTTCGCCCGTCGCTCATCGCATGGATGTGGACGTGCGGCTCGAATCGGACGGTCCCGCGGTCGTGGTCGCGAGCACCACCGACATGTCTCGCGTGCTGCGCAACCTGTTGGACAACGCCATCCGCCACAGCCCGTCGGGAAAGGCCGTGCGCGTCGCTGTCCGGTCTGGGCGGCAAATCGAAGTCTGCGTGCACGACCAAGGATCAGGTTTCCCCGACGAGTTTCGCGAGCACGCCTTCGAACCATTCACTCGCGCCGACCCGGCACGCAACACCCGAACCGGGCACTCAGGTCTCGGCTTGGCCATCGCCCGAGCGCTCGTCGAGGCCCACGGCGGGCGCATTTGGCTCGCCAACGGTCCGGGCGGCGACGTCCATTTCTCGATTCCCCGAAAGGAACCAGCATGATCGAGTCATCCGCACCGCCGACCGCTGAGAACATCGAACCGCCGCCATCCGCGAATAGCCCGTCGTTGCCACCGCGCCGATACGGTGCCGTCGCGGGCTTGGTTGCCGGCGCGGTGGCGGTGACCACAGGCATGCTCGCCGCCGGTGTCATCGATGTCGTCTCCCCGATTGATGCGGTTGGTAGCGAGTTCATCGACCGAGTGCCGCCGTGGCTCAAAGAACTGGCCATCCGATGGTTCGGGACCAACGACAAATTGGCCCTTCGCGTCGGAATCGTCGTCACACTGGGGATCGCCGCGCTGATCGTCGGTTTCCTCGCCGTGCGCCGCCTCGCCGCCGGTGTCATCGGGATCGGAGTCTTCGGATTGGTCGGAGCGCTCGCCGCCGTGCACCGCCCAGGCGAGTCGGGAACGGCTGCGCTGCCTCCGCTGATCGGTACGGCAATCGGGATTCCGTTGCTGATCCAGCTCGCCCGACCGACCATCAAACACCCCCGCGAGACACCCGGGCCATCTCGAGCGCCGCTCGGTTGGGATCGTCGGCGGTTCCTCGCCTCCACAGGATCCGCTGCAGCCGTGGCCGTCGTCGCGGGTGGTGTCGCCCAGATCATAGAGAACCGGCGAGTCGCCTCGATCCGCAAGGCAATACCCGATGCACTCCCCACCGTCGCTCCGCCCGACGCAAACGTGCCGCCCGACGCAAACGTGCCGGCGGTCTCTAACGTGCCGGCTGACGCCACCCTCAGCCCGATCACACCGTTCATCACCCCGAACAAGGATTTCTATCGGATCGACACTGCGCTGTCCTTCCCCCGCATCAGCCTGTCAAAATGGAAAGTCGACATCCAGGGCATGGTCGACAACCCGCTGACATTCAGCTACAACGATCTGCTCTCCAGACCACAAGTCGAGCGGATCGTCACGCTTTGTTGTGTGTCGAACGAGGTCGGCGGCGAATACATCTCCAACGCGACATTTCAAGGAATCATGCTCGCCGACCTGCTCAACGAGGCCGGCGTACAAAATGGAGCCGAGCAAGTCTTCAGCACCAGCCTCGACGGTTGGACGTGCGGGTTCCCTGTCGCTGCGGCGCTCGACGGCCGCGACGCAATGATCGCGGTGGGAATGAATGGCGAACCGTTGCCGCTCGAACACGGCTTCCCGGCCCGCCTCGTAGTTCCCGGTTTGTATGGCTACGTCAGCGCGACCAAATGGTTGAAATCGATCAAATTGACCACCTGGAACGCAGCAGAAGGCTTCTGGGTTCCGCGCGGATGGGCTCGCGACGCTCCTATCAAGACCCAGTCACGTATTGATGTACCCCGCGACGGCGAAGACGTCGCTGCCGGACCGACCAAGATCGCGGGAATCGCCTGGGCGCAACACAGAGGCGTGGAGCGCGTCGAGGTACGCGTCGACCAAGGGCCGTGGCAACCGGCTCGCCTGGGGACCGACGTCTCCGATGACGCCTGGCGGCAATGGGTACTTGACTGGGATGCCAAGCCTGGCAAGTACACAATCCAGGTCCGCGCCACTGACAAGACCGGCAACACCCAGACCGCCGACGTATCACCTCCCGATCCCGACGGAGCCACCGGCTATCACACCCGCACCGTCAAGGTCGCCTGAGCAGCAGGTCCGCCAACCCGTCCCCGTGGACGTCGTCAGCAGGTTTGACAGAAGAAGTCGACGTCCGAACATCACGCTCGCCGGCAGCGGTTGTGTCGGTCGATTTGGGTGTAACGGATGTGCGGCTCGCCAGACTGCAGGGAATGATTGCACCGAGGCGTATTGGGTTGGGTGGCCCCGTTGGCCGATCGAGGACACGATGAGCGGGGATACGGTCAGCATTCTTGATGGCAGCACGTTTGTGGTCAGCGATCGTCGGGGTGACATCGAGGCCGCCGCGGATCGACCGCACGGGTTGTTTTTCCGGGACACCCGCTTCCTTTCGCTGTGGCGGCTGACGCTCGACGGTGCGCCGTTGGAGGTTCTCTCGACCGATGAGGTCGACTACTTCTCCAGTCAGTTCTTCTTGTATCCGGCGACCGGGGCGATCTACCGCAATCCGTATCTGTCGGTGATCCGCCAGCGCTCTGTGGGCGATGGGCTCCACGAGGATCTCGTGGTGCTTAATCACTCGCCCGACGACGTCGCGGTCGGGCTGCGGCTCGACGTCGACGCCGACTTCGCCGATCTGTTCGAGGTGAAAGATAGGTTGGCGAAGAAGGGCGAGCGATCCACGGAGGTGCGCGATGACGCGTTGGTCCTGCGCTACCAGCGAGGCGAGTTCTTCCGCGAGACGCTGATCGTGCCGAGCGTTGAGGCCGCGATCGACGCCGACGGCTTGAGCTTCTCGGTGCGCCTCGCTCCCCACGGCGACTGGCAGACCTGTATTGATGTTGTGCCCAACGCCGATCACGAGGTGCGTGACAAGCATCGTCATGGGTCGATGTACAAGCCGGTGCCCAACATGCGACAGAGCCTCGAGGAGTGGATCACGCAGGCTCCGGTGCTGCGGTGTAGTTGGGATCCGCTCCACCACATCTACGAACGCAGCTTGATTGATCTCGCCGCGCTGCGCTTCTACACCGACGCGATGCCCGACGCCTCGGTTCCTGCGGCTGGTTTGCCGTGGTTCATGGCGCTGTTCGGTCGTGACAGCCTGCTCACCAGCTACCAGGCGCTGCCATTCACCCCTGACCTGGCCTGCACAACGCTTCGGGTGCTGGCAAGCCGCCAGGGCCAGGTTGTCGACGGGTTCCGTGACGAGGAGCCAGGCAAAATCCTCCATGAGCTGCGAGTAGGCGAGCTGACCACATTCGGTGAGCGACCGCATGGACCGTCTTTCGGGAGCGCCGATGCGACGCCGCTGTTCCTGGTGCTGCTCGACGAGACCGAGCGCTGGACCGGCGACGTCGCGCTCGTCAAGGAGCTGGAAGAGAACGCCCGGGCGGCGATCGACTGGATCGACAACCACGGCGATCGTGACGGTGACGGCTACGTCGAGTACGAGACTTCCAACCCTGAGACTGGTCTTGAGAACATGTGCTGGAAGGATTCCTGGAACTCGATCGTGTTCGCCGATGGAAGCCCATCCAAGCTCCCCCGTGCCACCTGTGAGATTCAGGGCTACGTCTACGACGCCAAGTGCCGTACCGCCCGTCTCGCCCGCGAGGTCTGGGGCGATCCGACCTGGGCAGCGAAACTGGACGTCGAAGCCGCCGAGCTGAAACGCCGCTTCAATGAGGACTTCTGGTTGCCCGAGCGAGCCTTCTTCGCACTCGCCCTCGACGGTGATAAGCGCCGGGTCGACAGCCTCACGTCGAACATCGGTCACCTCTTGTGGAGCGGCATCGTCGACGCCGAGAAGGCCCAACCGGTAGTCGATCAGCTAATGGGCGAGCGGCTGTTCTCCGGTTGGGGTGTTCGCACAATGGCCGAGGGCGAGGGCGGCTACAACCCGATTGAGTACCACAACGGCACCGTATGGCCGCACGATAACTCGTTCATCGCCGCTGGCCTGCGCCGCTACGGCTACACGGCCGAGGCCGCCCGACTGTCCTTCGCCATTCTCGAGGCGGCAACGTACTTCCAATCGCGGTTGCCCGAGGTCTTCGCTGGTTACCCCAGGCAGCTCACCGGGGTACCCGTGGAGTACCCAACCGCGTCCAGCCCCCAGGCGTGGGCCACGGGCACCCCGCTGCTGCTGCTCAGAGCCATGCTCGGCCTCGAACCGGGCAACAACGCCCCACTCAGCGACCCAGAGCTCCCCAACGAGATCGAGTCCATGCACCTAGACGGCGTCCCCGGCCGCTGGAACCGCCTCACCAACTCCAACCGGTAGCGCCCTAGCGGACAGTCCCTGTTGCATGATGTCGCTGCGTTGGACGGGGCAGTTGACGATGAACCCACCAGGACCAAACGAGCCGGCTGGGCCGGTGGTGTAATCCCTGGTCGGCGAGTTCGCGGATGTCGTCGAACTTCATCATCTGCCGTGTTCGCAGCCCGGCGGCAATTGCGGGGTCGGTCCAGATCGCCGGGTATGCGTCCCACAGCGGGCTGTACTTGTCGTTGTGTGGGGCGGAGTTGGTTCACGTTGGCCAGCCAGGATCCACGTACGCACCCCCGATCCGATCCGTCACGCGCCGCCAGCGAAACCCTGACGAACCATTCACGAATCTTCGGCTCCACGGAAATTTTCAGTAGGGGTAATCTCGGCCTCCGAATCATGATTGTGGTGGAGGTCGGTGGTGAACGACACACGAAAGCGTTCCGGTCGCCCGACCGCTGTGGTGGTTCTGGCTTGCTATGGTGCGATCCTCACCGGTTGCGCGGCTTCGTCAGTAGCGCCCGCGAAGGTCGAAGCAACGCCGACCGGAAATCCGTTTCGAATCGGTCGCCCTCTCGTCATTCCTCACGCCGGGGGTGACGGATTGTTTCCCGAGAACACGCTGTATGCATATGAACACAGCATGGCGATGGGTGGCGATGTCATCGACGCAGATGTTTTCCTCACCGCTGATGGTGTCCCAATCGCCTTCCACGACAGCACGCTGGAACGAACAACGAACGGCACCGGGCGAGTTCATGACAAGTCCTACGCCGAACTGGCGACACTCGATGCAGCGTGGAATTTCGAGCGCGACGGGCAACATCCGCTCCGCGGCAAGGGCATTGCTATCCCGACCATCGAAGCCATTCTCAGAAGGTTTCCACACACGCTCGTGACGCTCGACTTGAAGGACCTTCGGATAGAAGCGGTCGCACCGCTCTGCACACTTCTGAGATCGCTTGGTCGCACGACCGATGTGTACGTCGGCGTGGACACCAACGAGCAAGTCATGTTGTTTCGTGAGCTGTGCCCCGAGGTTCATACGTCGGGTACCGACGCAGAGCGACGAGCGATGCGGGCAGCTCGCGAGGCGGGCGACACAACGTTCGTCACCAACCAGCTCGTCGGCCAGCCGGCATTTCTCGCAGACGATGGCACGAAACGCATTTCTTCCGACTACCTCGCGTATTCGCACAGCAAGGGAATCGCCGTGCTGACCTGGGTGGTCGACGACCCGAAGGACATGACCGACCTGATCAAGATGGGCATCGACGGCATCTACACGCGACGGCCAGACGTGATGGTCAAACTCCTTCACGACATGGGTGAGCTGTAGCAAGCCGCCAATGAGCGCCGGCCAGAGCGGGTCTACCATGTCAGTCCTGAGAACCCGGTGGACGAGAGGTGGTGGCACGATGAGATCATCTCGACGTCTGATCGTCGGCGCCGCCGCAATCGTCACCGTAGTTGTCGGCACGGTGGTGATTCATTCGATCACGTCGCGGCCCGCTGGCGGTACCACCAGCACCCCGATCGGGGATCCGACAAATCCGTTCCGAACCGGGCGAACATTGGTCATCCCCCACGGCGGCGGTGACGGCCTCTTTCCGGAGAACACGTTGCTGGCCTTCGAGCGATCGATGGCGATGGGCGCCGACGTCGTCGACGTCGACCTGCGCCTATCCGGCGACGGCGTCGT
Organism: Ilumatobacteraceae bacterium; assembly: GCA_031424145.1. GTDB lineage: Bacteria > Actinomycetota > Acidimicrobiia > Acidimicrobiales > Ilumatobacteraceae > JAENVT01. The sequence goes on from JANPGV010000213.1 coordinate 13,425, forward strand.
GATCGCGTTCCACGACCCCACCGTCGACCGCATCACCGGCGCCAAGGGCACGGTGCGGCAGATGACGTACGAGGCACTGAGTCAGCTCGACGCCGGTTGGGCATTCGCCCCCGGCGGCGCGAGCGATGGCGTCGCCCAACACCCGTTCCGCGGGATCGGTGTTTCGATACCCACACTCGAGTCGATCCTTCAGAAGTTCCCGACCGCGCTGCTCTCGCTCGACCTCAAGGACGAGTCAATGGCGATGGTCAAACCCGTCTGCGACCTTCTCCGCCAGCACCACCGATTCAACGACGTTTTCGTCGGTTCCAATAGTGACCTACAAATCCTCGAGTTTCGAAAGCTGTGCCCTGATGTGCGCACCAGCGCGATCATGAACGACGTGTACGCGTCTCGTGATGCCAGGGCCCGTGGCGACACAGATTTCGTCCCGGCCGTCACCGTTGACCAGCCACCATTCCGAGTCGACGGCCGCGAAATCGTTGATCGCGCTTCGTTGTCTTGGTCACATGAGCATGGGGTTGCCATCCTGACGTGGGTGGTGAACGACGAGGCTGATATGCGCCTCTTGGTCGCGCTCGGGGTCGACGGAATCTACACGTCGTACCCCGACCGTCTGCTGAAGATCCTCGGTCGCTGCACCTCTGCCGACGCGTGTGATCCTACGATCGCGTCCAGGTGACCAAGGCGTCGCCCTCATCGATCGATCAGCTCCCGATGAGCTTCGCGAAGACCTTGTGCGCAATGTCCGGGCGACGGGTGTAGACAGCATCGACACCGGCCTCTGCTAACCGCCGCAGCGTGTCGGGATCGTCGACTGTCCAGGTGTATATGGCCATGCCGCGCTCGTGCGACCAATCGATGTTCGCTGCGTCGAGCAAATTGTCGGCAAACGGCGGCTGGCCAATCGGCGCCGGAGCGCACCACGTGCTGTCGGCCTCGTGGGCTTGGCGCATCGTCACGACATCTCGATAGACGGTGTGGATCATCGTCGAGCCGACACAGTCGACATCGGTTTCGGCGCGCACGGTGTCATCTTTGGCACTGAGGTAGACACGACCGAGGGCGCCATGGCTTGTCAGCAGGTCGCACAGCGGCTTGGCCACCGACGGTGTCGCCTGCTTGATCTCCAGTGAGATCGTCACATCAGGGAACGCAGACAGGATCTGGTCGAGCGACGCGATTCGCACCGGCTGACCGATCGGATCGCCCTTCCAGCCGGAACGCAGGTCAACCGTCTGTAGTTCGGCCCAGGTGTGTTGGTCGATGTTGCCGCTGCCGTCGGTGCCGCTGGACAGGTTGCGATCATGGTGGGCGACGATCACACCGTCGCTGGTCATCCACAGATCGGCATCCAGCAGATCCGCGCCGGCGGCCATCGAACGTTGCATCGCGAGCAGCGAATTTGCCGGTCCGAGACCCTCTCCACCAGCGTGGGCGATGATCAGCGGTGGGCGATGCCGATACGGGCTCGGTGCACACCCAGACGCGCCACCGGAGGCGCTCGCGCAAGCCGTCATCAGTGCTGCGGCACCAACTACCGTGCCCACCCCAGCGCGGCGCCACGTGGCGGTCATCTCAGATCCTCAGCTGACCACTGACGACGCCGAAAGATGGCATAGGTGAACGGCTGCACGACACCCCACGGGGTGACGTGATCGTGACCGAAAGCTTCGATTTGTTCGAACCCCTCTGCAAACAGCACGCTCAACGCTGCTGCAGAGTGCCGGGCAACGGGAAGGCCGCTGCATTGCTCGGGTCCGTTTGCGGCGAAGGTCGCGACGATCAAGTGTCCACCCGGTCGCACAGCGGCGGTGGCACGGTTCGCATACGTAGCTTGGTCGTACGGATCAATGAGGAAATGAAAGGTGGCGCGGTCGTGCCAAACGTCGACTTGACCATCGAACACCAAATCGAGCACATCTCTGCACACAAGACGGACCACACCTGTGGCGTCCCCAAGCCGTTCGCCGAGCTGATGGAGCGCAGCACGTGACAGATCGACGGCATCAATCGACCGATAGCCCTGCTGCACGAGGTCGAGTACCAGCGCCGAGGCTCCAGCGCCGATGAGCGCAACCCTGCTCGATGGCACCGACACGCGGCACACGAGGTCGCTTCAGGGCTGCGGATCGGTCTGATACCAGCTGACCTCGTCGAATCGCTTCGATGCCCACACGGATTCCCAATGATGTAGGTCGCTCGTCACACTCCGGACGGTACTCACCGCGTGCGGCTCGTGGCGCAACCATCCGCGAAACATTTGCGAAACTCGCGCAGCGCCGAGCACTCTGTCCGGCTCGATGGGCAATGATGGTGCGATGGCCCGTGTAGAACTCCTCGACGCCGACCAAGCACCCCTGTCCGCTCAGCAATACTTCGCCGGCGGCGATCCCGGCCCGATCGTGGCCGCGCTGGCCACGGTGCCCGAACTGCTCGGCCCGGCACTCGGGTTCGTCGGCCCCGCGCTCAGTGCCGGCTCGGTCGGTCTGCGAGCCACAGAGTTCGCAATCCTGCGTACCTCGACGTTGCAGGGTTGCACGTACTGCATCCACGCCCACACCGCAGTTTCGCTCGATGCCGGGCTGACGCCGAGCGAGGTGCGAGCCCTGCGCGGTGACATCCCGTTGGAGGACGGGTTCCCCTCCGAATCCGAGCGAGCCTTGATCGGCTGGATCGACGCTCTGGCCGGGGCGACAGGGCAGATACCTGACGATGTCTGGCAGGCCGCTCGCCAACATTGGGCTGAGCACGTTTTGATCGAGATATCAGTGACGGTCGGCGCGACGATGTTCCTCAACCGCTTCGCCACCGGCCTCCAGCTGCCGACGGCACCGCACGTGCTGCAACGACTCGCCGACGAAGGCATGTCATGACCGACACGCTGGCGCCAAGCCGTCCAATCGCTGAAGCCGTGCACGCTGGCACGCTGCCGGGCCGGGTGTGGCTGTACTCCAACTACCACTGCAACCTGGCCTGCTCGTACTGCCTGACCGAATCCTCCCCGCGCAGCGAGCGCAGGATCCTGAGTGCCGAACAGATGGTTGCCGTCGCCGAGCAGGCCACGGAACTCGGGTTCACGGCGCTGGGTGTCACCGGCGGCGAGCCGCTCCTGTTGCCATGGCTGCCCGAAGCCGTGCTCGAGATGGCACAGCACCTGCCGCTGGTCCTACTCACAAATGGAACGCTGTTTTCCGGTGAGCGCCTCGAACGCGCCGCCAAGTTGGCCCATCCGAACGTGGCGTTGCAGATCTCCCTCGATTCACACCTGCCCGATGTCAACGACATGGCCCGCGGGCCCGACAACTTCGCCAAGGTCGTCGAGGCAGTACCTCGGCTGATCGCGCGCGGAGTACAAGTTCGCATCGCCACCACCACTGCAGGGCCCGCCGATGATCCAGCACTCGATCCACTGAGACAGCTCGTCATCTCGCTCGGGGTCGCCGCCGACGATCACCTGGTGCGCCCAATCGTGCGACGCGGCCGAGCTGACGAGCTCGGGCTCGGCGTGCGCGCCGTCGCCCGCGACATACCGAGCGAGTTGACCATTGCGGCCGACGGCGCCTTTTGGGGCAGTTTCGGCCCCACCGTTCGCAATGGCAGACTCGACACCGACCTGCTACTGACCCGCACGATCCTGCCCTTGTCGATACCGGCCAACGCCTTGCTTGCTGCGATCCTAGGCATGCCGGAAGGCGCTGATGCCAAGCTCGGAATTCGTTGAGCGAAATGAACTTCGGGGCCGGTCGGCCCCACTCGGCGCAACACCCAAAACCGAAACACTCAACCAACGGTGGCGAGCACCTCGGCGGCTACAGCTGCGAGGTGTTCGCCTCCTGCGAGTGTGGCCACGGCTTTCAAATCCTCGATTGTGTCAAGATCCCGCGCAGTCGGCAGCAGCCGTACCCGACGACCGCAGGCATGCATTCGGCGAATCTGGCTCAGCCCGGTGTGTGTTGCGCTCATTGCCACGCCTTCGAACAGATCCTGTGCCATCAGCGCGCTCTCGGCGCACAGCCCTATCATCCAATAGCCACCATCGAGAGCCAGGCCGATCGTGTCGATGCCGCATCTGGCAGCCTCGATCGCGCCGGCGAGGGCCGACACGACATGCGGGGTTTCCATTCCCACGATCACCCCGGGCCCGAGATCGACAAACCCGTTGCACAACCGCTGCCCCAGACCTTCGCCGCGCTGGGAGACGACCTCGAACGTTGTCGGCATCCAGTCCTGACCGGCACCATCCAACAACAGCACCCGTCTCGCGCCGGTGACAGCAGCCACCTCCTCGACGGCGGCGAACGTGTCGGCCAACGCAGCGGCGGCAATTCGGGCAGCCTGCTCGGGAGTGCACGGCGGACACAGCCGGGTCTTGACGTCGCCGGCCACAGGCGCTTTGGCGATGATCGTCACGTGCATCGGTCAGCGACTCCTTTGGTCTCGCAACAAGCGACCCATGTCGCCGATTGCCCGCACCGTGCCCCGAACGGTACCGGTGACCTTGGATCGGCCTTCGCGCTCGCGGTATTCGACGGGTACATTGCGCACTCGCCACCCGGCCTCTCGAGCCCGCAGCACCATCTCCAGCGGCCAACCCGAGCGGCGGTCGCGCAGGTTCAACGACAACAGACCCTGACGACGAGCGGCTCGCATCGGCCCCAGGTCGGCCAGCCGCAAGCCGGTACGCCGCCGGACTTCCAAAGCCAGCACCCGGTTGGCCAGGCGTGCATGAACCGGCCATGCGCCACGCTCAGCAATTCGTGCGCCCATCACCAGGTCCGCTTCGTCACGTTCGACATACCCCGCGACCAGCGGCAGCGCAACCGGGTCAAGCGACGCGTCGCAGTCCATGAAACACACGACATCGTCGGTCGCCGCCTGCAAGCCCGCCCAACATGCCGAGCCGAAGCCGCGCAGCGGCTCGTGCAACACCGTCGCTCCCAATGCTGCGGCAATTTCCGCGGTGCGATCGGACGAGCCGTTGTCGACCACGATCGGCCGGTAACCATTGGGCATGCGGCGCAACACCCATTCGATTGCGGTGGCTTCGTTGAGCGCTGGAAGGATGACATCAGGCATGGTGGTTCACGTGGTGGATGAGAGCGTCGAACGATGAGGGTGCTCGTTACCGGTGGCGCCGGATTCATCGGCTCGCACATTGTCGACGAGCTGGTCAGCCTCGGCCACGAGGTAGTCGTGATCGATGACCTCGATCCGGCGGCCCACGACGGCGTTCCGATGGGTTTGAGCGCTGACGCCGAATACGTCTGGGGCGACGTGCGCGACAACCACGTTTGGCCGCGGCTGCTGCACAACGTCGACGCCGTGTGCCACCAGGCGGCGAAGGTCGGATTGGGTGTCGATTTCGCTGACGTCACCGACTATGTGAGCCGCAACGATGTCGGAACGGCCTGCATGCTCCGAGCCTTGCACGACATCGGTTTCGCCGGTCGGATCGTGTTGGCGTCGAGCATGGTGGTCTACGGCGAAGGACGCTACCGATGCGCCGAACACGGTGTGGTGCGGCCGGCGGTCCGCACCGTTGACGCTTTGGATGCCGGGGTCTTCGATCCACCGTGCCCGCTGTGCGGCGGATCGTTGAGCAGTGAGCCGGTGCCGGAAGATCACTGGCTTGACCCGCGCAACGTCTACGCCACCACCAAGCTCGCCCAAGAGGGTCTGTGCAATGCCTACGCGCGCGAGCATCCCGGGTGTTGCGTGACGTCGCTGCGATACCACAACGTGTACGGCCCACGGATGCCGCAAGACACGCCATATGCGGGCGTGGCCAGCGTGTTCCGCAGTGCGTACGAACGCGGTGAAGCGCCGCAGGTGTACGAAGACGGTGGTCAACGCAGAGACTTCGTGCATGTTGCCGACGTGGCTCACGCCAACGTGCTGGCGTTGACCAACGGCGAACCGGCAGCCGGCCCGTTCAACGTATGTTCGGGTACTCCCAAGACAATTCTCGACATGGCAGCCGCGTTGCGACCTGCCGGCGGGCCGCAGCCGCAGGTAGTCGGCGGCTATCGACTGGGCGACATACGCCACGTGTTCGCCAGCCCCGAGCGAGCTGCGCAACGCCTGAACTTTCGGGCCCGAATCAGCTTCGCGGATGGAATGAGCGAGCTCGCCAACGCGCCGTTGCGCACGTGCATCGGGCCGCGCCCCGAGGCACTGGCGTAGTGCTCGGTTCACCATTTCGTCACCAGCGCTGCTTGTAGCACCACTGCGCACGCCGCCTGAGCAGCAACGAGCGACGCCGTCACCCAGCGGCGAAAGTTCATCACGAGCCCCGCGGCGGCGATGACCAGCCAGGGGTAGAACAGCAACCAGATGCGCTCTACCTCGGCCTTGGTGTATTGGGACAGATGCGAGACCAGCAACGCCGCGGCTGCGCCACCCACCAACAACCACATTCGACGATTGCGCAGGGTGCCGAAGCCGACGACCGTGAGAGGCCCGATGGCAAACAACGCTGCGCCGATGTTGCCGAACTTGAAATAGCCCCATTCTCTGAACTGGGCGGTGCCCGCCGCGTATTGACGCTTGGTCGCGGCGACACCATCGAACCACCAGAAACCTGCGACTCGAAACACGGCGACCACGGCCATACCGCCGACGAGGGCGCCGAGAAATGTGAACCACGCGCCGCGCCTGCGTTGGACGACCGCAACGATCACCACTACCGCAGGAACCATCAGGAAGATCGCGCCGAGGTACGTGAGGAACAGCAGCGAACCGAGGAGCAACCCGGCGACGAGTCCGAACCACACGCTCTGACGGCGAGGCCTCGTCACTCCCTCGGCGACCGCGGCAACGCCCAGTGCAGCGACAGCAGTGAAGAACGCATCCGCCGATGTCACCATCCAAATCGCGTAGGGCGCGACGACCAGCAACGGCGCGCAGCGGCGCATCCACTCCTCGCCGGCGATCGCCCGAACGGTCACCAACACCGCGGCAGCAACGACGCCTGATGAAACCACCGACAACATCACCACCGGCCACACTCCACCGAGTCCAACGGCATGGAGAGATTTGAGTACCAGGACATAGCCAGGGGGATGCCCACGGACATGCACCGAGTAGTTGTTGAGCCGGGCGACGAAGGTCCGAACAAATTCGCCGGCCGGTGGCTTCGTCGACAGTGTGGCCAGGTACTCGCTCTTCTGTTCCGCTCCGTAGCGCAGCCCGTCGAGCCCGTCGGTGACAGCCAGCAACACGGCGAACGATGCCGAACCGATAGCTGTGGCGGCTATCACCCACCGCTGACGAACTCGCCACCACCAGCCCCTCCAGCAACCGATACAAACCCCGACGGCGACAGCCATAGCGCCGATCAGACCCCAGCCGAAACGCCAATCCCAGCCGTCCTTGGCGTTGCGACCAACCAGCGGGGCCGCACCCAGGAACACACTGACCTGGGCGCGTTGTTGACTTCGACCATTGATGACACTCCACCACACAACCCACGCCGCCGCGGCGAACAACCCAACAGGAAGTAGACGTTGCAGCCGGCGGCTCATTCCGTTGCAGGGGACCCGGCAGTCGCTGCTCGTCGAGCGAACAGGGCAGCCGCCAACGCAAGACCACCCCAGAACGCAACGTTCGAGCCCGTCGACACCTTCTGGATCACACCGTCGTCGCGTACGTAGTCGAACGTCTGCTGCAAGAACACCACGAGCGCCAACGCTGCCAGTGCAACCGCGCCAGCCCAGGCGACGATCGCCTTGCGGCTTCCGACGATCAGCAGCACCCCGCAGGCGATGGTGAGCAGCGCCGACATCGGATTGAACCACAACAACTTGAGTTCCCAGCGCCGAACCAACTTTCCGTCAGCGGAGAAGCCGGCGTCGCTGCCCAGCAGCGCAGCTGATTTCCCGGCAAAATCGATGGAGCGGGCAACGAACAGCCCGAGCACACCGACTGCGGCCGCCACTGCTCCAACAACCCGCAGCGCACGCGTCGATCTGTGCGGCTCGCCGCCCAACACTCCGTCGACCCCGATGTGATCTCCCGCCGCGGTCGCCCACAAAAGGAGATGCAAGCCAATCATCAACAAATACGACCACGACCACTCATCGGACTTCGGGTAGTAGATCACTGCGAGCATGATCGGCACACTCATCGCCGCGCCGGCGAGAGCTACCAATCGGGTTCGATAGCCGATCAGCAACAGTGCCGCCAACACGGTCTCGCTGACCAATGTGAACCAACCGAACAGGTGGAAGTTGGGCACGACGATCTCGCGCAGTAGCCAGCGGAACGGCGCAAACGGGGCATTGGCTGCGCCCGATTTCGTGTACTTGTACAAGCCGCCACCATTGTCCTCGCCGAAATCCCCCGGCACCTTCCAATGCACATTGGCCAACCACAGCAGCCCGGCGAGAATGCGAACCCCACCAATGGTTGCGTTCCGAGCCCGGTCACCGATCTGCACCCGATCCAACATGGGCGCCAGCTTCGCAGACCGCTGCCTCAACGCTGCGCAGTTTCGCGAAAGTTTCGTTGCGCAACTTCGGCAACCAGCGTCGATGCCTACGATTTGGACATGCCAGTCCAGATCACATTGGCGGACACGAACCGCATCACCCAGCGTCTCCGATCCATCTCCGCGACGTCCGTGCTCTCCATCGGTCCGACGCCCAGCTGGCTCACACACGTATTCGCCGGGCGAGCCAACATCCACACGTTGACCGACCGCGCCGTCGCCATCACATCGCAGCTTGAGCAACGGTACGACGTGGTCGTGCTGACGACGACCGGGTGTGCTAGCCATCCAGGTTCGGACCGAGCGCTGCTTCACGCTGCCGTCCTACATCTCGAGCGAGAGGGTCACCTCGCCCTCGTTCGCCCGACCGAAGATCAGGTGCCTCTTATTGCCGGCCAAGAGATCGACCTCATTCCCATCGACGAAGTTGACGGCGGCCACACGACCACCACGTTGTTCCGGCGCGGACCACGGTTCACCGTCCACGACTTGTTGAACGAAGCCCGCTCTTTGATCGATCGAGTCGCACCCATCGAGCTCCACGCTCAACTGCAGGCAGACGACCCACCTCTCGTGCTCGACACCAGAACCGACACCGATCGATCACGATTCGGCGTCATCACCGGCTCGATCCACGTACCAAGAACAGTCGTCGAATGGCATCTCGACCCATCGAACGGGTACCTGCATCCGGCCTTCGTGTCGTTCGATCAGCCGATCGTCGTCACCTGCAACGGGGGTTATAGCTCCTCGCTTTCTGCTGCCAATCTCAGCCGTCTTGGTTTTCGACATGTCGCCGATCTGATCGGCGGTATGCATGCCTGGCTCGCAGCCGGACTGCCGGTGAGCGCCCCGGATCACTCACACCTCGATCTGTAAGCCCCAGCGTCACTCCGAGCCAGATATCGCCTCGAAGTCGCGCTCGACCGCATTGACTATCAAACTCCGCACACGCGACACGTTGGACCGCATCATCGCAAACACCTCGTCCATCGTCACCGGTGCGCGGCCATCGACGCCGGCGTCGTAGTCGGTGACCAAGGCAACCGACGCGTATCGGATACCGAGTTCAGCGGCCAATACCGCTTCGGGATAACCCGTCATATTGACGACGTGCCAACCGACTGCGCGAAACCACGCGCTCTCGGCACGCGTCGAAAATCGAGGACCATTGATGACCACCATGGTTCCACCGTCGATCATGTCAGCGCCCATGCGACGTCCGGCAGCGAGCAAAGCGCGACGAACCGCTCCATCGAACGGCTCGCCAAAGGTCTGATGATGCACAGGCCCCTTCGAACCCATTTCATGCTGTGGCCCGCCGACATCGTGGAAAGTGTCCGGCCGACCCCACGTCCGATCCACGAGCTGATCGACGACAACAAGTTGTCCAGGATGAATGTCGGGCTGCAGCGAACCAACCGAAACCGGCGCGATGATCGACCGCACACCCATCGAATGCATTGCCCAGACATTGGCCCGATACGGCACCCGATGCGCTGCGTACCCGTGCTGACGACCATGGCGAGCAATAAACGCGACGTGGTGGCCTGCAATCATTCCGACCGACACAGGTGACGACGTCGGCCCGAACGGGGTGTCAACACCGACGTCCTCTGCTAGTTCCAAGAACTCGTAGAAGCCCGAGCCACCGAAGACACCAATGGCCGGAGTAGCAACGTCATTCATGACTCGTTCCTACCACGACAACCGACATCGCAAGCGCCGCCCTCTGGCGCCACCAGCCGCTTTCCTGGTCGTGGTGATCACCGATTATTGATGGGGCTGGATGGTCGATGTACCGCGACCCGTGTTTCGTTGTCGAACACCGCTTCGACATGGTCTCCGAACTCCAGCGGCACAGCCCTGGTCAGCCCACCGGTGATGACGATGTCTCCGGCACGAAGCTGCCGACCCTGCCGGGCCAACTGCGCCACAAGCCAGACGACGCCAGCTGCAGGATGGCCCGATGCCGCTGAACCTGTCGCCGAACCAGCGACATTCGCGTTATGCCGAAGCACCACTGCGATCGACTCCAAACTGTCTAGCCGACGAAGGACTGGTCCGACCACGACCTGTGCGGCCGACGAGCCATCAGCGGTGTTGTCCTCCAATCGAAACCGGTAGTTGGGGTACACGGAGTCAACGATCTCCAGACATGCGAATGCCTCGTCCACTGCACTCAATACTTCACCCAGACTCACCTCGCCGGTCAGGGGCCGTGCAAGACGCAGCCCGATCTCTGGTTCTACTCGAGGTTGGATCAACGACGGGCTCACCGCTTCGTCGTTGGCCAACAGCATCGCGTCCGTCAGTGGACCGAAGTTCGGGTGATCGATCCCCATCTGGATCCGCATCGCGAGCGAGGTATAACCAAGTTTCCAGCCCACGACACTCTCGCCGCGCCCAACCCGTAGTTCGGTGCCTGCCTGTTGGATCGCGTAGGCGTCTTCGAGGTCGAGCACCACCGTCGACGAGATCGGGTCACAACCGACTCGATCGCGCCGCGCGGCATCGAGCTTCGACGCCCAACCAGCGATCTCGTGTCGAGTCAGCGACATCTGCTGTTCCTTGGCGCCGCGCGACCCATCCGGGCCGATCGTGCGTCACCTTCGCCCGCGCCCAGAGACCTCGCCAACGCCACAACCGCATTTTGCACCCTCCTGGTCGCCTCGCCAAAGCCATAGGAGGGTCGACGTCGTTGCGTTCCATCGAGCGGCACAGACCGCTTGAACCTCGACCGGCAGGCCGCGATAGTCGGCCGGCCACGTATTTGGCGCCTGAGGAGGATCGTGATGTCACGAATGGAACCCATGCCGATTGAGGATTGTCCCGATCCTGAACTTCGCAACACGTTGCAGCACTTCGTCACGACGTTGGGGTTCGTGCCGAACAGCTTGTTGACGATGCAGCGCGTGCCTGCCATTGCCAAGGCGGTGGTGCAGTTGAACCGGGCCGTGTTTGACCCGGCGGGTCGAGTCGATCTCGGGCTCAAACGAATGGTGGCACACATGGCGAGCTATGCGGCTGGTTGCCAATACTGCCGTGCGCACACCACCGTCAGCGCCAGTCGCCACGGTATTGCCGACGAGAAGATGGCAGCGATCTACGAGTACGGAACGAATCCCTTGTTTGACGACCGTGAACGGGCCGCGCTGGACTTCGCGCGCGACGCTGCTTCGATCCCAAACGGAGTGACTGACGCTTCGTACCAGCAACTTGCGCGCTACTGGACCGACGAAGAGATCGTCGAGATTCTCGGTGTGGTGTGCATGTTCGGCGTGTTCAATCGATGGAACGACTCCATGGCCACACCGCTGGAGGCTGAGCCGATCGCCAAAGCGGGTGCCTTGCTCGGGAACAAAGGTTGGAACGTCGGCAAGCACGCCACGTCGCCGTGATGTCCGTCGCCGTGACGCCGATTGTTCAGGGACGCAGTGATCTGACGGATTCTCCGTGTCGAACAATTCGCAGGTCGGCGCGTGCCGACCGGACCAAGGACACTTGTCATGGGAACAATCGCTCACGTCGTTCTTGCCGGTGTCACCCCCCAGCAGTACGACGCTGTTCGCAGGGCGCGTCCTGCGCCATGCCCCCGATGCTCTCGAACTCGTCCGTCATCAGCGATCCGTGGCGGCATTGGCGACCCGCTGTCGACAAGCGCGGCTTCGAGCCTCTTCTATGGCGGTGTCTGCGTTAGAACTGGCGGGATGCCGTCGTTCAGCGGTCCGTCATCGGGGCCTGGACTTCCAACCCACTGTCGAGGTGTTCCTTGTCGGTGTACTTGCCGCCACAGTGCGCCGTCTCGTCGACCTCGTCGACATGTACGGCGACGGACACGTGCCCTGCTCGATACCGATCACACAGGAGGACCTGGCCAACATGGCGGGCACGACACGCCCATCTGCCAATCGTTGCCTGCAGGACCTCGTTGCCGCGGCATCGCCGAACTCGGTAGAGGTCACATCACCATCAACGACCGCGTCGCGCTACTGAAACGATCACGCTGACCCGGCGGGTTCGCTTTCGTCAGCGGTGCTATCTGGCGAGTTCGAGGGTGAGCGAGTCGAACATCGCCTGGCATGGCGAGCCGAGTTCGCCGACGACCTCGCTGAACGCCGCAAAGACTGCCAGGGCATTGCGTAGGGGCGCGCACACAACAGACGTC
>JANPGV010000214.1:0-20843 GCA_031424145.1 Ilumatobacteraceae bacterium
CGTGCCGCGATGGATGAAGAACAGCGGGAAGGGTTGGGTCACCGCCGAGTATTCGATGTTGCCCGGCGCTTCGCCGGAACGGATCGACCGCGAGGCAGCGAAGGGCAAGCAGAGCGGGCGCACCGTCGAGATCCAAAGGCTCATCGGCAGATCGCTGCGTGCAGCGTGCGACATGCGACTGCTCGGCGAGCGCCAGGTCGTCGTCGACTGCGACGTGCTGCAAGCCGACGGTGGCACGCGAACGGCCAGCATCTGCGGCGGATACCTCGCCCTGCACGACGCCCTCACGCGGTTGGTGCAGAACCAGGCGATCAAACAGCATCCGCTGCATTCGTTCTGCGCGGCGATCAGCGTTGGAATCGTCGACGGTCTGCCGGTGCTCGACCTGCCGTACGTCGAGGACTCGACAGCCGAGGTCGACATGAACGTCGTGATGCTCGGCAAGCAAGGTGGCGAGCCGTTGTTCGTCGAGGTGCAGGGCACAGCGGAAGGCGCTGCGTTCTCGCGGGGTGAGCTCGACTCGCTGTTGCAGTTGGCGGAGGTCGGGCTCGGCGAGATCATGGCGCTGCAGGCTGAGATGGTGTCTGTGCCACCTGTACCGCGACCCCTCGGCAGGTGACAATGCCGCGATTGCGACTGGTGTGTGCGTCCGCAAACCCCGACAAGGTGGTCGAGATCGAAGCGATCCTGCAGGGCCTCGTGGAGCTGCTGCCGCGTCCGCCGGAGGTGCCCGATGTCGACGAGGATGCCGACACACTGATCGGCAACGCACGGTTGAAGGCCGCCGCCATCTGCGCGGCCGCGAACCTTCCGGCGGTCAGCGACGACACGGGTCTGTTCGTCGACGCGCTGGGCGGAGCGCCCGGCGTCTACGCGGCCCGCTTCGCCGGACCGGATGCGACCTACGCGGACAACCGAGCCAAGTTGCTGAACGGGCTGAAGGGCTCGAATGATCGACGCGCCAGGTTCGTGACTGCTGTCGTCGTGATGTGGCCGGACGGACGCGAGATAGCAGCCGAGGGTGTTTGCGAGGGGACGATCGCTCTCAGCGAAGTGGGTGAGCGCGGGTTCGGATACGACGCGGTCTTCGTGCCCGACGACGGTGACGGCCGTTCCTTCGCACAGATGAGCGACAGCGAGAAGAACGAGATCTCTCATCGCGCCCGGGCCCTACGAGCGCTCTTGGAGGCGCTGCAGGACCCCGAAACCGCTGACTCCTGAGGGTCCTAAGACGGAAGGACAATGTTGCGGTGCGACCCCGCAGGAATTCAATGGACACGTCGGAACCGAGGAGGTCCCCATGTTCAAGCGTCTCGCCCTTGCCGGAATCATTGCTGCCCTTGTCGTTCCGGCAGCCGACGTCAGAGCTGATTCCGGGCAGAATGATCACCATTTCCCGGACACGATCGACCTGCCGGCCGGTTTCGTGGGCGAGGGTGTGGCCGTCGGCGCCCACGACACGTTCTACGCCGGTTCGGTCGCTGACGGCCGCGTTGCGCGAGGCGATCTGCGCGACGGAGTCAGCGAGGTGTTCGTGTCCGATCCGATCGTCGCGTCGGCGACCGGTCTGAAAGCCGATCGACGGCACAACTTGCTCTGGGTCTCCGGTGCCGGCACCGGCCAGGCCGCCGTCTACGACCTGAAGACCGGCGCACCGGTGGTCCCGTTGACGCTGACGACAGCTCCGTCGTTCATCAACGACGTCATCGTGACTCGAAACGCGGCGTACTTCACCAACAGCTTTGCTCCGGAGATCTACAGGGTCCCCGTCTCACGAGATGGAGTGGTAGGGACGCCCGAAACCATCGCCTTGACTGGTCCCGCAGCGGAGATCGTTGCCGGATTCAACTTGAATGGCATCGAGGCAACGTCAGACGGTCACACGCTGATCGTCGTCAACTCGACCACCGGCAAACTGTTCACGGTCGACGCGCGGACCGGGGACAGCGCGCTCATCGACGTTGATGGAATGACATTCCCGACGGCTGACGGTCTCTTGCTTCGAGGCAACACGCTGTTCGTGCTACAGAACGGCTTGAGCCCGACGCCCGTGCCGAACCAGATCGATGTGATCCGCCTGCGGCATCATCTGACGGAGGGGCGCGTGGTCGACACGATCACCAGTCCGTTGTTCGAGACCGCGACCACGCTGGCTCGCAGCGGTGACGTCTTGGTAGCGGTCAACTCGCAGTTCGGCGGTGCCCCGATCGATCCCGAGTCAGAACTCGTTCTGCTGAACCTTGACGACTAACACGATCACGGAGACTGAATCCGGAGGGAGCAGTCGAAGCGAAGCGGAGACCAGTCCCGACCACCCGCAGCGTCACCAGCCGCGCAGATCGATCGGCCACCGGTCGATCACGTCTTCGCCCCGTATCAGCCAGGCCACCTCGTGCATGGCCATGGTCGGATCGATGTGCGCGGGTATGACGCTCACTCGTTCGCCAATCGACATCCGCGAGGGCGGAGCGAACGTGATGTGCTCGTCGGAGAGGAAGCGCACCTCGGACCCGTCAATCGTCGGCTTGCCGTGATCCATCCCCTGCGTCTTCAAGCCGGCGTCCGCGACCGAATAGCGGTCCGTCGTGGAGATCACCGTCGCCAATACGAAGCACGCTTGCTGAAACGGATGGCCGCGGCCGCCGTAGTGGGTGTCCATCAGCGCGTAGGTTCCCGCTTGCACCTCGGTGACCTGATCGTGGAGGTCGAAGGTGTCGGTTCCGCCGGCACTGATGATGTCGCCGCCTACAAGCAGGCTTGCCACGATCAGCTTCTCCATCGCCTCGGCAACCATTCGGCGTTGTTCGACGCGGTCCGGGATTGCCATCAGATGGCCTTCGTAACCCATCACGCCACGAACGACGAGCCCGTTGCTGCGAGCACGATCGGCGAGATGTCCGGCGTCGCTCGGCCGGCATCCGCAACGCGGCAGGCCGACGTTGACGTCGACGAGGACGTACTTGAGACCCGCTGCTGCAGCCGCATCGAGCGTCTCGTTCGAGTCGACTGCAACCGTGATCACCGCGCGGTCTTGCAATGAGGCCATCGCCGACAGACGCTTCGGGTCGATCACTTCGTTCGCTAGCAACAGGTCGTCGCCGAGGCCCGCCGCGACCATTCCGATCACCTCGCGCGGTGTAGCGCAGGTGAACGAACGGTGACCGTGCGCGCGTTGTGCTGCGGCAAGAGAGGTGCACTTGTGAGCCTTGACATGTGGCCGCAGGCGACTGCCAGGCAGAACGGTCGCCATGGTCGACAGGTTGTGCTCGAGCGCATCAGCGTCGATCACGAGAGCAGGTGTCGACAGGTCGCCGACTTTCATGTGACTGGCCTTCATGTGACCGGCCCAAGACGAGTGAGCACGAGGCGATCGAGACCGAGTTGCAACGCCTGATCGCGAACGTCTTCGACGTCTTCGAACGTCCACCCACTGATCTCTAAGGGTCGGCCGTCGGCGGCCTGGCGCGCCGCATCGATGAAGTCGCCGGCACGTTCGTTGGTCAATCTCACATTGATGCCGTCTGCGACCCCACCGGCGATCTTCGCCAGGCGGACACTGTTGACACCGACGATGACGGGGATAGCCTCGGGCAACTCTCGGACCCGCCGGATCTGTTCGACGACCGCCGCATGACGGTCCGCGATGTCGGACTTCAGCTCGATGCCCCGCGCCGTGTGCTCGCTGCTCCACTTGCTGTTCGGCGACGTCCCGGCGCCGAGCCCCAGCGTCAACCGGCCACCGCTGATTCGCTGCACGCTGGAGGCTGCTGCGGCGAGAACAGCCGGATGACGGTTCGCCACGTTGGCGACCAGCGTGCCGAGACCGATCGCGGTGGTCGCGGCGGCCAGCGCACCCAGCAGGGTGAAGCACTCGAGCACCGGCCGATCACCTTGGAGCATCGCACCGTCGAAGTGATCGAAGACCCACGTGGTGTCGTAGCCCTCGTCTTCGGCGCGCGCGACGGCGTCGCGCAACACCGGCCAATCGTTGGCAGCGGAGCTGTATTGGATGTCGATCTTCACGTCGGAGGCCGGCCGCCCGATCGTCGTCTCCCACCTGATCGACGTCGATCGGCTGCTTTCATGATGGGAAGTGTCGCGCAGTCGTTATGAGCGAGCCCAACGCTGTCGTGCCGACGGAGAGACTCGAACTCTCACTTGCAGCGTCCTAAGCGCTGTGCCTCTGCCATTGGGCTACGTCGGCTTCTGCCTGCATCACCTCAGGGTTCGTGCGCGGCAATTCCGACAGATCATACGAAGATTCGGTGTGGCGAGTTGTTCGAGCGATCAATCCCGAAAGTGCCCGACGACTCGAGCGGCCACAGCCCTGCCCTCGAGGGCGCAACGATCTGCTGCGGCGACGCGATGGACGAGATTGCCGATGGCGAAGACATTCTCGCGCGAGGTGCGGAACGAATCGTCCACGACGGGACCCTTGATGACCGGGTTGATCGTCAGCCCGCTGCGCCGGGCCAGCTCGTTGTCGGGGATCCAACTTCCCGTGAAGACGACTGTGTCGCACTCGATCCTGCGGCTGTCGGTCAGCGTCACGCTCTCGACCCGGCGACGGCCGGTGATCTCGGCGATGTCGACGCCGGTGAGAACGGGCACTCGCCGCACGGTGGCGGCGGCCAACTTGAGTACTGCATACGACTGATGACGGGGGAGAGGAGTGACCATCGCCAGCGCCCGACAGCCGACATGAGCAAGGGTGAAGATGGCCGAGAAGCTGACATGTTCTGCTCCGATGATCACAGCACGCCTGCCGACCGGCAGCCCTTTCAGTGCCAGCTGCTGCAACGAGCCCGTCGTCAAGATCCCGGTGGGGCGGTCGCCGGGCACCAGCCGCGCAGAGCGAGGTCGCTCGCGTGCTCCTGTCGCGAGGACGATGGCATCGGCGTCGATCTCATCGAGTGAGAACAGAGGGCTGCCGAGTCGTAGCTGCACTCCCGCGGCGGTCGCCCGCTCGATCAGCGCGCGGGCGTAGCGCGGGCCCGACATCACCCTGTGGAGATCACGCATGCCGAAGCCGAGGTGATCGGTGTGGCGAGGAATGCCGCCCGCCTGTTGCTCGCGCTCATGGACCGTCACGTGCTGCACCCCTAGCTGGCGGAGCGCTATGGCCGCAGAAAGCCCGGCGGGCCCGGCACCGACGATCACGACACGGCGAC
The DNA here is from genome assembly GCA_031424145.1 of Ilumatobacteraceae bacterium. Taxonomy (GTDB): domain Bacteria; phylum Actinomycetota; class Acidimicrobiia; order Acidimicrobiales; family Ilumatobacteraceae; genus JAENVT01. The sequence continues at coordinate 5,172 of JANPGV010000214.1, forward strand.
CGGTTGTCGACGTCATGGTGCCACGCTCCAGCCGGTCAGGCTGCACAGTTCCGCCTGGCAGTAGAAACCCTGGCAGCGTCCGGCTAACGCTCTGGTCCGTCGTCGAAGGCCATCGAAGTCGACGGCGGGAACTGCTGCAACGCACGCCGCCGCGACTTCACCCACGGTGACCCGCTCGCAGTGGCACACGATCTGACCACCGCGTTGGTACGGCCGTTCGTCGATCTCGCCGAGCGGTGTCATGTGGATCGAGTTGATGCTGTCCTTGGGCCGGGCCACGAGCCCGCAGGCGATGAGCCGATCCAACGCTTCTTCCGCGAGGGCCATCGAGGCTGTGAGCCCGGTTGAGCGGATCCCACCGAGACACACATAGCGGAGTTCGCGTTCGTGGCTGACCTGGTATTCGCTGTGCTCGGTTGCGGCGCGAAGGCCCGCATAGACAGATGTGACCTCTTCGTCGAGAAGCGCCGGCAGGATTCGCCGCCCCTTGTCGAGGAGGCTCTCGATGCCGGCCCTGGTCGAGCCGGTCGCCGTCTTGTCGTCGATGTCGTCCGCAGTCGGTCCGAGCATCACGTTGCCGAAGATGGTCGGCGCAACGAGAACGCCCTTGGTCGTCGACGTCGGCACAGGCAGGATCGTGCGTTGGAGGAGTTGCCGGGAGAGCTTGTCGAACACGATCAACTCGCCTCGCCGAGGTCGGATCGTGAACCCGTCCAAACCGAGCGATCGATGCACCTCGTCTCCGTGCAATCCCGCTGCGTTCACGATGAATCGTGCGCGGATGTGTTGCCCGTTGGATGTGATCAGCGTGGTGAGGTCGTCGCCGACCAGACAATGCTCGACGCGTTGGTTCACCAGCACCGAAGCGCCGTTGGCGAGCGCCTCGTATGCGAACGCGAGTGGCGTGGACCACGGATCGATGATGTGCTCGTCGGGGACCAGCATCCCGCCGGTCGCGCCCGGACCGAGGTGCGGCTCGCTGTCGTACACCGCGTCGCGGTCGACGATCTCTGTTCGCCCGTATCCGTTGGCAGAAGCCTTCGCCGCGAGATTCGCAAGCGTTGCGGCCTGCTCGTCGTCCCAGGCAACCAGCAACGCACCAACCTCCTCGATCGAGATGCCGACGGTCGGGGCGTACTCGCGCAACAACGCATACCCGCGCCCGACGAGGCGTGCTTCGAGCGTGCCTGGCGTTGCGTCGAACCCGGTGTGCAGGATCGCAGTGTTGGCCTTGCTCGTCCCGGCGCCCACGTCGGGCCCCGCCTCGACAACGACTACGTCCAGCTCGTGATGCGACAGCAGGCGGGCGACCGCGCACCCGACGACGCCACCTCCGATGACCGCGACGTCGTACACCGTTGCGTCCGCCGCCCCGCTGGCGCTCACAGATCCATCGTCGCCGCGGCGACCCGTCGCCAGCGGGCCAACCGTTCGGCCGCGTCATCCGCGCCGATCCGCGGCTCCACCACAGCATCTGGGCGCCACGCTCGTGGCGCAGCCTCGGCCTGTGAACCGGGACTGGCACCCAGATCGGCGAAGGCGGCGACGCCGAGCGCAGTGGCGTGGGGTGACGGGTACACCTCTACGGGCACCTGCAGCAGGTCGGCTTGGGTTTGCAACAGGAGCCGGCTACGGGTCAGGCCGCCGTCGACCCGCAGGCACGTCAACGCTGAACCGAGATCCTGTCCGGCGGCGTGGGCCAGCAAGGCGACCTGCGCGGCGATCCCCTCGACAGCGGCGCGGACTAGATGACCGCGTTCGGTTCCGAGCGTCAATCCCGTGAATGCTGCTTTGGCCTGCGGCTTCCAGTAAGGCGCGGCCAGGCCGGCTAGGGCCGGGACGAACATGACGCCCCCGGGCCCGTCGACGGTCGACCCCATACGATCGAGATCGGCCGGTTCGGACATGATCCCCATCTCGATCAACCATGTGACCGCGGCGCCGACTGTGTAGACCTGGCCGTCGAGGCAGTATGTGAGGTCATCGCCGATTCGCCACGCCGGGCAGCCGACGAGTCCATTGCTCGATCGCGTCGCCTTTTCACCGGCGCACGCCAACATGAACGCGCCGGTCCCGTAGGTGCATTTCGCCTCGCCTGCGTCACGGCAGTACTCGGCGAACAGCGCCGCCTGCTGATCGACGCACGTACCCGACACAGGAACAGAGCCGCCGAACAGTTGACATTCGCCGAGTGACTCGGCGTTGCCGACAACCGTCGGCAGTGTCGTGGGGTCGACACCGAAGATCTTGCACGCCTGAGGGCTCCATCGGCCACTGTCGAGCTCGAGCAGCAATGAGCGCCCGGCGGTTGCCACGTCAGTCGCAAAGGCGCCGCACATTCGATGCAACATCCACGTGTCGGTGGTCGTGATGGTCGGTCCGTCACCGATCTGTTCACGGAGCCAGACGATCTTCGGCGCAACGAAGTAAGGATCCAGTTCGAGGCCCGTGTGTTCGCTGAGGAACGCGGCATGTTCGCGCAGCCTCTCGCACACGACTTCCGAGCGACGGTCCTGCCAGACGATCGCCTGCCCGACAGAGGCGCCCGTCGATCGATCCCATGCCATCACCGTCTCGCCCTGGTTCGCGAGGCCGATCGCCCGCAACCGGGGATTACCCGCCACTGCCATGGCTTCGGTCCCAGCCGCTATCACGCTTGCCCACAACTCGTCCGGGTCGAGCTCGACGGCGCCATCCGCGCCGGCGCGAACCCTGATGGGCGCCTCGGCCATGGACAGGACTTGTCCATCCCCTGCGACGACCAGCGCCTTGGTGGCCGACGTGCCCTGGTCGATCGCCAACACAGTCACCGCGGGGACACTATTACGGCATTGTGGCGTGCCCTCTACAGTCGCGGCGATGTCGTTCACTGGTTTTCCTGCCGAGGCGGTTCGGTTCTACGAAGGGCTCATCGGCGAAAACACCCGCACCTATTGGCTAGCGAACAAACCGGTGTTCGAACGAGCAGTCAGGGCACCGATGCTGGCGCTGCTCGATGAGCTCGCCGACCATGGCCCGTACCACGTGTTCCGCCCCAACAGGGACGTTCGGTTCGCCAAGGACAAGACGCCCTACAAGGATCACATCGCCGCGTATGGCGAATCGCAGGGCGGCGCGGGATACTACGTGCAGTACTCGGCAACCGGCATGGTCGCAGGCTCCGGCTACTACCACATGGCGCCGGATCAGCTCGAGCGTTTCCGCGATGCACTCGACCGCAACGCCGTCGGTGCAGAGATTGCTGCCATCACCGACAGTCTGCGAACTGAGGGTTTGGAGTTCAGTGCGATCGGATCACTGAAGACCGCGCCGCGAGGATATGCCCGCGATCATCCGCGGATAGATCTGCTTCGCCTGAAGGGCCTCGTCGGGACGCGTCGGTGGCAGCTCGCGAAGTGGATGCAGACGAAGGCGGTCGTCGAGCGGGTCCGCGACACCTGGGAAACCGCAGCACCCATGAACGCATGGCTCGATACCCATGTGGGCCCATCGACGATCGCGCCCGACGAGGACGAGCTCGCGAAATTCGGCCCGAGCTAGATCGGGCGCTTCAGACCGCGACGAACTCGCAGGTGGGTCCGGGTGCGCGCTGGAGTCGCTGGTCGAAAGTCAACAGCGGCACATTGAAGAACTCCGCGACCGCGACATAGGCGCTGTCGTAAGCCGACACGTTCTCGCGTAGTTCCCAGATTCGCCTACCCAAGTTTTCAAACGGCACGGTGCTGAGCCTCAAGAGGCTCATGTCGTTCAGTGCTCGCTCAGCTGCCCGAATGGTCACAGCCCGCAGCCGACACAGCTTTCGAAGAGCGCTAGTCACTTCGTAGAAAAGCAAATCGGGCGCGGCGAGATCGTGCTCTGAGTACACGGCTCTACTCCGAGAACCGAATTCGGCATCATCGACGAGAAGAGCGACGACGGCGCTGGCATCGACTGCGATCATCGACGCTCGGAATCCAGCAGCCCGGTGAGTAGCGAAGCAGTGAGCTTGGTTCCATCCAGACGACTCTCGATCCGGGCCACCAGTGCTTGCCGATCGGGACGTTTGCTGAGCTCGACGAGCTCGGCGAGCATGAACTCCTGGAGCGACCACCCTCTGGCCGCGGCGCGGGCGGCGAGCTCGTTGCGCACATCGTCGGGAACGTTGCGGATCGTGATGGCCACAGTCATGCCTGCACTATAGCTGCACCAGCTGCACTCTGCAAGCAACACGCTCAGGGCACAGGAATCCAGACCAGCGCTAGCTGGGTGACTTTGACGTCGGTGCGTTCCAGGCCGACCTGCAACGTGGAGATGTTCTTCGCCGTCGTCATCCATTTGGCGTCGATGTCGGTGACCTCCTGCGTCAACTCGGTCTCCAGCTCCTCGAGCTGCCGATGCAAGCCTTCGAGCTTGTTCTCGGCCGCGTCGAGCCGATCACCTGCTGCCGCCGTGCGCGTGCGACGGCCGGCGGCGCTGCCCGCCTTGCCGAGCACCGATCCGAGTATTCCGCCGCGGCTGCGGCGCCCGCTCAACAGCCCACCAAGGATCGAGCCCGCCGTCGACAAGATCTCCTCACTGCGCCGACCCTTGCGCTGAGTGTCCAACATCTCCGCTCGATCCTCAGCGGCTTGGATCTGTGTCTGCAACCGGCTGACCTTGTCGCCGTACTTGTCGCGAAGCGCCGCGGTTTCCCTGTCCGCCGAATCGTTGGCAGAAGCGAGACAACGGGCGGTGAACTCCTCAGCGGTCTCGCCCGGACGGCTGAACATCTTCAGATCGCGATTGGTCTGCAGGTCGACCGTGCGCGACCTGACGAGGTGATCGATCAGATCGCGTTCGACACGGGTCCAGAACGTCTTGTCCTTGACGTCTACGTTCGGCAGTCGGTAGATGCACGGGTTCGGTGCAAGCGATTGCAGATCGCGGTCGTCGTAGTCCACCGCGACCGCCCTCGATACGTCGATCGGTTCGCTCATCGGGAACACAACAGCTTCGTACTCCTCGTCGTGCACGAGATCGGCCTTCTCGTCGTCATAGCGCAGTGCGACCCGGGCAACGACCGCGGCCTCGTGTCGCGCCCCGCGGGAATCGCCCCCGATCGTGGCCAGCCACGGCGCTGCGACATCGGCCCAACGCACCATCACACCCTCCGCGATCTGCGGCAGCACGGCTGTGTCGTCGTCGGTAGTCGTCACGGCATCGCTGGGCGCCGGGCTGGACTCGGATTCGCTTCGGCCGGCATCACTTCGGCTCGCGTCGCTCGCCGTCGCGGAGCCTGCCACGGATGTCGGAGCTGCAGATGGCAATTCAGATTTCTGGTCGGCCATGAGGGTTGCTATCTGGTCTCGCGTCAGCGGGCCGCGGAGGTAGCTCATGGCCCAGCGCGTCGTAAAAACCTCGGGGTGGTCCTTTCCCGCGCGACGCAACACGAATTCGCGTTTGGCCAGGCCGGCAATCGTGTTGCCGACCTCTTTGACATCGACGCCGCCACTGGCCGCACTCATGCCGTCCAGAAGGCGCTGCTTGTCCTGGTCCGTCTGCAGCCGGCCGATCATCCACGTTCCGGCATTGGACAGCGCCTTGTAGTCGACGTCGACGGGGTTCTGGGTGCTCAACACGACGCCGACACCGAACGCCCGTGCCTGCTTCATCAGCGTCATGATCGGCTTCTTCGTCGGCGGCATGGCGGTTGGTGGCAGGTAGCCGGCGACCTCGTCCATGTACAGCAACGCGCGCAGATCGGTGGTTCCGCTCTGCTTGCGCATCCAAGTGACCAACTTCGACAGGATGAGCGTCGTGACGAACTGGCGCTCCTGATCGCTGAGATGTGCGGTGGTGACGATCGCGCAGCGGGGTCTCCCGTCAGACGTCCTGAGCATCGACGCGATGTCGAGTGGGGGACCGACCATCCAGGCTCCGAAGGACGGTGACGCCAGCAGGCCGTTGAGTCGTATCGCAAACGCCAGCCGATCCTTCTGCGGGAAGAACTGATCGAGCTCGAACACACCGAGCTTGCGGATCGGAGGCTTTTGTATCAGCCCGACGAGCGTCGGCAGATCGAGGCTTCTCCGGGCCGACCACTCGTTGAGGATCAGGTTCGACAACAAGATGTGCTCGCGGCTCGACAGCGGATCGGCGTCGATGTCGACGAGGCTCAGCAGACCGCTGACGAAGCCCTCGATCTCGTCTCCGATGACTTCTGCATCACTGACATCTGCCGGCGCTTGCAGCGAACCGACGATGTTCATCGCAACACCGGCATTCGACCCCGGCGTGTAGATCGTGAAGGTGGCCTTGTCGCGAAGCGCGGCGATGCGATCCGGCGTGATGCCCCATGATGCGAGACCCTCGGTCCACGCCTTGGCCTGGGCAGCCGCGAACTCGGGTACCGACTGGCCGGCTTTCGCAGCGTCGCCTTCGTTGACCCATGACTGGAAGTCGGCCGCTGCAAGTTGCGGAAACGTGAGACAGAGGTTGGTCAGATCACCCTTCGGGTCGATCAACAACGTCGGCACTCCGGCGCTGAGCGCCTCTTCGACCAGAACGATCCCGAGACCCGTCTTGCCAGAGCCGGTCATCCCGACGATCACTCCGTGCGTCGTGAAATCGCCAGATGGGATTGTCGTCAGCGACTGGGTGCGCTCGTGCTTGAGCGGGTCGATCTGCCCGCCGAGGAGGAAGTCAGCCATGATCGGCACGCTACCTCCGGTGTTCGGGTCAGGAAGGTGCCGCCTCGACGCGATAGGCGCATCGGCGATCACCGGCAAGCACGTGCTGTGTGCGCGTGACCTTCACGTCGGTACCGAGGGCACGTTGGAACACGTCGAGCTCGGCTTGGCACAACGCTCCGCACGAGGCCGCGGCATCTCGGATGGGGCAGTGGTGCTCCACCAAGATGAACCCGTCGTCGTCCTCGAGCACCTCTGCGAGGTACCCCTCCCGCGACCGGATGTCGGCCAATCGCAGCAGACGTTCGCTGACGTCGGCGGCATCGGCCAGGGCCGACGAGTAGCCAGCCGCCTGGCGATCGGACCTTGCCGCGATCACGCGGTCCAGCGCCTTTTCGCCCAGTGTCGTGCGCACCGAGTCGATGAGGTCGACGGTGAGGTCGCCATGCCGGTCGGGAAACGCCGCTGCCGCAGCCGGCGCCAGCTGCCAGTGCACAGGTGGGCGCCCGCGACGCTCCGGAGGAGTCATCGAACGAGTCACCATGCCCGCCGCTTCGAGGGCATCGAGATGCTGGCGCAATGCGGTATCGGTGAGCCCGAACTCGGTGGCGAGGTCCGTGGCTGTTGCCGACTCGACGCGCTTCAGCCGCTCGACGATTCGGCGTTTCGTGTCGGTCAGCTCTGCCACCCGGAGGATTCTACCGTCGGGATGCCATTTCAGAAGCGACCGCTTGCATAATCGATTAGCAGGGCAAATGGGTGGAAAACCGCCGCTCCTTGACAAAATGTTCACATCATGAGCCCTGAGCAGATCAGCCTCGAAAAGACCGACGCCGGGCAGATCGCCGTCGCCTTGGAGAACCAGTTCGGCCTCGCTGATCGCGTCGTCGACGGCACGGCCGTGCAGAACAGCGTCCGTCGGTTTCGTGAGCAGGGCATCAGCTTGCCGACGTTCGCCGAGTTGGCCGATCCCTCGGCCATTGCGGCCAACGCGATCGGCGACGCCGACAAGAACGGACCTGATCCGCGAAACCTGTGGCGGGTGCACTGGTACAACGATCTTGCCGGCGATCGCGTCGAGGTGCCCGATCACGTGGTCCTGCCGAAGAGCCTGACCGGCGTCGACAGCCCCATCATCGTGGTGTTCGGCGACCGCTTCCCGATGATCACGGCTCACAAGGTTCTCGCGGCGTACGCGTGCCTGGCACCGCGAGTCGTCACTGGTCAATTCGATCCGACTCGGCATCGCGCCATCTGGCCGTCGACGGGCAACTACGCGCGCGGCGGGATCGCCATCAGCAGGATCATGGCCAGTCGGGGTGTGGCGATTCTGCCCGCCGGTATGAGCCAGGAGCGGTTCGACTGGCTCGACCAGTGGTGTGCGAACCCTGCCGAGGATGTGATCAAGACGGTCGGAACCGAGAGCAACGTCAAGGAGATCTACGACGCCTGCAACGCCTTGGCCAAGGATCCGACCAACTTCGTCCTCAATCAGTTCTGCGAGTTCGGCAACCACCTCGCCCACTACGAGGTGACAGGGCGTGCGTTTGCCCATGTCTTCGAACACGTGAGGGCGGCAAGCGGACGCGACCTCCGTCTCGCAGCGTTCACCAGCGCCACCGGGTCGGCCGGCACCATCGCCGCGGGGGACCGGTTGAAGGACACCTACGGGACAAAGATCGTTGCCGTCGAAGCGCTCGAATGCCCGACCCTTCTGGAGAATGGCTTCGGCGAGCACAACATCCAAGGCATCGGCGACAAGCACGTGCCGCTGATCCACAACGTGATGAACACCGACGTGGTCGTGGCGGTCAGCGATCGGGCAACAGACCAATTACAAGTGATGTTCAACAACGAGGACGGCCTCGGGTATCTCGCCGATCGACGTCTCGTTCCGCAGTCGGTGCTGAGCACGCTCGCTCACTTCGGCCTGAGCAGCATCTGCAACGTGCTTGCAGCCATCACCACCGCCAAACTGCTGGACCTGGGCCCGGACGACGCGATGATAACGGTGGCAACGGATGGAGCCGCGCTGTATCCGAGCGAGCGCGAAAAGATCACAGCGCGCGACTTCGGCGGCGGCTTCACGAACCTCGATGCCGCAGCCGTCTGGGGCGAGCACCTCGCCAACGTTTCCACGGCGAACGCGATCGAGTGTTCGGAGCGCGACCGCACACGCATGTTCAACCTCGGCTACTACACGTGGGTCGAGCAGCAGGGCACACCGTTCGAACTGTTCGAGGCGCGCCGGTCGCAGGAGTTCTGGCGCGGCCTGCGACGATTCCTGCCCGTGTGGGACGAGATGATCTGCGAGTTCAACGCCGGCGTCGCGGCAGGCTGAACAATGTTGGGTCCTGTCGTGGCGGGTTGGTCGTGTGCCGTGTGTGGCAAGCACGTCGACGTGGCCGAACCGCTGGTCTGGCGATGCCCGAACGCCAGCGCGGATGATCCTCATCACGCTCTCCAGATCGTGCAACGCGTTGCGCCGCTGCGCGGCACCGACGACGCCGACCCATTCGTCACCTTTCGTCCGTACCTGGCGTGGGACAGCTTCGCCGCAGCGCATGGCATGACCGACGAGGCGCGCATCGCGTTGATCCGACAGGCTGACGCAGACATCAGCGCTGTGGCGGGAACGGGCTTCCACGTGACGCCATTCGCACGCGCCGGACAGCTCAGCGACACCCTCGGCTTCAACTCCGATGGTGGCGTTTGGGTGAAGGACGAGACCGGTCAGGTAGCGGGCAGCCACAAGGCTCGGCACCTGATGACCATCATGCTGCACATCCTCACGGTCGAGTCGATGGGCATGGCTCCATGGTCGGGCACCTCGAGTCGGCCAACGCTCGCCATTGCCTCGTGTGGCAACGCGGCATTTGCCGCGGCGACATTGGCTGCTGCCGCTAAGTGGCCGCTGCGGGTGTTCGTTCCTCCGCACGCCGACCCGGTCGTGCTGACCGGTCTCCACGGGTTGGGAGCGGAGATCGTTCCGTGCCCGCGAACGGGTGCTGATCCTCCCGGCGATCCGTGCATGCACCGCTTCCGCGAGGTGGTTGCGGCTGGAGCAATTCCGTTCACGGTGCAGGGAACAGAGAACGCGTGGTGTCTCGACGGAGGACGCACGATCGGGTGGGAGATGGCGCGCAGTATCGAGGAGCAAGTCGAAGGTCCGCCCCTCGACCGGGTCTTCGTGCAGGTCGGCGCGGGCACGTTCGCCGCGTCGGTGATCAGCGGGTTCCGCATGAGCGGCGTGATGCCTCGCCTGCATGCCGTGCAGACCGAGAGTTGCGCACCGTTGGCGCGTGCCTGGGTCAAGACAGCTGAAGTTGGCGGACCGACCGAGGCTGCCAAGCACTGGAGCGAGTGCATGTGGCCATGGGAACACGTCGGGCCCTCCGCCGCAGATGGGATCCTCGACGACGAGACCTACGACTGGCTTGCCGTGGTCCGGGCGATGGGGGATGGAAACGGATCGCCGATAGTGGTGACGGAAGCGCAGGTTCTCCGAGCCAACGAGTTGGGCCGCGAGACAACCGGGATCGATGCGTCGCACACCGGCACCGCTGGGCTCGCCGGGTTGCTCGCCGCGATGGATCAGGTCGACCCCAGCGAGCGTGTCGCCGTGATCTTCAGCGGCGTCCGAAGGGTGGCCCCGTGACCGGGCTTCGCAAGCCGGCGGGGGCAAGCTGGGAGTCGTGGGTGGAGCAGCAGATCCGCGCCGGGATGGAACGCGGCGAGTTCGAGGACCTGCCCGGCAAGGGGAAACCGTTGGAGGGCATCGTCACCACTGAGGGCGAGATCCACCGCGACGAGGACTGGTGGTTGAAGGCCAAGCTTCGACGAGAGAGGCTGAGTTATCTGCCCTCGACGTTGGCAGTGCGCAAGGAGTTGGAGGAAGCGCGGCAGGCAATCGCGCGAGCCTCCAACGAGACCGTCGTGAGACGAATCGTCGGCGATATCAACCAGCGCATCCGCGAGATCAATCGCCGCGGCGCCGACGGCCCTCCGTCGACCGTCATGCCACTCGCCGAGGAGACGGTGGTCGCCGCGTGGCGTACCCAACGTGAGAGCAACCGTGGGCGGTAGCGTGGGCGCCATGTCCGACACCTTCCCCATGGCGCTCGATCCGGGTTTCGATCCACGCAGCGATGTGTTCAACAGACTGCTGAAGAACCGGGTCATCATGCTCGGCACCGATGTCAACGACGACATGGCCAACCAGATCTGCGCGCAGTTGCTGTACCTCGAGGGTGAGGAAGCCTCGTCCGACATCTGGCTGTACATCAACAGCCCCGGTGGTTCTGTCACTGCCGGCATGGCGATCTACGACACGATGCAGTTCATCTCGTGCGATGTTGCAACGGTCTGCATGGGGATGGCCGCATCGATGGGCCAGTTCCTGCTCACTGCAGGCGCAGCGGGCAAGCGCTACACCCTGCCCAACGCGCGCATCATGATGCACCAGCCGCTGGCTGGCCTTCGCGGTCAAGCAACCGACATCGCCATCCAGGCCGAGCAGTTGGCCTACACCAAGCGACGCATGGCCGAACTGACAGCCCACCACTCCGGCCAGACTCTCGAGCAGATCCAAGCGGACAGCGAACGAGATCGTTGGTTCACCGCCGATCAGGCGAAGGCCTACGGGTTGGTCGATGCCGTCAAGACCAAGCGCGGCGAGCTTCCCAACGTCTGAGCTCCAAATGTCTACGGCGCTGCAGTCTCCACGACGACCGGAATGGTGGTCGTCGGCGTTCCGATGGTGACACCGCACACCTTCGACGTGTAGTCCGCGATCGACGAGGCGGCGTGCTGCGCAGAACGCGCCATGTCAGCGACGCGTTGAACTGAAGCCGGATCGTTGGGGTCCACGCTTGCGGCAGCCTCGACGGTCGACGTCATGGTCTGCCACTCCTTCTGAACGGCAAGCGGCGCGATCGACGTGATCGTGCGATAGAGCTCTGCGGTCTGGTCGATGGCGACGTTGTCTGCGATCGCCGGGGCGTTGAGCTGATCGAGGCTGGAGCTCACTTTCGCGCAGTACTGACCATCGGTTGCGGGCGGGTTGCTGTTCGAGCAAGCTGCCACCGCGCACGAGGCAACGACAGCGATCAGCACAACGTTCCGCACCTCGCCAGTCTCCCAGGCCGGCATGAGAAATGAGTGTCATCGGGTTGCGGATGCGGGCTCCACGGATAGAGTGCGCTCACCGTCGAGGGTCCGGTCTCGTGCCCTTCCAGCCATGTTCATGCGTCGCTCAACGTCGCCGTAGCTGGGAGGTCCTCGCATGCTTGCAGCCGTCCGTTCCGCAACCTTGCTCGGTGTCGAGGGTCGCCCGGTAACGGTCGAGGTCCATGTTTCGACCGGCCTGCCCGGGTTTCAAATCGTCGGCCTGCCCGATGAAGCGTGCCGCGAATCACGAGACCGAGTGCGTGCCGCCGTGATGTCCAGCGGGCTGCCGTGGCCGTCGTGCCGGATGACGGTCAACCTCGCGCCTTCGAACCAACGCAAGGGAGGGTCTGGGCTCGACCTGGCGATCGCAGTCGGTTTGCTCATCGCCAATGGCGAGATCCCGCCCGACGCGGTTGCAGATCTCGGTTTCATCGGCGAGCTCGGCCTCGACGGCTCGCTGCGCGCCGTTGCCGGTGTCGCGCCAATGGTCGGCGCGCTCAGCGACCTCACGCCGGTTGTCGCACGGGCGTCGTTTCGCGAGGCCAGAGCCATCTCTCCCGGCCCTGTCCGTGTGGCCGCATGCCTGCGCGAGATCGTCGACGCACTCGACGGCGTTGCGCCATGGCCCGACGAGCCCGACGACGACTATGTCGATGACGAGCCGCCGATACCCGACCTCGCCGATGTTCGTGGGCAGGCGCTCGCTCGTCGAGCCCTGGAAGTGGCTGCCGCGGGTGGGCATCACCTCCTGCTGGTCGGTCCACCCGGCGCGGGCAAGACGATGCTGGCCCAGCGCCTCACGGGATTGCTGCCTCCACTGACGCCTGCCCTCGCACTGGAAGCAACGATGGTGCACTCAGCGGCCGGCGTCCGCTTGCCCTCTGTCGGAATGATTCGAAGGGCTCCCTTTCGCGCTCCGCATCACAGCAGTTCGATGGTTTCGCTCGTCGGTGGGGGCACGTCGAGCCTTCGCCCGGGCGAGATCAGCTTGGCTCATGGGGGCGTCCTATTTTTGGACGAGTTGGGAGAGTTCTCCCCAATGGTCCTCGATGGCCTTCGCCAGCCGCTGGAGGAGGGTCTCATTCGCGTGGCCAGAGCCCGTGCCAGCGCGACACTGCCAGCGAGGTTCCTTCTCGTCGCGGCGACCAACCCCTGCCCATGCGGAGGAGGGCCGCCGGGTGCGTGTGACTGCGACGACGGCGCCCGCCTTCGGTACTTGCGGCGCCTCAGCGGCCCGTTGCTCGATCGGTTCGATCTGCGCGTTGGTGTTGCCCGACCCGGTGTCGACGACCTGCTGCAGAGTGGGGGTGGCGAATCAACGGCCGCCGCCGCAGATCGAGTCTCCACTGCGCGTAGTGCCGCCGTCGAGATACGCGGCATGTTGAACAGCGAGATTCCGGCTTCGCACCTCGACATCCTCGCCCCGCTGCAGCCTGCCGCCCGGTTGATGCTGCGCAACGAGCTCGAGCGCGAGCGCTTGACGGGGCGCGGGTACCACCGGATACGTCGTGTGGCCAGGACCATCGCCGACCTCGATGGCGATACGTCGGCCGCGGTTGCCGAGCAACACGTCGCGTTGGCGTTGCAGCTCCGGGTGAGATTGCGTGTGTCGGTTCGCGAGCAGGTCGCATGAAAACCGACCTGCCACTCGAGGCGTATGCGGCAGCACTCGCGTCCTTTCCGCACATGTCCATCCATCGCCTCGGTGCCTTGCTGCGGCACCACCCGCCCGATGAGGCCTACGCGATCGCTTCTGGTGACCATCGACCGGCGGGCCTCATCGAGAGAGTCCTCGCCGATCCCGACATCTGCGCCGCCTGGCGCCGGGCCGGGCGTTCATCACTGCTAGCTGAGGTCTGGGATCGCTGCACCCGGCTCGGTGTTCGGGTGCTCCTCCATGGAGCGACGGACTATCCGCAGCTGTTGATCAACGATCCGCTTCCGCCGCCGGTGCTTTTCGCCGAGGGCGATCTGTCGTTGCTCGAGGGCCGGCGGGCAGGGATCGTCGGCACCCGAAACGCCACAGCTGCCGGCCGCGACACGGCCACGACGCTCGGCCGGCAACTGGCCGATGCCGGTGTGCATGTGGTATCCGGTCTGGCACGAGGGATCGACGGGTGTGCACACCGAGGGGCGTTGCGGTCCGATGGCGCCGGCCGCCCCATCGCGGTCGTCGCTTCGGGTCACGATGTCATCTATCCGCGTGAGCATCGCGTGTTGTGGGCCTCAGTGGCCGAATGCGGTCTGCTGCTGTCGGAATGCGCTCCCGGCACTGCTCCCGAGGCCTACCGGTTTCCGATGCGTAACCGGGTGATCGCTGCCCTGTCGGAAGTAGTGATCGTCGTCGAATCACGCCAGCAGGGCGGTTCCTTGATCACCGTCAACGAGGCCATCGAGCGCAATGTGCCTTTGATGGCCGTTCCGGGCGGAGTGCACAACCGCGCCGCGACCGGCACCAACCAGCTCATCCGCGACGGAGCAGGTGTGGCCGTCGATGTCACCGACGTGTTGATCGAATTGGCCATGGACCACCGTCGCAGCTCCGGGGCAGCGATCGACTCGCGGCCGCGCCCCAGCGGCGCCGACCTGACCGTCTACGAGACCTGCGCCGGCGAGCCGCGCACCATCGATGGCCTGGCGCTCGCGTGCTCGCTGAGCCTCGTCGATGCAGCCATGGCCGTGGCTCGGCTGGAGCACTCGGGGTGGATCCAGCAGTCCGACGGATGGTTCGAGGCAGTGGGGTCACCACTGCGATGACACTGACCGAATACCCTTGGCGCCAATGGCTGCATCGCTTGCGGGCGCGCGACGTCCCGACCTCGTTGGCGACTGGCGACTTCACGAGTTTGCCGACGCCCTCACCAGCTCGTCGGCCAACACGGTCAGTGCTTATTGCAGCGATGTGTTCCAGTTCGCCGAATGGGTCGAGCGATCCGGGATCACCTCACCCGCGCACGTTGAACGCCTTCTGCTTCGGCGATACGTCGCGTCGCTCACCACGCGGCAATTCGCCAAACGAACCGTGGCTCGCAAGGTTGCGGCGCTTCGTCGCTACTACTCGTTCCTTCGCAACAGGGGCGATATCGAGATCGACCCGACGGTGGCGCTGCGTGCTCCGGCCGGGCCGGCCAGGCTTCCGCGTGTACTCGAACACGGCGAGGTCGCGGCCCTACTCGACCCGGTCGACGACATCGAGGGCGAGGCCGAGCCAGCCTGGCGTCGCCGCCGCGACGACGCCGTGCTGGAAGTTCTGTACGGCAGTGGCGTTCGAGTCGGTGAGCTCTGCGGCCTCGATGTCGATTCGCTCGACCTCGCGGCCGGTGCGATCACCGTTTGGGGCAAGGGCGGCAAGGAGCGACGGGTGCCCCTCAGTGTTCCGGCTGTCGAGGCATTGCGGGCCTGGCTGCAGGCTCGCCGCGACGTGGTCGCTGTCAAGACGGGCCCGGCGCTGTTCGGCAATGAGCGAGGCGTCCGTCTTACCCCGCGCGACGTCCGACGCATCATCGACCGCCGCAGCCAACGCCCAACCCATCCGCACGCTTTGCGCCACAGCTTCGCAACCCACTTGCTCGATGGTGGAGCCGACCTTCGCGTGGTACAAGATCTGCTGGGCCACAGCGATGTTGCAACGACGCAGCGCTACACCCACGTCAGCAAACAACGCCTTCGAGCCGTCTACACGGAAGCGCATCCCCGAGCATGAAACGCGACAACGACATCGACGACTGGTGGAAGCGTTGGCTGGAAGCCCGCGACCCAGTGGCCCGCGACCGCCTGATCGTTCACTACTCGCCCCTCGTCAAGTTCGTCGCTGGTCGTGTCGGCGCCGGTCTTCCGAACAGCGTCGATCCCGGCG
>JANPGV010000215.1:0-15206 GCA_031424145.1 Ilumatobacteraceae bacterium
TTCCGACGTGGTGCGCTACGTCGGCGAGCCGATTGCTGCAGTTGCGGCAGATCATCCCGAGACCTGCCGCAGGGCATTGAACGCGATCGTGGTCGAGTACGAAGTGCTGGCCCCGTTGACCGATCCGGAGCGGGCCATCGACGGCAGTCATCCGCCCATCCACCCGTCGGGAAACGTGATCCGCCACCAGCGAGTTGTCACCGGCGATCAGTCATTGGTCGGCGAGGTCGTCGTCGAGGGAACGTACGAGCTGGGGATGCAGGACCAAGCGTTCCTCGGGCTCGAGGCGGCGTTGGCGTTGCCGGATCCGGGAGGGGCCGGCGTTGAGCTCTTCGTCGCCACGCAATGGTTGCACGAGGACCGCACGCAGATCGCTGCATGCCTCGACCTGGCACCCGACAAGGTGCGCCTGACACTCGGGGGAGTTGGGGGAGCGTTTGGCGCGCGCGAAGACATCAGCCTGCAGGTGCACACGTGCTTGCTGGCCCTGCGAACGGGGCGACCCGTACGTCTTGCATACAGCCGCGAGGAGAGCTTCCTCGGCCACGTCCACCGCCATCCGGCCAGGATCTGGATGCGTCACCACGCGACGGAACAGGGTGTGATCCAACGCATCGAAGCGCGGATGGTCTTCGACGGGGGTGCCTATGCATCGACGTCCTCTGCGGTCTTGATCAACGCCGTCACGCACGCTCAGGGGCCATACAAATGCGTCAATGCGACCGTCGATGGCTATGCGGTTCGCACCAACAACCTGCCCTGCGGGGCGATGCGCGGCTTCGGTGTCGTGCAGGCATGTTTCGCACACGAAGGGCAGATGGACAAGTTGGCGGCGGCGTGCGGTCTGGATCCCGTCGAGATACGGCTGCTCAACGCGATGGAAACTGGCGACGCGCTGATCACCGGCCAGGTGATCGAGAACGTCGCTCCCGTTGCCGAGTGCATTCGTCGAACTGCAGCGCTGCCCCTTCCGACCGAGCCGATGGGTGGTCGTGACGGCAACCCGATGCACCTGCCTGGCGGTGCCGGCCTGACCGCCGACGTGTCCCACATCCGTCGTGGCATCGGCTGGGGCGTAGCGATCAAGAACCTGATGTATTCCGAAGGGTTCGATGACTTCTCCACGGCCAGGTGCCGTCTCGCCGACGGGGTGGCCTCGCTGAAGTTCGCAACCTCGGAGGTCGGTCAGGGTTTCGTCGTGCTCGCGCCGCAGATCGCCAGGTCAGTGCTGGGGGTCGACGATGTCCTGCTCGAGCCGATCGACACCACGATCGGTTCAGCGGGATCCACGTCGGCGTCGCGCCAGACATGGATGAGCGGCGGCGCGGTCGACGGTGCCTGCCGTCTCGTTCGCGAGCGGATGTTCGAGCACGTCGGCGCACGTCACGACATCGATCCGGTGCGGCTCGCGATCGACGGGCGCGACATCGTCGACACGATGGGCGCCTTGCGGGTCCCAGTGGCGGACGCCACCGCTGGAATGGTCTTCGAGGAAACGTTCGAGCACCACCACAGGCCCACCGACGAGCTGGACGAAAATGGGCAAGGCAAATGCCACACAGCGTTCGTCTTCGTCGCCCACCGGGCCGTCGTCGACGTCGATCCCGAGCTCGGTCTCGTGAAGGTCGTGCAGATCGCGACGGCGCAGGACGTGGGCGTCGCGTTGAACCCCATGAGCGTCATCGGTCAGATCGAAGGAGGAATCGCCCAGGGGCTGGGACTGGCCGTGATGGAGGAGATCGTGTTGACGGACGGCCTCGTGCGCAACGCGAGCTTCACGGACTACCTGCTGCCGACGATGCTCGACATGCCAACCGTCGTGGCGACGATGATCGAGATCCCCGATCCCATGGCGCCCCTCGGTGCGAAAGGGGTGGGCGAGCCGCCGTGCATCTCGTCGACCCCCGCCATCGTCGCGGCTATCCGTGACGCCATCGGGCGCGACCTCAGCCGCGTCCCCGTCCGTCCCGCTGACATCTGCCTGCCGTGAACGAGTGTCTGCGTCGCGCACGGGGTGGCCGGAAACACTCGGTCGGCTAGGTTGGCCGACGTGGCGAACGAACGCGAAATAATGACGTGGGAGATGTTCGGCGACGCATCTCGAGACCTTTCCCAGATGGTGGCCGACGACTATGAGCCCGACATGATCCTGTCGATTGCTCGAGGAGGTCTGTTGATCGGCGGGGCAATGGGGTACGCGCTGTCGGTCAAGAACGTGTACACGATGAACGTCGAGTTCTACACCGGCGTCGACGAGCGGTTGGAGGTGCCCAGGATCCTGCCGCCGGCGCCCGACTTCGTCGACGTCAGCGACGCACGGATCCTGATCGCTGACGACGTTGCCGACACGGGACACACACTTCGCAGCGTGCAGCAATTCTGCGAAGGCAAGGTCGCCGAGGTGCGCACGGCTGTCCTGTACGAGAAGAGCCACTCGGTCGTGCAATGCGACTACGTGTGGAAGCGCACCGATCGTTGGATCAACTTCCCATGGAGCGACAAGGAGCCCGTCGCCAAACGGGTGTGGTCAGTCAAAGATGCGTGAGCCGACTCGCCTTGGGCGAGTCGTCTCACCCGCGCCGTCGTCTCACCCACTACTTGGCAGCTAGCGCCTATTTGGTCGCAGCCGCGAACCTTCTGCCGACGTCGGCCCAGTTGACGATGTTCCAGATCGCCTCGACGTAATCAGGTTTGCGGTTCTGGTACTGGAGGTAATAGGCGTGTTCCCAGGTATCGATGGCCAGCAACGGAACAGCGCCGAGTGTGGTGTTCTCGTGGTGGTCCTCGAGTTGCTCGATGATCAGACGCCGGCCAACAGGCTCCCAGGAGAAGATGCCCCAACCCGAGCCCTGGACGAGCGTGGCCGCCTGGCTGAAGTGTGAGCGGAACGCATCGAAGGAGCCGAAGTGCTCGTCGATCGCGGCAGCCAGGTCACCGACCGGCTTGTCTCCTCCGTCGGGGGACAGGTTGGCCCAGTACATCGAGTGCAACACGTGCCCGCCGAGGTTGAACGCCAGTGACTTCTCCAGTCCCACCAGCGAGTCGAAGTTGCCGGCGGCGCGAGCCTCGGCGAGCTTCTCGAGCGCGGTGTTGGCGCCCTTCACGTAGGCGGCGTGATGTTTGCTGTGGTGCAGTTCGACGATCTGCCCACTGAGGTGCGGCTCGAGGGCGCCGGGGTCGTATGACAGGTCCGGAAGAAGGTATTCGCTCATGAGCCGTACGGTACCCAAACGGGTGACGTGCTAACCCACGCCTCTACGGGGCCGGTTGAGAACTTGCAGTGCGGCGTTGCGGCCGCTGGCACCCCAGATTCCCGCTCCCGGGAACGTCGCGGCGCCGGTGATGAAGAGGCCCTTGATCGGCGTTTCGTACCGGGTCAACTCCGGGTTCTTGTTGCGAAACGCAGCCAGTGGGCCACCCGCGAAGCTGGTGGCGTGACCGTGAGGAAGGTGGAACTCGCGCTCGTAACGGTCGGGGGTCATGGCGCGCCACTCGACCACGGAGTCGACGAAGCCTGGCGCCAGCGTGACGGCCACCACGTCGAGCCAACGCCGTGGCTCGGAGCTGCTGGTCCAGCCTCCGCGTAGCCGGTACGGCGTGTACAGCACCTCCAGGCTGAACACGTGCCGGCCGGCTTCGACGAGTGAGTCGTCGAGTGCCGATGGCGAGTTGACCAGCATGCCCGGCTGGTGCAGCACTTGGCCGGCCGTCATCATCGCCCAGCCCCTGTCGATGTCGGCGAGCGAGGGCGCGATGACCGCCGTCGCTCCAAGGGGGGTCCCGTCAGCCAGCGTCGGCGGACGGCTGGTCACCGCGTCGATCTTCGACTCGTACCCGTCGTCGTGGGGGATCGACTTCCAACGAGCAACCAGCGAACGTGCCTGCGGTGGCGGATCCCTCAACCAGGCCAGGAAGGTGTCGTGAGGGTTGCACGCGGAGACGACGACGCGTGCGGTGACTTCCGTGCCGTCGGTGCAGACCATGCCTCGTATCGAATCGCCCTCACAGGAGAGGTGAGCAACCTTGGTGTCGAACATCACGGTGCCTCCGGCTGCCTCGAACGCCCGGCGCAGGCTCTCCGGAACCATCCCGCTCCCGCCGACCGGTCTGCCGACCCGAGCAACATGGCGCATGGCATAGGTCAGCGCACCCAGACCCGTGCCCGACAGCTCCGGCGACACGCCCCAGACCATCGGACCCGTCACCATGGCAGGGCCACGCAGAGCCTCGGATTCGAAGAAGCCGCGCATCACGTCGGCAGCGCTGCGCCGGCTCCATCGCAGAAGCGTCGCCGCGCCACGGCCCTTGCGGGCGAGCACCTTCTTGCCGATCGTGCGCAACGACGGCGGGTCGTTGGCGTTGTCGACGACCATCTGGGCCGCGGGCAACGCTGCTCTCAGGTAGTTGCGATAGGCGCCGACCTCCTTCGGGTAGGTGTGCGCAATGGAGTCGAGCGTCTGCTCGACATCGTGGAAGATGGTCCAGGCCGGCCCGCCGCCCCATGTCAGGTTGCGCTGAGCCGGGTCAACGTCGATGTACCGCAGGCCGAAGTCGGTCAAGCGGAGATCGTCGATCACGGGGGTCGTGCGAAACGTGATGTGGTCGCAGTTGCAGATGTTGACGGTGGCGCCGGCAAACGGCTCGCTGGAAGCGGTGCCGCCGACAGTGGAACGGGCCTCGACGAGCAACGTGCGCATGCCAGCTTTGGCCAGGTAGGCCGCGCAGACAAGCCCGTTGTGGCCGGCGCCGATCACCATGGCGTCGAAATCCGGGGCGGTCACGCGGCCATTCTGTCTTATGGGGCCTCGCGAAGGCCGCGAGTAACGTTCGGCTCGTGACATCGACCGAGCGCTACTTTCCAAGCCTCACCGGCCCGCAGGTCGTCGAGCGGCTCACTAATCGCAGCATCATCGTCCAACCCTTGGGAGCCATCGAGCAGCATGGTCCCCATCTGCCGTTGAGCACCGATTCGGTTGTCGCCAGTGCAGTAGCGGAAGCGGCCGTCGCCGAGGTCGGCGAGGAGCTCGACGTCTGGCTGATGCCGACATTGCAGTACACCAAGTCCAACGAGCACGCATGGTCGCCTGGCACCGTCTGGCTGTCGGCGACAACGCTGCTGGCAGTCCTCGACGACATCGGCCGATGCATCGCCACCACCCCTGTCAAGCGCCTTGTCTTCCTCAACGGCCACGGCGGCAACAGCTCGTTGTTGAGCGTCGCCAACCGCGAGCTGCGACTCGGACACGGCCTGATGACCTTTCTGGCCCACCCTGGGATGCCTGTGGATCAAGGCGGCACGTCCCCGGCCAGCGAGTTGGGCATGGGTGTGCACGGTGGCACCGACGAGACCTCGATCATGCTGCACCTGGCGCCCGAGCTCTGCGACATGAGCAAAGCAACACGACGCGTTCCGGACAAGCTCGTCGAGAACACCTACGTCCGTTTCGGCGGTCGGGTCAGCTTCGGTTGGCTTTCCAACGACTTCCACCCCGAAGGCGTGATCGGTGACCCCACCGCGGCCACTGCCGAGCGCGGCGCAGAGTTGTTCGCCGGCTCGGTGCAGTCGTTCTGCGACGCTCTGCGCGAGATCTCGGCGTTCGACTTCGGCCGGTGACGATGGCTGACACCCTCGACCTTCGCATCGACGGTCCACGACTGTGGCAACGCCTCGAGGCACTGGGCGAGATAGGTGCGATCGAAGGTCCAAACGGCGAGCGGGGTTGCGCACGGTTGGCGCTGACCGACGTCGATCGTGACGGTCGGGACCTTGTCGTCTCATGGATGCGCGATCTCGGAATGGACGTCTCGATCGACGCGATCGGCAATGTAGTTGCCACGCGTCCCGGAAGTGATCCGAATGCTGCGCCGGTGATGGTCGGTTCGCACATCGACACGGTTCGCACGGGCGGCCGTTTCGACGGGAACCTCGGAGTGCTGGGAGGTCTCGAGATCGTGGAGACACTCGCGCAACACGGCGTCACGACGAAGCGGCCCATTCAGGTTGCTTTCTTCACCGATGAGGAGGGCTCGCGCTTCGCTCCCGACATGCTCGGCAGCCTCGTCTACGTGGGTGGGCTCGCTGTCGAAGAGGCACTCGACGTGAAGGCTGCCGACAACGGTGCCCGGCTCGGCGACGAGCTGACCAGGATCGGGTACGCCGGCCCGACGCCCGTGCCGGCCGCCGCGTTCCCGCATGCATACGCCGAGCTGCACATCGAACAAGGTCCTGTCCTCGAAGACGAAGAAGTGACCATCGGTGTGGTCACCGGCGTTCAGGGGATCTCGTGGACGGAGGTGACCGTCACGGGTCAATCGGCCCATGCCGGCACGACACCGATGCCGCTCAGGCACGATGCGTTGGCCGTTGCAGCGCGCGTGATCCATGAGATTCGGTTGCTCACGGGATACTTCGGTGCACCCCAAGTGGCAACCGTGGGCATGCTCGATGTCACGCCGAACCTGGTCAACGTCGTGCCGGCGAAAGTGGTGTTCAGCATCGACTTGCGCAACACCGACGAGGCCGTGTTGCAGCAGGCGGAGGCCGAGGCGTTCGCTTCTTGCACCGCGTGTGCAACGGACGAAGGTTGCGAAGTATCAATGCGTACGCTGGCCCGATTCGAGCCGGTGGAGTTCGATGAAGGCATGATCGATCTCGTCGAGACGACGGCACACAGGCTCGGTCACACGACGCGGCGCATGCCGTCGGGCGCCGGCCACGACGCGCAGATGCTGGCACGGGTGTGCCCGACCTCGATGGTGTTCGTGCCGAGCGTCAATGGTCTGTCTCACAACATTGCGGAGTACACCAAGCCGGAGGACGTCGAAGCCGGCGCCAACGTGCTGTTGCATGTCGTGTTGGCAAAAGCCGACGACTGACGCCGGGAACAGGCGAAGGGCGCCGACCGAGGCCGGCGCCCTTCGTTTTTTCCCCCGACCTACAGGTGAATGGAATCGTCGATGAACTCGTTGGTGACGATGTCTTCAGGCTTCACACCGGTCTTCGGTGGGCTGTCCTGGGCCGTGTAGACCGGAACCGCCTTGGTGATCAGATCGGCGACGCGGGGCATGTCGAACTTGCCCATAACTCCGTCAGCGCCGTTGGCCACCAAGCCGTCGGTCTTGATGGTCTTGACTGCATAGTCGGCAGTGCCCTGGTCGTACGTCCAACCGAAGTCGCCACCGAACTTGGCGACGGCATCGAGGATGATGGCATTGGCTCGTGCCGGATCGTTGATGAAATCGACGCTTGCCTGCTGGATGATCGGCACCAGCAACTTGAAGCAGTCGGCGTACTTCGTGACGTTCTCCGGTTTGGTTGCGATGGACTCGGCGTAGTTCTTCCAGCCGATGTCGTTGATGTACTGGTACTTCACCGGCTTCAACCAGCTCGGGTAGACATGCTCGTAGAGGTATGGCTCGGCAGAACCAAAGCCCTGCTGAGCGGCCTTGCCCTCGTCGGTGATGTACAGGTTCGGGTCACCTTGGTACGAGCCATCGACCTGGCTGGCCTTGAGAACCCCGGTGCTGGTCAGGAAGTCCATGTAGGCAGCGCCGCCGAAGTAGCGGATCTTGATGTCGGTCTTGCCCAGATCTGCAATGCCGGTGATGTCCGGATAGACAGCGGGGTCCCACATGATCATCTGCGGGTTCTTGTTGTATCCGGCCTCGATCGCAACGCTCGGCTTGGTTGCCGAGTTCTGGATTCCTTCGTCGGTGTAGATGAAGGCGAGAAGGGTGTCCTCGTTGTTGTACATGATCGTGGTCGGGCTGTCGAAGTGCTGCGCCGCGCCGCCCGAACGGACCTGCAGCTTGACGCCGGTGTCGTTGCCGTTCTGATCGATCAACGGGCCCGTGACGTATGCCTTCGCAGCATCGATCGTGTAGCCCGAGCCAATCATCTCGTAGATGAACCCGTGCTCTGCCTCCGGCATCCAGTCGGTCTGCAAGTTGACGACGTCGGGGCACACACCTTTCAACGTGACGGCCCCCGAACCTGCTGTGGTTGCAGGCGCCGCCGTGGTCCCCGGCGCAGCAGTGGTTGCTGCAGCGGACGTGCTAGCTGTCGTGCCTGCTGTGGTACCTGCAGCCGGTGTCGTACCCGCGGCTGTGTCGCTGGACTTCGTGTCGGAGCCGCAGGCCACGGCGACGAGCGAGACGCCGACGGCGATGGTGAGCAGCGATTTGCTGCGTCGGTTCTTCATGTGATTTCTCTCCCTTTGGTTTTGGTTGTTCACGCTGAGATTTCGGTTCACGTCTTGCGTTTGCCCGCGTCGTACCAGCTGCCGATGGCCTTCTTGCCGATCCAGCCGAACAGCAGGAACGTGAAGATTCCGAGCAGGCAGGCGAGGATGACGCCGCCGTAGAGCGGCGCGTAGATGCCCTTGACGCGGTAGATGTCCATCACGATGCCGACGCCCGGCTTGCTCCCTGCCCGGAAGAACTGCTCGCCGACGACCGCACCGATGACCGAGAGACCGGCAGAGATGCGAAAGCCGGTGAAGATGTTGGGCAGAGCGGAGGGCAGCTGGAGCTTGACCAAGCGAGTCCAACGCGATGCGTTGCGCAACGTGAACAGATCGTGCTGACCGGGGTCGGCAGAGTTGAGCCCGAACAAGGTGTTGGTCACGATCGGGAAGAAGGCGATCATGATGCAGACGAAGAACCGCGGTGTTAGCCCTCCACCGAAGACCGAGTAGATCAACGGGATGACGGCCAGAACGGGCACGGCCTGCAACGCGACCAAGTACGGATATACCGCGCTCTCCATCCACTTCGCTTGCGACATCAGGACGGCGAGGCCGCAGCCGATGACGATGGTGATGGCCAGCCCGCCGAACGCGACGATGCTGGTCCACTTGATGCCCTCGATGTACCGCTTGCGTGCGATCGGCCGCATGATCGTCTGGTCCCACACCTGCACCGGTGTCGGTATCAGCCGCTTGCCGTCCTTGTCGAAGAAGAAGCGCAGCCCCCAGTAGTGCATCATGTACCACAGACCGATGAACACGGCGAGCAGAACCACGGGGGCGAGGATCTGACTGAGCGTGAAGCGACGATCGGTCCGCGTTTCGGGAAGTAGGGCGATGTCGTCGGAGGCGGGCGGCGGCAGCTGGGGCTCGACCTCTTCGGTGCCAACGGTGGAAGTGGTGGTGTTCACACGTGGGCTCCTCTCAGCTCTGCCGAAACCTCTCCGCACAGGATCGCGAACTCTGGATCGAAGCGCAGTTCGGGGGAACGCGGGTAGTCGAACGGGACCTTGAAGTCGGCCACGATTCGACCAGGACGTGAGCTCATCACCAACACGCGGGTCGACAGGAACACTGCCTCACTGATCGAGTGGGTGATGAACAATGCGGCGAAGCCCTTGCGTTGGAAGAGGGAGATGACCTCGTCGTTGAGGCGTTCCCGGGTGATCTCGTCGACCGCGCTGAATGGTTCATCGAACAAGAAGACCTTCGGCTCGAGCACGAGCGAACGAGCAAGCGACGCGCGCATCTTCATACCACCGGAGAGTTGCTTCGGGTACTTCTTCTCGAAGCCCGCCAGACCCACCAGCTGGATCGCGTCGTCGGCGCGCCTTCGACGCTCGGCGGCCGGCATCTGTTCGAGCTCGGCAAGCAACTCGACGTTCTTCTGCACGTTGCGCCACTGCAGCAGCGTCGCATCCTGGAAGACGTATCCGATGCTGCTGCTGTCCACTTCGACCGTGCCGCCGGTGCTGGCGGTGAGCCCTGACGCGATGCGCAACAGGGTGCTCTTGCCGCACCCCGATGGGCCGACGATGGTGACGAACTCGCCGGCGCGCACGTCGAACGTCGTCTCGCGCAGTGCGCGCGTGCCATCGGGAAACACCATCGACACGTCGCGAAAACTCAGTGCAGGAGCAGCGCCTGACTCGCCCATGGGCACAACCGTAGTCGTATCGGCAGTCGCGCCGAAGATTCCGGTCGTGCTCAATGCATCACCATCCCACCGGTAACGTTCATCGCCTGGCCGGTGCAGTACGAGGCCTCGTCGGAGGCCAGGAACAGCGCCATGTTGGCCACGTCGGACGGTTCGGCGAGCCGGCCTAGGGGAGACTTGGACGACCAATCGCGGACCATCTCATCGGTGCGCGTCGCCGCCCCCATCTCGGTCAGCACATACCCGGGGCAGATGCAGTTGACGGTGATGCCGTGGGGGCCGAGCTCCTTGGCGGCGACCTGGGTGAGAGAGATCACAGCCGCCTTCGAGGCTGCGTAGTGGGCCTGGTTCGGTCCACCGACCTTGCCGCCCATACTGGCCATGTTGATGATCTTCCCGCCGCCGCCCGCGATCATCGCCCTCGCCGCGACCTGAATGGTGACGAGCATTGCCCGGACGTTTACGGCGAAGATCAGGTCCCAGTCGGCGGGGTCGATCTCCAGCAGCGGAGCCATCTTCAGGATTCC
Source organism: Ilumatobacteraceae bacterium (assembly GCA_031424145.1). Classification (GTDB taxonomy): domain Bacteria; phylum Actinomycetota; class Acidimicrobiia; order Acidimicrobiales; family Ilumatobacteraceae; genus JAENVT01. Next base: position 10,431 of record JANPGV010000215.1, read on the forward strand.
CGCGTTGTTGACCAAGATGTCGAGCCCGCCGAGGTCGTCGATTGCTTGCTTCATCGTCGCGATCGTCGCTGCGGTGTCGGCCAGATCGACCCCGTAAGCACCACCGCCCAGTGACTTGCCGGTCGTCTCCACACGATCGACATCCACGTCCAGCAGGGCGAGCTCGGCCCCTTCGCGGTGGAAGGTCGCGGCGATCTCTGCGCCGATGCCACGCGCCGCGCCGGTGATGAGAGCACGCCTCCCGGCGAGTCGGCCATGGTCTGTCCGCATCGGCTCGGAGTGTAGGGCAGGGAGTCCGACGGCTCAGCCGGGATCGCGTGAACGCTCTGTTTCCAAACCCGAATCGCAACGAACCACGATCCGATCGGCCGGCCCGAAGGCGATCGCCTCGCGGATCGTCGTGGCTCGCACGGCAACCTGATCCGCTGTCGGTCCCAAACCCATTGCCGACCGCGCTCCGTCGGTGACCATGTGCAGAGCCTCAGCCGGAAGCACGTGAGCGGTGAGGATCATCAGCCCGGCCGTCTCCAACGGATCGCCCCGTCCAACGGGATTGAACGGGTCCTGCAGGTTGTCGGCACCGGCGGCGATGTTGACGCCGGCCGCGCGGAGCGCCCGAACCGCAGTGACGCCGCGGGGCATGGCGACCTGGCAGTCACGGCCTTGGAGAAACAGATTGGTGTGGGGGAGGGCGATGACGCTGATCTTGGCGGCGGCAACCTTCTCGGCCACCTCACGCTGGCGCAGTTCGGTCTGCAGCACCAGAGACACGCAATGACTGGCTGCGACCCGGTGCATGAAACCTGTGGCCACCACACGCTCGGCGAGATCCTCCAACGCCAGCATCGAGGGGTTCAGCGTCTCATCCGTGTGCAGGTCGACGGGCAAGCCCGCTTCGGCCGCGATGGTCAACAAGCCATCGTTCGACGCCGCTGGGTCCGATTCGAGGTGTGGGCATCCACCGACCACGTCGATGCCCATCGCGACGGCATCGCGCATGAGCGCCCGTTGATTCGCGCCCTCGGCACCGATCGACGGCCACGCGCAGAGCGCGGCTACCTGGATGTCGATGAGCGCCCGCAGGCGGTCACGAACATCGATGAGCGCCTCGACAGAGGTCAGCCCGCCGGTGAGGGTGAGGTCGACGTGGGTGCGGATCGCCGTGCAACCGTTGGCGGCCAGCAATCGGGCTGCGCGCTCGGCACGCTCGATCGTGTCGGAGACGGTGATCGAAGGGCGGGCAGCCTCCATGGCGAGGATCGCGCCCATCAGGTCGCCGGTCCGATTCTCGACTCGCTCGGCCAGGAAGGCCTTGTCGAGGTGGGCGTGAGGCTCCGCGAACGCGGGGAGCATCAAGTAGCCGTCGTCGGCCAGTGCCTGCGCTGCGGACGTCAGCGCTTTCACACGAGGGGCGAACCCGTGACCGGGCGCCTCACGATCGGCTCGCCGAGGCGGGGAAACACTTCTTCGGCCACGAGGTGCATCTGTTCGATCATCTCTTCGCGGCTGAGGCCGGGATAATCGAGGAAGAAGCAGATGTGCTTGAGGTCGAGCAGGTCACGCCAGTAGCCGATCGCGTCGACGGCGTCGTCGATCGAGCCAACGATCTGGATCCTCTGCTCGTTGCTCTCCTCGACGGTCGGGCAGTGGTTGAACGCGACTTTCGAGCCGTCGGGGTTGCGGTAGCTGCTGAACCGGCCGTATGGCGAGAGGAACTTGTTGAACTCGTCCTGGCCCGGCCGGCCCTTGATCATCGCAGCTTCACGAGTCTTGGCGATATGAAGGTTGAGGACCAGGCAGCGGTCCTCACCAGGGCCCACGGGGGTGCCGCATGCCTCGCGGATCTCGGCATAGCGGTCCCACTTCTGCTTCTGGCTGTCGGCGTTCGCCAGCCAGTAGACCGCCTTGTGACCGGCCTTTGGCACGTACTCGATGGTTTCCGGCGACGTGACGGGCTGGTAGATGTCGACCTTGCGCAACGGCTTCGGGACGAGAGTCAGATCGTTGACCATCGTGCCCCGGTCGGGGACGTCGTCGGGTGGGAGCACGATGTGCTTGCCGCGATAGCTGAACCGCTCCTGATACCAGGCGAGCTTGATCACTTCCATCGACTCTTCGAATATCTCGCGGTTGATCCGGTCGTGCTCGGCAGACATCTCGTTGTCTCCGCTGGCGACAACAGTGCCCAACGCCCACGCCTCGCGAGGCACGGTGCCGCGGCCGACGCCGAACTCCATACGCCCACCGGTGACGATGTCGGCGAGTGCGAAGTCTTCGGCAAGGCGCAGTGGATGCCATTGCGGAACGACGTTGAACATCTGCCCGAGGCGGAGGTCTTTCGTTTGCATCGCCAGGTGCTGGCCGAACTGGATGAGGTTTGGAAGAACCTCATAGCCCTCGTACTGGAAGTGGTGCTCGGTTAGCCACATCGTGTCGAAGCCGAGTTGATCGGCCGTACGAGCCCACTCGACCAGGTTCTTGTAGCACTCGATGACGGAGTCGTTGCCAAAACGGCGTGCGGTCGGTGCTATCGACGGATCCCCGGCGTCGGGCATCGGTACCGTGCAGAAGAAGTTCGAGTCGACTCGCATGCACGAATCGTACTTCGGCCAGATGTTTCCCGTTCAGATACCCGCGGCTGTCCCGACCATCGTTCGTGGGTCCGCCGCACCCGCGCGAAACCCGTCGTTGTCGATCACGATCGCGTGTGCGTGCCCGAACCCGCTGTCGTAGGGCGGACGCGCCGCAACTTTGTGACCGCGTTCGGCCAGGCCAGCCGCCCAATCATCCGGAGCATTGCCTTCCACGATGATTGTGGGTGCCTGTCCGCTCGTCCACGTGTCGAACCCGGTCTCGGGCCCCTGTAGCGCCCACCGCCCGGCATGCACAGCGGCGGCGGGCGACTGGCCGTAGTGGAAGAGCCTGGCCGCCAGCTGCAGCAGGATCTGTGGTTGGGCGTCGCCGCCCATCGTTCCGAAAACGGCGCGGAGCACGCCATCCGACGTGGCCATCGCCGGGCAGAGGGTGTGCGGCGGGCGGTGGCCGGCCAGGAACTCAGCCGGGTGTCCCTCGCGGAGGCTGAAGCCGAGACCCCGGTTGTGCAGGTTGATGCCCGTGCCGGGTTCGGCGAGGCCGGACCCGAACCCGGCGGCATTCGATTCGATCAGCGAGACGCCCATGCCATTTCCATCGATCGCGCAGAGGTACGTCGTGTCGCCATCGCGACCGGGTGACCAGCGATCGGATGCGCGTTCGGTGTCGATCAACCCGATTCGTTTTGCGATTGCCGCCAGCAGCTCATCGCCGTTCGCAGTATCACTGAGCATGTCAGGTCGGTCGAATCCCGCCGCTGTCGCGGCCTCGATCAGCAGGTGAGCGAATCGGACGTCGTTGGGATCAGCCGGTAGATCGAGGCGACCCGCCAGTTCGGCCGCGCCGAGCGTGAGGTATCCCTGCGAGTTGGGTGGAAGGGTCCACAGATCGACGCCGAACGTGTTGACGGTCAACGGTGTGACCCACTCCGACATCGGCCGCGACAGATCCTCGTCCGAATAGAAGCCGTCACCCGTCGCCTTCAGCCCCTTGCCGAACTCGCCGAGATAGAACGCGTCGCGCCCGCCCTCGGCAATGTCGAGGAGAGCCCTGGCCGCTCCCGTCCGCATGACGCGCGCGCCCGGACGGGTGAGCTGGCCGATGAGCTCGGCGAGGTTCTCGCTGGCCCCTTCATCTGCACGAGCGGCCGCCCCGACCAGCAGGGGACTGGCCGGGAAGCCCTGCGCCGCGAGAGCTATCGCCGGCTCCAGAAGGACCGACAACGGCAACATCGCGAACCGTTCGTGCAGGGCGACCCATCCGTCGACGCATCCGGGAACCGTGACGGTTCTGATGTCGTGCCGGAAGGGCATGTCCGTACGACCTTCGGCGCGCATCGCGGCAGCGTCGGCGCCGGAGCCCGCCCATCCGCTCGAGTTGAGTGCGAACACTTCGCCGTCGCAGTGAACGAGCGCGAAGAGATCGCCACCCATCCCGCAGAGGTGCGGCGCGGTGACGGCGATCGCCGCGTTCGTCGCGATCGCCGCGTCGACCGCGTTGCCACCGAGCGTCAAGGCCCGCATCCCTGCCTGTGTAGCCAGCTGGTCTGCGCTGGCGACGACGGCCTGGGGCGAACGGACGGAATGAAAACGAGGGGAGGCCATGACCGGAACCTACGCTGCCGCGGTGCAGCGGATTCTCATCGGGCGCGTCGTAGCGACGATCGGGGCGATGGTGGCGTTGGTCGGCACGTTTCAGCCATGGGTGCGTTCGGGGGAGCGGCAGCGCAGCAGCTACGAGATCTTCTCGCTGGTCGATCGACTCGGGATCTCTCGATCGAGTGTGGTCGGGTGGGGCTTGAGGCTGTGGCCTGTCGTGCCCTTCCTACTGGTTCTAGCTATCACGCTGCTGTGGTTCACCCGTCGGTGGCTCGCCGCCACAATCGTTGTGGTCGCTGTTGTCTACGCCGGTGTGGTCGCTGCGACCGTCAGGTCCGCCCGACCCACATCACTCGTCACAATCGAGCGAGGCCCGCTGATCACGTTGCTGGGCCTCGCCGGTCTGGCGCTAGGCGCCGTCCTAGCCCTCGCGCGTGGATCCCTTCCGAATCGTCCGTGACGAAACTCGACCCCCTCGCGCGTGGATCCCTTCCGAATCGTCCCTGACGAAACTCGAACCCGTCGCGCGTGGATCCCTTCCGAATCGTCCGTGACGAAACTCGACCCCCTCGCGCGCAGGGTTTCG
>JANPGV010000216.1:0-4567 GCA_031424145.1 Ilumatobacteraceae bacterium
CCTGTGGGCGCACGAACAACTCGTCGAAGACAGCGAGGGAGCTGACGCCATCGATTGCACGCAGAGCCGAAATGAGGTCGTCCTTCGTGTTCGGATCGTCGATGCCCACGTTGATGTCGGAGGCGTTGGTGGCCACCCTGAGCCGCTTGTACGCCCGGTCCGTGCGGGCTGCGCCAAGCAGGAGCGCGAGCACCGCAGCGACCGTCACCGCGATCACTCCCGCAAGGAGCAGGTATGACTGCCAACGCGTCCGCCACTCGACGCGTATGAACAGCCGCCTCGCTTCGCGCCGGCCGGTGGTTCCAGCCATCACCCCTCGATGACCTCGTGCATGTGCCGATTGAACATCGCGAAGGCGTGTGCTGACAAGGGTGCCAACTTCCACGCTCACCGGAGGCCAACCCCACCAACCGTCCGTGTGCGAGGGCTCCGAGACCATCGGGCCACGTCAGCCGCGGCGCGAATGCGGTTGTTGGCGTCATCGAAGAACTCGAAGAATGACCCGAACGACGCGTTAGCGACCGGATCGCCGGCTCCGTCCTGGAGTCTGCGCACGGTGGGCCCTGATGGTCACACGGCGATCTTGCGGCTCATCCCCGACCGTCACCACGACCTGACCGGGCTGCGCACCCAGGTTCGTGCCGGTTCCATGTGATACTGCGCGAACTGTCTGCTCGTAGCGTATCGCTACGGATCAGCGCAGTTCGCGCTGTGGAGTTTGTGAATCGCATCGATGACCGCGGCGATCTGGTCGCCATCGAACGCAAGCACCTGGCCCACGAATATCTCGCCGGCATGCGCCGCCTCGACGCTGACATCGAGACGGTCAGGATCCGCATCCGTGATGCCGTTGTCGCCCGGGTACAACGCCGTGTGAGGTGCGTGGTGCCGGCCCGGTGATCGCCGCGATCATCCTCGTCACATCCACGACAACGGCCGGTACCGTTCCCTCCATTTGAACGCACCACTCAACAGCGCTCGGGCGTTGTTCATCCTGCTGCGGGAAGGCCGGCTCGGCGCACCTCCCGAACGCCTTGTCGAGTTCGGCGATCGTAATCGAGCTGGCCGGCTTGTGACCGATCGGCTCCTTGAAGCCAGTGGGAGTAGGCGTCCTCATAGCCGGTGAGCGTGGAGTGATCGAGTCCTCGATCCGCTCGGGTGAACTTGAGATACCAAGCGACCAAGCTGTCGACCGTCAACTGCTTGTCGGTCTGTGAGCCGAGCAAGTTGCGGCGATCTTGCCCGGATCTACCCGACCGCGGCGATCGGGAGCGAGCGCGAAGCCCTTGCTCGCGATCTGCTCGGCGAACTGCGCCGCCATTTGGCCGTCACTCGGCTCGCAGCACTTCGACCGGCCGGGTGCGCAAGGTTCGAGTCGTCGGCCACAGCGACAGGATCAGGGCGACGATGACACCGCCCAGCCCGAGAGCGGCTAGTTCTCTCCACGGGATCGATGCGTCCGGCACCACTCCCAAGCCGCTGGCGTAGTGCCGCCATGCAATGCTTCCGGCGACCACCCCCACTGGCATACCGATGCTCAGCGCGCAGCTGATCAACGACAGTGACTGCCACAGATGAGTCCGCCTCACGTCGGCAGTGGCGAAGCCGAGGGCACGGCCGACGGCCACGTCACGCCGATGGGCATTGGCACCGCTGACGACCAAGAGCACGAACACGACGACCGCGCTGGCACCCATCAGCGGCGCGAACACGAGAGGTGCCCAACCGACATGCGACAGGTCGATGTTGACGAGCTCCTCGGTGCCGACGACCGGTGCTCCGGTAACCGTGAACGCGGCCGGGTCGTCAATCAGCAGAGATCGGAGCTCTTGAGTGAACGCTCGGACATCGACGCCCGACGCGAGGTCGATGAACACCGCGTGCGGCTCGGCCCGATCACCGATCCCTTCCATCAACTGCTGGAGCCCGTCGAGCGTCATCGATGAGCCCAGATCGAGTTGCCCGTCGACGACTGGCAGCACCCCCAAACCCACCAAGGTCAGCTCGGCGACCTTCGTGCGCGCGCCCGCCTCGTTGGTGAGGAACACTGGCACGGCATCACCAATGCTCACGCCGAGCGTTCTCGCTGCGCCCGGGGAAAGGAGAATCTCCTCCGGCCCGGCGGGAGCGCGGCCCTCGAGGACGGCCGGCTTGACCGCATGTGGCCCCGTGTCGAACGAGTACATCGACGTATCTTGGTTCGACGTCGCATTGAAGGTGAGCGGCGCGCCGACGAAGATGGTGCCGACGCTGATCCTCTCGACGTCGGGTCTGGCGGCGAGCTTCGACGCGATCTCGCGCGGCGCTTGGGTGTAAACGGCCACGTCCCAAGCCCACCCGACCAGTCGCGTGTCGTGGCGCAGCTGCCGCAAGCTCGATCCGAACGTGACCGCGCCGGCGACAGCGGCCAGAGCGATGACGATCGATGTCAGCCCGCTTCGCACGGGAGTTCCACCGACCGAGCGACTCGTTTCGAATGCAACACGAAGCCCGAGGGCGGCGGGCGGTCGCAACGACAGCCGCTCGGCGATCCGTGTTGTCGTCGACAGTCGACGCGTCTGGCTCACGAACCGAAGGCGCCGCGCGGCGCTCCACGCGGCAACCACACCAACCAGTGTCACGACTAGGGCGGTGGCGGCTGCGCCGACCAAGGCTGCGACAAGCCCAACGTCCGATCGGCCACCGCGAAGGACATCGGCAGCAGCGCCGCGCGGGAGCATCGGCCGTGCACCGATCGAGACCGCGACCGTAAAGATGGCGCCGACTATGCCTACCGCAGCTCCGATGATAGCGCCGACGAGGGCCACGTCGGCTCTGCTTGCGCCGATGCTCGACAGCGGCGCGGACATCAGGACCGCCTGCCTGACACGGCGCACGATCAGGTGGCCGATTACAAGCGAGCCGATAGTCGCCGTCGCTAGAGCCAGGACGCGGAGGGTCGTTGCATCGGGCCCGAGACTGTGCTCGATCTCCCGACCGTGGTCTTCGAGGTTCAATACGATCTGCGGTGGGGGATGCACTGACAGAGCATCTGCTCCGAGACCGTCGCGCATCCACACTGCGAGAACTGTCGAGAACGTCAGCTGGTAGCGGCTCGTCAGCGCGGGGTCGGCGAACACGGTCTCGAAGTACGCCTGCGTGCCAGGAGGGTGCACGTCTGCCGGTCCCACCGCGACTCCGACGACCGTCAGCTTGGCGCCGATCTGCGGGCCGTAGTCTCCGCCGCGACAAGCGCCCGCAAGCGTCAGCGTGTCGCCGACATGGACTCCCGCCCGCCGAGCAGTGCTGACGGGAACCACGACCTCGTCCTCGGATCCCGGCACGGGGAACCGGCCGTCCACGATCCGAGCCGGAGGGGCCCCGTGACGTGTCCATGCCGACGACACGATTCCCAGCTCGCCTGCACCGGTCGCACACTGGGCATCCGGCTCGGGGCCAAGCCGGGTTCCCGTCGCCGTCTGTAGATCGAGCGACTGCGTCACTAGCACGTCGACAGCGGCGACTGCGCTGTCGATTCGCAGCGCCTGCTCCGAAGACACATTCGGTTCGCACGACTCACACGTCCCTGCGACGAGGTAATCCGGTGCGTCCACGTCCTCGGCCAGACGCGCGAACGAGCGATCGATATCCTGCGCGGTCGACAGCATCGCCGTCGTCAATCCGGCCACGATCGAGATGGTGATTGCGAGGACCACCGTGGCCGCGAGGCCGCGCCGGGCCACCATGCGCGTCGCTAGCCATATCGCCGATGTCGACATTCGACAGTTGTCGCGCAACGCTCGGCGTGGACGCCAGCGCGTCAACACCCGTTCAGAGGTGGTGCTGCCACGCCCGGGCGATTGCCGACGGGGCGCCGTCGACGACCCACTGCAAGCCGGCGATCCCGCTGCCGAGATAGGTTCGGATCGATGGAAGCGACACGTTGGGCGACGACGTCGAAGGTAACGATGAAGAACCCGAGCACGGCCGCAGCGAGTACAGCCTGCAACGCCGACCGGCCCGCCACAGGAACACTCGAGTGTTCCGGCGCCACGGAGTTGAGCGACAGATCAGTCATGTATTCATGGTGCCGATGATCCAGGCCCAGAGGACGACCACGTGGATACAGGTTCTGGCAGCGTCTGCCTACGCATGACCAGGCGTCGTACCATGATCTCGACGAAACCACGGCGGACCCGGCGTCCACAGGAGTGACATGAAACGACAAGCGAAGCGTCCGACGACCAAGGGCTCGGCCGACTAGTTCACGGGCAACGTGCCGGGCGCAGGATCGCACCGTCCGGACGCAGTGGGATTGCGACGCCGAACCCCGATGCTCATGTGGGCAGACGCACGGCGGTTGGGGCGCGATCGGCGAGTTCGGCGAGCCGCTGACGAAGCATTCGTTCGGTGTCGGCCATTTCGTGGTCGGAGTTCGTTGTCATCGGATGGGACTGTCAGATTGTTTGTGTAACTGGTCGTGATGGTCATGGTTAGTTGGCTGCCGTGATCCGGTCGCCGTAGTGGATGGTCAGGGTGTTCAGGATGCTCTTCCAGGCGTTGATCTTGCCGGTTGGGTTGCTCCGAT
>JANPGV010000217.1:0-34171 GCA_031424145.1 Ilumatobacteraceae bacterium
AAGCACGACCGCACCCGCGAACACGGCGCACTCGCCAACCCCGGCGGCCGACCACGAAGAATCAACGCCGCGTGAACCCATCACCGAATGTCGGGTAGCAACCGAACACGAAACGTCGGGCGGGTACCGACACTTGACATCGCCTGGTTGGGGCACGGTGTAGTCCGTCGGGTCTTTCAGGCGGGCGTACCAGCCTTGATCGAACAATGACACCACACGTTCTGCTACAAGGTCAGATTGTGGTCATACCGGGGTTGCGTTACCACCGAGTACACGAAATGCGGTCAGGCGAGCGTTACGTCGTGTTCTGTTTTGCCTCAACGCCCAAGCCCTGACCGCTTGCATCGAACGAACAGATGTTCGATACTGGTGGGCGTGCTGACAGTTAACGACGTCGACGCAATCCGCCGATCCGCAGCCATGGCGCCGCTATCGGCCGACGAGGCCTACCGCGTCCTCGAGGCCTGCGATCAGCTGCTCCGCGAACGGGCCCGCATCACCGAAGCGCTGGCCGTTCTGCCGGCGTCTTGGGGGCAGGTGCGCAAGGTGCTCAACGAGCTGCAGGCGATCGTCGGGTCGTAGAACATCAGGTTGCGAGTCGTACGCCTAATCGTCATTTGACCTTCGAACGTCGCCAGGCGCACAATTCGGCCCTCGCCTCCGTCTTGCGATGGCGAGCGCACCGCGGAGCCCGTCCCCCCGCGGTGCAGCAAAAACGATGCTACCGCGCCTGGGTGACGCGACTGAACCCCCGACATGCGCCGTGGGACATGGGCTAATCGGGGGCTCAAGACGCTCAGCCAACCAAGGACGGTTGGCGTTGTATTAGACGCATAAAACATCGGCCAGTCGGGCGGAGAACTTTAGAGCTAAGAGTCACTGCGTTGCAGTGTTGGCCGGTCTGCCGGCTGCGGTGGGGCCAGGTGCGTCGTGAGCCTTGAGGATCAGGTCGAGCGAGAGCGAGCACGCCGTGCAGAGGAAGCAGGGGCGCCACCGCCACCAGGCTGGCAGCCCTGCGGAACCGACAACCCCGTCCCCGGTGTCGTCCACAACAACACAGGTGTGAGCAACATCTCATCGGGGGCTTTCGCCATCGCTGATTGCAGCGGCTCAATCTGACGAAGCGGTGGGTCAGTGCTGACGAAGTGGACACCAGGTTCAAGGAGTCGCAAGAGCGCACAGCCGCCAACACGATCGAGAACATCACGGTTGCCGTCGTTGCCCAGCCCGCCTCGTTGGACCTCCGCACGGGACCTTCGTCCCGGTCGAGCCTTGGCTGCCTCGTATAAGGTTCGCCTTCTTCGCCGCCGGCAGCAGATCAACCGACGGCTCGACCCCCGGTGCCTCACCGAGGGTCGGTTGAAGCGCTCATTGAAGCCCACTTCACTGTCAGTCGAGCGCTGCGCTGGCTCGTCAATGGACGCGGACTAAGTCGCTGCCAACGGCCGCCGATTTTCAAACACCTTGTCGAGTCCCGAAAGGATCACACGCCGTCCTACCAGCCCGCCACGAGCAGCGCGTAGCACGAAGCGCATCCCGTGGTCCAACGCAGCCTGGCGAGCCCACATGAGACTGCGCAGACCTGAGGAATCGATGAACGAAACACCGTCGACGTCGAGCTCCACGCTCGTCACATCCGTGGCTGTACACGCGGTCGCGACCGCCGCCTTGATTGCTCGTTCGGTGGACAGGTCCATCTCGCCCACAAGCCCGAGGACCATCGAGTCAGCAACACGTTTGCGCGTGATCGCGAACCCGGTAGGTACAAATTCTGGATCGGCGAAATCAGTCATAGCTCGAGCCACCTTCGATGCGGTTTGAAGGTGCCGGCCGAGGTCTAGAGCAGGCGACTCACGTTGTGCGTTGCGGAAATTACTGCCCCGTTCCGACTACGGTCAAACAGTCATCTGCCAGCAAAGCGGCTACGGGTGCTTCTCCCCTGACGCAATCCCGTTCCAACTCGGAGTAATCAGTTCCCAGGGGGCGCCGCCCGTTGCCGAGCGCCATCGCCACCTGCGGTTGACGCAGGCGCATAGGCCGAGCCACTCATTCCCCGGCGGGGGACCAGTGCCGGAGCGGAAGTAGTCACGCCTGATCGACTTGCCACAGACGTCGCATTCCTCGTACACGTCGGCCTCAATTCGTAGTCGCACCGAAGGTATTGCGGAACCTGCCTAACTCTCGCTGGCGAAAGTACCAATTGAGCAGCTCGATCAAACATACGGCACAGCCCGACTCCTTTACGCGCATTGGGCTAAGCGAGGGAGTCAGGGCTCTGACGGTGTTCAGGTGTCCAGGCGACGGGCAATGTCGCCTTCCCGTTGTCACGGATTTGTCTCGGCGTCCGATCCAACTCGCTCGCCGAGAGTGTGACGGTCGGTGCCGCGCTCCCAACGCAATCTTGTTGACACCCGATCGTCAGTGTCGAGGATCGGGTGCGACTGCGCCCACGCGACCAGGGCGTCGACACACGTCCGCGCGAGTTGTGTGTAGTTGTTCAAGCCGATATTGATCGCAACGTCGGATGCGATCCTTTCGAGCAACGCGACCGGCTCCGCATCGGCTTTGTGCGCGGTCAACCCGCATAGCGCCATATCGAGGCGCCCTTCGTAGTAGAGCCGCTCGACGCCCAGGATCACTTCTGCAGCGGCCTCCCAGAGCACATCTTGATGGGCCGCGAGGCGATTGAAGCGCTGTTCGCTAGCAAGGAACAACAGCCGTTCTTCGGCCATGTCCGCTCTTCGGTCGACCGGCACAGCGTCGACGACGCCGAGGGCGAGCTGAAGCATTCGCGAGATGTGCACCACCGTTAAAGATCGGCCAGACCGGCTTCTGATACCAATCGACGATTCCGATCGACACATGCGGTAATCGCGATCGGGCGCGCCGCGAACGCTGTGTTGCTCAGGCGCGCGTTGCGGGTTCGGCGTCGAGAGGATAGACGGGCCAGCCGGATGCGCCGAGCTCGCGGGAGATGTTGCGGGCAGCCTCGCGGACATCGTCGTGCAGCGCGGGCGGCGGAGGCCATTCAGAGGACTGCAACACAATTCAACGCGACTCGGCCGCCAGCGTTCGAGCCCTCCTCAGCGATCTCGCCTAACACCACACCGCGACGCAGGCAATCGGAACGACGCCGCGGGCGACTACTCCCATGGTTGAGGAACTTCGGGGAGCGGTGATCCTTCGAGGGTCTCTCGAACACTCGCCTCCCACGCCCCCGCCCACCCGCGTTCCGAGCGGGGCACATCTCCGGACGTCGCCTCCAGAAAGAGCAGGATTGGTTTGACGCGCTCGTGCTCGTAGTAGCGGACGATGTAGCGATACGTCGCCTCGTGCGCCTGTTGCCAGGAAAGCGCTCGAGCATCCGGCTTCATGATCGCCCCCTTTCACGCGTAGGGAGGTCGCCGGTTCAGTGGGGTCCTACGGGCGAGTTTCGCGCCGACCGCGTAGAGATGTCAAGTGAATGTGTCAACTGACGTAATGCAGGCGAGTGGGTGTAAGGTACCCCGCAGCGGCAGGAAAAGGGAGGTAGGTGCCCGTGGAGGCATCCCGAATCGCAGCAACACTCAAGGCCGCTCGGAAGCGTCTTGGATGGAGCCGCGAGGTTCTCGCTTACCACTCCGGTGTGAGCTGGTCAGCCATCTCCCAGATCGAGTCCGGCAGACGTAAGGACGTTCGCCTGACGAGTCTGTCTGCGCTGGCTGACGCGCTCCGAGTGAGCGTCGACTATCTGATCGGTAGTGCTGCGGCCGTAACTACTCCCCAGCTCTTTGAGCATCGAGTTCTGATGTATGGCTCCGACGAGGAGTTCATCGCCGCGGTGATCCCGTTCCTCGAGGAAGGAATGGCGCAGTCCCATTGCCTGGCGGTCGTGCTGACGCCCGCAAAGCAGGAGCTGGTGCGCCACGCGCTCGGCGATCGGGCCGGACTCGTCGAATTCGCAGACTGGGCGGACTGGTATCGCTCGCCAAAACAAGCACTGAGACGCTACGGCGAGCTCGTCAAGCAAAAGGTCGAAGTCGGCGCGGCGTGGATCCGAGTGGTGGCCGAAGCCGCCTGGAACGGTACGGATCTCGACATCGCCACGTGGACCCGTTATGAATCCCTGGTCAACGTCGCCTTCGCGTCATCGCCCGCCACGATCATCTGTACCTACGACGAACGAGCGTTTCCCGCAGAAGTCGTCGCCGACGCGCTGAGGACCCATCCGCAAGTCGCGTGCGGAACAGAGACGACGGCGAGTGCCAGCTATCGCGACCCCGAGGACGTCTTACTCGGCGCTTTTCACACCCACTGACTCGCGCGCTTGTGGTCCCCACGACGTGATCTCGTTGGCGATTTCAAGACACGCGGCAGCGGCTGCAGCGGCGTTGGAGCGGACGTCGAGCCACGCGCCGAGGAACACTGCCGTGAGCATCGCTGCTCGCTGAGACGGGCGTGCCGAGTCCAGCGTGCCCTCGGGCGCTGCGTCCCCGACAGAATTCCGAAAGGCGGCGCGTACACGGTCGGTGAATTCCGTTGCGGCGGGCGTGAACGTCGGGTCGCGCCCAGCGAGCTCCGAGATGGAGTTGACGTAGAGGCAGCCTCGCGAGGCGTCAGCTCCGCCGAAGTACTCGGCGAGCCATCGAAAGTAGGCGGCTGCTTCGCGAAGGCCGGCGCCACGGGCCTCGAGTGGGCGAAGCCGGGGGTCGACGAAGGTGGCGACGTAATCGGCGAGGGCCGTGTCGAACACTGCCCTCTTCGTGCCGAAGGCCAGGTAGAGGCTTGATCGACTGAGTCCCGTCGCGGCTTGGAGGTCGTCGACGGCGGTTCCCGCGTACCCACGTTCCCAGAACACCTGCTTCGCCGCCTCGACGACTTCTTCAGCGTCGAAGCGGCGTCTGTCGGCCATTCCGCAAGAGGCTACTAGTGCTGGTCCGCAGGAGGCTACTTGTGCTGGACTGGTCAGTCTCGTATTATGGACTGAATAGTCCAGGATCAGCACGACGTTCATCGAGAAGGAACCGCGCGGACGGCAACGATGGCCGATGTTCTCGACGTAGTCGCCAGGTCGCGGCGCTCGCTCGTCGTGGTCGGGCTTCCAGAGGCGACCGTCGTCGCCATCAGTGACGCGGCCGCAGAACTGTACGGCGCCACCGGCGCGACGTTGATCGGCCGCCGCGCGACAAGCCTGTATCGGGGCGCCGACGAAGTACACGCAAGCATCGCCTTGTCAGCTATGGCGTCGGGCGCAATCGACAGTTACTCCGCTCAACGGCGCCTCGCGACACCGAACGAAGACTCGGCATGGGTCTCCGCACGAAGGTTCGAGCTGCACGACGGCGAAGTTGCCATCACACTGAGCGTTCCACTCGACCAGTCTCTTCCGGTGGACGGAGTCGAACAGGAATTCGCCGCCGGCACCGGAATTGACTGGGCCTCTCGCCCAGTCAAACAGGAGCGGTTCGGAGCCGAAGGAGCTCAACAGCGAATCAACGCGAGCGTCCTCGCAACCCTCGACGGACTGCCTCTCCGCCAACGTGAGATCGTCGCCGCGCTTCTGCAAGGTGAGAGGACTCAAACGATCGCGACGTCAATGTTCGTGAGCAACAGCACCGTGCGGAGTCACCTGTCCGCGATTTTCAAGGCGTTCGGTGTCCGCTCCCAGACGGAACTTCTCTCGTTGCTGCGTCACAGACCAACTGATCACCGAAACCCTCCGACCTTGAGCCCGCCCGCGTGTGTGGACGACTCGGATGCCGCGTCAACCGCTACTCCGTTTGGTCGGGCTCTGCGCCATCGACCTCGAAGAAGAACTGGCTGAGACCGGTGACCTCGACCACTCGCCGTACGGCGCGCGATGGATTGCGTACGTACAGGGATCCACCGGCTTCACCCCTTCGTATCGTCTGCGTGATGAGCACCTTCAAGCCGCTGGAATCCATGAAATCAACGCTCCCGAGATCCAATACGACGTGCCGGTCCGCCGTGACTCCTTCGAGCGCGACCCCGAGCTCAGGTGCGGAGTCCATGTCGACGTCACCCTCCACGGTGATCACGGCCAGCCCGTCGACCTCTGACATTGCGATACCAAGCAGGTCATGGTTCAATAGTCAGCTCCTTCGCTCGATGTGCGCGCCGGCGCGAAGAGGCGACGCCAGGTAGAACCGGCGGAACGAATTGGCCGTTACCCGTGCACCGCCTTCTTCGCTCAAATGGCGGATGAGGTGGTCGGCCCCGAACCGGGTGAGGCGACGCGGCGCGGACTCGTAAGCCGCGGATCGAACACTGGTGAACAGCGGTTCCCCGCGGCGTCTACCCGCACAACGTCGAACCGCACGCGCACTCTCGGCTTCGAGGAGCACGCGTCGGGACTGACCTTTCCGTCGGATTGTCAGCGACACCTTCGGCGGCCTTCCCGCGACATCGTCGACGTCGAGCGCCAGAGCCTGCCCTACCTTCAGGCCGTCGAAGACAAGAAGCGAGACCAGCGCGTCGAGACGCGGATCGAGAGCAGCCGCAATTCTGAGATACTCATCCACGGCTGGCGCGGACAAGACTTGCGTCGTGATCGGGTCAATCACGGAGGCCCTCGGACGTGGAGCACCGGCAACCGGATTGACGTCGGTCGAATCGGTGTCGATCGCGAATCGGTAGAACGAGGACAACGATGACCAACGCCGTCTCAGCGTTGCTGCGCTGTCGCCGGCGATTTCTCGAGCGAGTTGGAACGCGGCCACGGTTGCCGCGTCGGCCTGCAGTGGCAGGGCCTCGTTCTGTGCGCACCAACGACCGAATGTCTCGAGATCCGTGCGGTACGCCGAGCGCGTGTTCTGTGATGTCTTGCTTTCCAGCCACGCATCGATGATCCGAAGCTCCGACTGGGATGCGCTGCGCGAAGGCAACTTCTCCACGGGCTGATCATGCCCAACTTGAGACGCGATGTCAACATAATTTTTGCTTGACGCTCAACATAATCGTTCGTATTATGTTGAGCGTTTTCCAACGCGAAAACATGAACATTCAACTCAGAGAGCCAAAGGAGTGTTTGAAGTGCTGATCCAAACCGACCCCTTCCGCGACCTCGACACGCTCTTCAGCCGCTTCGCGGGGCGCCAGACAAACAGTGCCGGGGTGATGCCGATGGACGCCTTCCGACGCGGCAGCGACGTGTGGGTTCACATCGATCTCCCTGGTGTGAAGGCAGAGAACTTGGAAATCACCGTTGAACGCAATGTCCTGACGGTCGCGGCGGAGCGCAACTGGCAGCGCCAAGAAGGCGACCAGCCGTACTTCGGCGAGCGATACCGCGGCAACTTCCGGCGCCAGATCCAACTCGGTGACGGGCTCGATCTGGAAAACCTCGAAGCTGATCTACACGACGGGGTTCTCACCGTGCGGATCCCAGTCGCAGAGCAGGCCAAGCCGCGCAAGGTGCAGATCAGTCAAAGCAATGCGAACAGCTCGCCTGAGGCAATCGAGACGACGACCTCGAACTCTGACTGACGACGCCTTCGCCCAGCCCCACGCGCCTGCCAAGCGCCGTGGACCAAGACGATCTCGGTCATGCCCCGCTCAATGCGCTCGGGAAGCGGGTTTCGAAGTCGAGCACGTTGGCCCACGTGGGCGTGACGGCGATGCGCCACATCTCCATCCCGGGCGGGAACTGGTCGACCCACGCTTGGCCCCGCTCATCGCCGAAGTAGCGCTTGGCCGCAGCCGCATATTCAGGTACCACGCCATCGACGTGCGTGACGGTAGCCGTACCGCGGATTGACAACACCCGATACGGCCACTCGTTCGAATCGATCGTGATCGCGATCGTCGCGCCGTCGTCGAGCGCGTGCAGCTTGGGCGCCCGCGGCGGCGTGCCTAGCACGATCTGCTTCCCGTCCCAATGGAACCAGATCGGTACCACCCTCGGCGTGCCGTCGGTCCACGTGTATGCCATCCGAGCCGGAATGGTCGACCCGAGCAACGACTGGGCGACCGGATCGGCAAGGCATGAAAGGTCACCGCGATCAGACATTGTTTCCCCTTTCGAAAGTGCATAGCCTCGACCGTCATGGTCTTCCCAGGGCGTTCCGGGGTCAACGACTTTCTCCCGTCGAAGCCGGCTGGCGCTACGGTCGGGACTATGGAACTCCACTGGGACGACTACGAGCCCACACCCGAAGAACGTGCCGAGGTCGAAGCTTGGATCGCGGCCAACGACTCGCCCGACATCGGCTCCGTCGCCATCAGTTCGGACGCAGTGTTCGTCCACGGCAACGACGAGCACATGAGCCATTCGGCGGTCCGCTCGCGCCACGATGATCTGAGCGCCGCGCTCACCCAGGCGGCTGCAGAGCTCCGCGCAGGGCTGTAGACCACCCGACGCACCGCATCAGAGTGTTTGACGCCCGCCCGGGTGGGCCTGAAACACTCGCTTGCCCTGCTCTGAGGGGTGGTATGGACCAACCCTCACCTAGTGGTCGAGGGTCGCTCTCGGTGCTGAACCATCGTCGTCATTTGGCGGAAGTGTTCAGACTGTGTCAAGAGAAACGCGCTCCGTAGTAGGTCCTTTGGCTCAATTCCCCCACGAAGCGTGGCAGCAGTTCGGTCTTCCCACCATGATCTTGACCCGAGGGACCTAAGCGGCAAGAACGGGCGATCATGCACAATTCAACGGCGGACATCAAGAAGACAAAGCGGGCGCGAAGCCGCGCACTCACGCTTGTCATGGCAATCCTCACAGGCGTTGTCGCCGTCGGGATTCCGGCGACATCGGCGTTTGCGGCGAGCGACGTGGTCATCACCACGTACGGTCTGCGCAACACACCACAGGCCGGTGTGACCGTCGAGGTCCACAAGTCATCGGGCGATGCCCTCGTTGCTACATGCACCACTGCGGCGTCCGGTCAGTGCTCGGTCACTGGTCTCACCAACAACACGAGTTACTACGCGCAGGAGACCGCAGCCGCCAGCCCCTACAGCGCTATCTCACAGATCTGGCTCGGTAACAGCGACGGCACCGGTGGCGTGCTGACGAACTATCGAAAGACGTTCACGATCTCGAACAACGGAACAGCGAACGTCTCCCTCTTCGCCCGCCGCGACAATCCGGTGTTCCCCGATCGCTGCGGCCTGAAGGTCGCACTCGTCATCGACACCTCAGGCTCTACTTCAGGGTCACAGCCGGCGTACAAGTCCGCGGCGAAGGGCTTCGTCGACGCACTCGCCGGCACACCGTCGAAGGTCGGCGTGTGGAGCTTCGCCACGACCGCGGCCAACGAGATCGGCCTCACCGCCGTCAGCAACAGCGCAGTGATCAAGACGGCGATCGACAACATCCCCGCCTCGAGCGGCTCGACCAATTGGGACGATGGCATCTACCAAGTGAATGCGGTCGGCGCCGACGTGGTCGTTGTGATCACCGATGGCAACCCGACGGCCAACTCGCAAGTCGCTCCGCTGTCGGGCAGCAATGGCTCGCTAGTCGAGACGGCCGACGTCGAGGGTGGCGTCTGGGCGGCCAACTCGGTCAAGAACAACGGCGCGAAGATCGTGGTCCTCGGAATCGGATCCGGCTTCAGCGACGCGACCAACATCAAGTTGATCTCCGGCCCGACGGTCAACGACGACTACTACCTGGCCGCCAACGTCAGCGGCTTGAACGCGCTTCTCAGCGATCTGGCCAAGAAGACGTGCGGCGGCACCGTGACAGTGCAGAAGCAACTGCAGAGCACGACCAACGGCCCGTTCGTCAACACCGCGGGATGGAACTACGTCCCGGCGATCTCGAGCGGCGGCGGCTCCATCGTTGCCAACCCTGCCTCCGGGAACACGGTTGCGCCGGACGGTCTGGTGAACTTCGACTTCAACGGCGGCACGTGGCCGAAGACGGTCACAGTCACCGAGACCCTCCTCAGCAGCCAGTATGCCCTCCTGGCGCAGAGTGGCAAGAACGCTGTTTGCGCCGCTGACGGTTCTCCGCTGACGGTCACCAACTCAGGGGCGTTGGGCGTGTCGTTCACGCTGAACCAACTGTCGATCGTCAACTGCGTCTTCAAGAACGTCAAGAAGGGCACCATCAACATCAAGAAGGCGACGACCGGCGCGACCGGCACGTTCAACTTCACAGGAACCGGTCTCACCGGCGGCGCCGGCAGCATCACCACGACGACGAACGCCGGGGTCGCATCGGGGAGCACGTTGAGCCAAGACGTGCTCAGCGGGACGTATGCCGTCGCTGAGACGGCTGTCGCAGGTTGGGACACCACGTCCTCCTGCGATGACGGCTCACCCGTCACAGCCATCGCCGTCGGCGTCGGGGAAGTCGTGACGTGCACGTTCAGCAACGTCAAGAAGAGCACGATCATCATCCAGAAGGCGACCTCCGGCGGGACCGGGACGTTCACCTTCACGGGAACCGGTGTCATCGGCGGAACCGGCAGCATCACCACGACGACAACCAACGGCCAGCCGTCGGGCACGCCGCTCACTACCACCCTCGTGCCCGGAACCTACGCCGTTGCAGAGACGCCAGTGACAGGTTGGAACACCACGTCGACATGCAGCGACGGATCACCCATCGGAGCAATTGCGGTGTCGGCCGGCGAAACGGTGACCTGCACGTTCACCAACGTCAAGCAAGGCACCGTCATCATCAAGAAGGCCACCACCGGTACCACCGGCACGTTCGCCTTCACGGGCACTGGTGTCACGGGCGGAGCCGGCTCGATCACCACGACGACCTCGGACGGCAGCGCCTCCGGCAACGAGCTCACCAAGGCAGTCGTGCCCGGCACCTACGCCGTGGCCGAGACAGCGGTCGCCGGGTGGGACACCACAACAACCTGCAGCAACGGCTCGGCCGTCACTGCCATCGTCGTCCAGGCCGGGGAGACCGTCACATGCACGTTCTTCAACGTGAAGCAGGGTGGCATCATCGTCAAGAAGGCCACCGCCGGCGACGTCGGCACGTTCAACTTCACTGGCGCGGTGCCTGGCTCGATCACGACGACCAGCGCCAACGGCCAGCCCTCGGGCCCCGTTCTTTCCACCAACCTTGCACCCGGCGTCTACTCGGTCGCTGAAACCGCCGTGCCCGGATGGGACACCACGTCATCCTGCAGCAACAACTCACCCGTCACAGCGGTGACGGTTGCGGCCAACGAGACGGTCACGTGCACGTTCGTCAACACCAAGCGCGGCGCCATCGTCGTGAAGAAGGCAACGGTCGGCGATGTCGGCACGTTCACCTTCAGCGGCGCGGTTGCCGGGTCCATCACGACGACGACCTCGAATGGTGTGGTCTCCGGTGGCCCGCTGTCATCGGTGGTTGTACCCGGCACTTATGCGGTTGCCGAGACGCCCGTCGCCGGCTGGGACACGACATCTTCATGTGACAATGGTTCGCCTGTCGGTGCGATCGTCGTCGCACCAGGCCAGACCGTGACGTGTACGTTCGTCAACACCAAGCGCGGCTCGATCATCGTGCGCAAGGCCACGGTCGGCACAACCGGAACGTTCACCTTCGCCGGCGCGGTCAGTGGTTCGCTCACGACCACGACCTCGGATGGTGTTGCCTCCGGTGGCCAGCTGTCGTCGATCGTCGTGCCCGGCACCTACGCCGTCACCGAGCCGCCCGTCGACGGCTGGGACACCACGTCCTCCTGTGACAACGGCTCGCCGACAGGCGCGATCGTCGTTGCTCCCGGGCAAACGGTCACCTGCACGTTCGTCAACACCAAGCGCGGCACGATCGTGGTGCGCAAGGCCACGTCGGGCACCACCGGCACTTTCGCCTTCAGCGGCACGGTGGCCGGCAGCATCACGACCATCACCAGCGATGGCGTCGCATCCGGCAACACACTCTCCGCTGTTGCCGCTCCCGGCGCCAACTACTCGGTCGCCGAGACCGTCTCCGCCGGGTGGGATCTCTCATCGGCCGTCTGCTCCGACGGCTCGCCGGTCACCAAGATCGACGTGTCGGCCAACGAGACGGTGACGTGCACGTTCACCAACGTCAAGCGCGGCTCGATCACAATCGTCAAAGTTGCCAACCCGCAACTCGCCGATGACTTCTCGTTCGTGTCGCAGGCGCTCGGCAACTTCACACTCGACGACGACGGCAACAACGCCAACTCGCTCTCGAACACTGCGGTGTTCGCCAACCGTCAGCCCGGCACCTACACCGTGCAGGAACTGGCGACAGCAGGTTGGACGCTGGGCAGCATCGTCTGTTCGGATGCCAACTCGACCTCGGTCGGGGCGACGGCAACGATCGTGCTCGACCCTGCTGAGGACGTCGTCTGCACCTTCACAAACAACGCTGTCCCGGCGAGCATCGTCGTCAACAAGAGCACGCTCGGCGGTGACGGCACGTTCGGGTTCACCCTCGACGGCGTCGTCGACATCGCCCTCCCCGTGACGACAACGAACGGCTCCGGCTCGACCGGTCCGGTCGCCCTCGTGCCCGGAACTTCGTTCACCATCAGTGAGGACAACCCCGGCTCCGCATGGATCGCCGGCTTGCTGAGCTGCACCGTGTTGCACGCCGGCGCTCAGGCCGCCGTCGCCGAGCCGTTGAACTTCTCTGTGCGTCCCGGCGACGCCATCACGTGCTCGATCACCAACACCAAGAAGGGCACGGTCATCATCGTCAAGAACGTTGCCGGCGCCAATGGCACGTTCGACTTCAGCGGTACCTTCACCACCCCTTCGGCGTTCAACATCACCACCACCGGCGGCGTTCAGGGTGGGACGGGTTCGCAGACCTTCGACAACGTGTCGGCAGGTACGTACACCGTCGACGAGCTGAACCTTCCTGCCAACTACGACGGCACGTTGTCCTGCGTCGACTCGAGCCCGAACGGCGCTGTCTCGACGGTTGCCGGGCTCACCGGCACGATCCGGCTCGATCCGGGCGACACCGTCACCTGCACGTACACGAACACCGAGCGGGGCACGATCGTCATCGACAAGGTCACCCAGCCTTCGGGCGATCCGGCGCAATTCGGGTTCACGTTGTCGGGCTCGCCTGACTTCACCCTCGCCGATCAGACGGCGGCACACGCCGTTGGCTCGTTGGTGCCGAACATGCAGTACACGCTGGCAGAGCTCGCCCAGGCGGGCTGGGACTTCACCGGCCTGTCGTGCGTCTCGAGCAACAAGGCCAGCGCGATCAACACGACTGGAGCCACAGCGTCCATCACGCTCGGCGCCGGCGACACCGTCACCTGCACCTACCAGAACAGCAAGCTCGGAGCAGTCACGGTCGACAAGGTCTTGACGTCGGGACCGACGCATGTCGTGGGCAACAGCTACTCGGTGTCATACGACCTCATCGTCAACAGTGCCAGCTTCGTGCCGGAGTCGTTCGACCTGGTTGATGCCCTCGACTTCGGAAGCGGCACCACCAACATCGTTGCGAATGCAACGATGCCGCCCGGGATCACCGCGGTCGCCGGATGGACCGGCCTCGACACGCACACGACGCTCGTTCAAGGCGGCACGATCGCCGCTGGAGCAACGTTGACCTTCGCCGTAACCGTCACCTTCGATGTCGCCGGTGATATGACCGCAGCGGCACGCGATTGCCTTCCACCGACCGGAACCGGCACACTCAACACTGCATCGGTCACGGTCCGCGGAAACACTTCAACGGATACCGCCTGCGGTGAGATCCCGAACCCCAACGTGACGATCACGAAGACCGTCTCGTCGGAGCCGGTTCGCGGCGTCAACGGCGTGTGGACCATCGGGTACGACCTCACGGTCACCAATGCCTCGGCGGCCGGCCCCGGTTTCTACGTTCTCGATGACGCCCTGCAGTTCGGCGGCGGCGTCACCATTCAAACGGTGCAGGCTTCGGCGGTCACGGCCGGTCTCACCGTCAACCCCTCGTTCGACGGTGTCGTGGATCAGCACGTTGCCAGCAATTCGATCGAGCCCGGTGGGTCGCACGTCTATCGCGTGACCGTCACCGCCACAGTTGCGGTAGGGGCGCCCGGTTCGGGCGACTGCGACCCCTCGACCAGTGGCCCGGGCAGTGGATTCCTCAACTCGGCCCAGATCACGGTCCAGGGTTCGACGGTCGGCAGCCTGGTCTGCCGTCCGTTCAGCACGCTGACCCTCGTCAAGAATCTGATCAACGATGCGGGCGGCAATGCCACCCTCGGTCAGTTCATCCTGTCGGCGACGGCGGGCGGATCGGCGATCATCAGCGGTCCTGACCCGGATGCAGCACTCAACAGCGGCATCGGGGCTGCGGTACCTGCTGGCAACTACACACTCTCCGAAACCACCATCGCGGGCTACGCAGCTTCGAACTGGAGCTGCACTGGCGGTTCGGTCAACGGAGCGGTTGTCACCGTCACCGACGGGGCCGACGTGATGTGCGTCGTCACCAACGACGACCGACCGGTCGACCTGCAGCTCACCAAGACCGACGGCGGCGCATCCGCGGTCGCCGGTGGCGGATCGTTCGACTACACCCTGACCATCGACAACGTTGGCACACGAGATGCTGACCTCGGCGAGGCGGTGGTTGTCACCGATCAACTCCCGGCGGGCATGACATTCGTCGCCTTCCCCACCAACTGTTCGGTTGCCGGACAGACGCTGACCTGCACCCTCGATCCTGCCGACCTGCAGGTTGTCGACCCGGCCATCGTCATCACCATCAGCGTGAGGCTGGCGGCTGACGCACCCTCGGGCATCTACACCAACAAGGCGTTCGTCACGACTAGCGACGATGCTGCGTGCTTCGGCGCCGGCTGCGTACCTCCCTGCACCACCGAGCAGGGTGGCTCAGCCGCCAACAACACCGACTGCGAAGACACGCCGGCGACTCGTGAAGCCACCATCTCGGTGAGCAAGACCGACTCGGTCAGTGCGCCGATCCAACTCGGCGATTCGTACAGCTACCAGATTGTCGTCACCAACAACGGACCCTCGACTGTCACACGGGTGGTCCTGTCCGATGACCTGCCCGGCGGTCTCACACTGGTCAGCGCCAGTGGGACCGATTGGACGTGCAACAACCTGGCTGCGCTGAGGTGCACGTGGTCGGGGACACTCGCCCCAGGGGCGTCCACATCGATCCTCACGGTCGGGGTCAGGTTGAGCACGACCTTCATTGGATCACTGGTCGTCAACACTGCAGTCGCCGAGGCCCTCGTCGACGACAAGGGCACCGTCAACGTCGACGATGATGTCACCACGACCGCCAACGATTCCGAGCAGACCCCGGTCGCTCCCATCGTGGCTTCGGAGCCTCCGGCCATGCCCCTCGCCCCGCCCGACGTGGTGGCGCAGCTTCCCGCAACCGGGTCGGACTCGACGAGGTCTCTCAACATTGCAGCGATCCTGTTGACCGTCGGTGTGGTCCTTGTTCAGATCGTTCGCCGGCGTCGCCCCGCTTGACAAGTTTGAGTGGAGTGTTTCAAAGCGCTCGGGCGGGCTCGAAACACTCCACTCAAATACCTTGAATCTTCAGCTTGCCGCGTGACGGCCGTTGACCCGCTTGCCGTTTCGATATCGGAGCTGATGGCGCAACGTTCCATCTGCCCGCCATTTCGACACGGCCGGACTTCCGTTGACGGCGTCGCTGCGCTTCCCGTCCCGGTAGTGCTCTTCGTAGTGCAGTTGGCCGTTGGCGAAATAACCGCGAACCGCCGCATCGCGGTCGGTCGGATCCTGAAGCTCGCCGTTCTCGTAGAACATCTCGTACTTCACTTGACCGTCGGCGCGGTATCTGCGGTACGCCGGATGGTTGCGTCCCGGATTGTCGAGCCGGCCGTCCGTGAACCAGGCCACGTATGACTCTGCGCCATGGAACGACCTGCGCACGCGGCCGGTGAAGTCGGCCGGTATCTCGCTCTCGTCGTTGACGTCGAGCGTCGAGATGACGCGAAACGACATCGAATTGGGCAGCAATTCCACATAGTCATATCGAACGAATCACATGAGAACTTGAATTACAGCCTTACTTCATATTGGCTGACCACGTATTGAACGGGTGGGAATTCCTGGTCGGGAGGGTCGGACGGCGTAAACGTTGACTCTGCGCCGGTGTCGTGCCAGCCGACCTTCTCGTAGAAGGCACGCGCCCGAGGGTTGTCGCGGAGCACCCACAAAACCGCCGACGTGTAACCCTCATCGCGGAGAAACTCCTCGCAGCGGCTCATCAACGCCCCGGCGCCACCACTGCCCCACGCGCTGGGATGGAGGTAGAAACCGTAGATCTCGCCTCGTCCGGTCGCTGCGCTGGTGTCGGGCGTGGTGCCAAAGCCGTGTGGCTCTGCACTCTCCGGCCCGGCGTGTCCGAACCCGATGACCCGTTGGTGCTGGGCGACGACGAACAGGTGGGAGTCGGGAATGGACTGCCAGGTCCACGCCCGCCACCGATCGCGTCGCGACGTGGCGAACTGTTCGGCGTCGAGGTACTCGTCGGGCACGACGCCGCGGAACCCCGCCCGCCAAGCGTCGATGTGGGCTGTGGCGATCGCGTCAGCGTCGTCGATGCCGGCGTCGCGTACTTCGATCACGTCGCTGGCATGCCGGGCAGCTAAACCGCGAGCAGGTCGCGGGCGCCGGTGTCGCTGGAAGGATGGCGCAGCTTGCTCATCGCCCTCGCCTCGATCTGGCGGATGCGCTCCCGGGTGAGGTTGAAGTGCTCGCCGACCTCTTCCAAAGTGCGCGGCTCGCCACGGTCGAGACCGAAGCGCAGCTTGAGGATCTCGCGCTCGCGCTCGTCGAGAGGTGCCAACAGGCGCGCGATCTCTTCGGGCAGCAGTGCGGTCGCCGCTACTTCGAACGGAGATTCGGCCGAGCGGTCCTCGACCACATCGCCCAACTCTGCGTCTCCGTCCTCGCGCAGCGGTTCACTGAGCGACAACGGCTCTGCGGCAAAGCGCAACGCCTCGGTGACCTTGTCTTCGGGCATCTCCACTTCTTTGGCGAGCTCCGACAGGGTGGCCGGACGACCGAGTTTGAGCTCGAGCCGGCTACGCGCCTTCTGCAGGCGGGCCAGCGTGTCGCCGGCGTGCACTGGCAGGCGGATGGTGCGGCCGGTGTTGGCGATGCCTCGGGTGATGGCCTGGCGGATCCACCATGTCGCGTACGTGGAGAACTTGAAGCCCTTGCGCCAGTCGAACTTCTCGACGGCGTGCATCAGGCCCAGGTTGCCCTCCTGGATGAGGTCGAGCAGCGGCAGCCCCGATGCCTGGTACTTCTTGGCGATCGACACGACTAGCCGCAGATTCGACTGCACGAACGCTCGTTCGGCATCTTCCCCCTCGCGGGAGGATCGACGGAGCTCGCGCTTCTTGGCGGCCGTCAGGTCCTTGCCGATCTGGTCGAGCTCCTCGATCGCGGCCTTACCGGCCTCGATCTGCTTCGCGAGCCGAACTTCATCATCCTTGGTGAGCAATGTGTACTGGCCGATATCGGTCAGATACAGGCGGACCAGGTCTTCTTCGTCGCGCTCTACTCGATCTTTCGCCACGAATGCTCCTCGAACGGTGAGTTTGGTCACCTCCCGGTATTCCGAGCGGCAATTGCCTCACGATACCTACGAGGTCAAGCACCTCACACCCAGCGGTGTCAAATCGTCCTGCATCGAGGATTCAGATACAGACGTATCGGGTATCGTTCGCAGGCATGGCAGGCTCCGGCGCCGGCGAGGTCGAGCTGGCTATCGTCACGATGCGGTTCGACGCGGCCGATGCCGGTGCGTTGATGGCCGTTCTGTCGAAGTACGTCGTCTTGACGAGGATGCAACAAGGCTGCCGCAACGTCGATCTCTGCGCGTCCGTCACTCAGCCCGGTCGGTACCTGGTCGTGCAGAAATGGGATTCGGCGGAGGCGCAGCGGGCCCACTTCGACAGCGCGGTGATGGTCGAGATGGCCACGGCGTGCAGTGGTTTGTTGACCAACGCACCAGACATCGACCTGTGGGACGGGGCCAGCGCCCACGACCTGATCTAAGCCAGGCGATCTCGCAGTTCACACGCGGAACTTACGTTCGCGGCTGTAGCGTTCGATTTGTTTACCCCGTTCGCCCAAGGAGGCGTTCCATGCCAAACCCACTACTCAACGAGCGCAACTGGAACAAGGCTGCGCGTGACCCGGGTTGGGCCGCACCCGACCCCACGGCCCGTTCCACCCCCATCACCGACGGCCCGATCAGCGGATGGCAGTCGAAGGTCATGACGGTCAGTGGCACGGTCAGCGCCACGGGCGTGCTGCTGGTTGTGCTGCTCGCTGCTGCCGTCGTCGGCTGGCAGTCCGGTCCCGACAACCAAGGCCAGGTGCGCGGCTTCCCGGGGCTTGCATTGGTCGGCATCCTCGTCGGCTTCGCATGTGTGATCGCCATCTACTTCCGGCCGATGTGGGCAAGGGTGCTGGCGCC
This sequence comes from Ilumatobacteraceae bacterium, assembly GCA_031424145.1. Lineage (GTDB taxonomy): Bacteria > Actinomycetota > Acidimicrobiia > Acidimicrobiales > Ilumatobacteraceae > JAENVT01. The sequence goes on from JANPGV010000217.1 coordinate 18,380, forward strand.
GGTCTACGCGGTCGGCGAGGGTTTCTTCCTCGGTGTCATCTCCAAGGCCTACGAGAGCTACCAGCACGGCATCGTCGTGCAGGCGGTCGGCGCCACCGTCGGCGTGTTCGCGGTGATGCTCGTGCTCTATCGAACCAAGATCATCAAGGTCACCGAGCGGTTCCGCACGGTCGTCATCGCGGCGACGATGGGCCTGATGGTGTTCTACCTCTTCGCGTTCATCCTCAACATGTTCGGCGGCGGCGTCTCCTTCCTCCACTCGACCAGCCTGCTCAGCATCGGGTTCAGCATCTTTGCCGCCGGCCTGGCGGCCCTGAACCTGGCCATCGACTTCGACTTCATCGAGCGCGGTGCGAAGCAGGGTCTGCCGAAAGGGATGGAATGGTTCGGCGCCTTGGCGTTGGTCGTCACCTTGGTGTGGCTGTACCTCGAGTTGCTGCGACTGCTCAGCAACCTCCAGCGGCGCTAGCGAGCCGAACAGACTTACAACGTTTTCAGGAAGCCCAGCAACGCGTCGTTGAACGCGGCTGGCGCTTCCTGCTGCGTCCAATGACCGACACCTTCGAGAACCGTGGAGCCGCGGAAGTCGGGCAGCAGGTTCTTCATCCGCTCGATGCCCGACGGATCCATCACGTTGACGACGTCGTCGGTGCCGCCGATGAAGTACACCGGCATCTCCACGCGCTCGGGACCGAGGTCTTTGACGACATCGAAGTTGGCGTCGAGGTTGCGGTAGTAGCTGATCGGCCCGAAGAACCCGCTGTGGGCGAACTCGTCGGCGTACGTCCGCAGGTCCTGTTCGGTGAGCCACGGCCCTTCGGGCCCGACCAGTGGCAGTGCGGGCGGAGCGGTCATCATCGTCAGGAAGCCGGTGCCCTCCATCGGTGGCATCTCCGCCGATGTGTCGCGCGCTGCGAACCGTACGCCGCTGGCACCCCACATCACCTTGGCCAGCGACTCGTACGGGTCGGCGCCGAGCTCGTCTTCGGCCAGGTGCGGCTTCTGGAAGTAGAGGATGTAGAAGAAGCGGTCGCCGTACAACATGTTCATCAAGTGCGTGGGCGGCGCGGGCCACTGCACGAACGGCACGCTGACGCCGACGACGGAACGCACCCGCTGCGGGTGCAGACGAGCCAGGTCCCACACGATCAGCGCGCCCCAGTCGTGCCCGACGAAGATGGCCTGCTCCTTGCCGAAATGATCGAGCAGGCCCAGCAGGTCATCTGTGAGGTGCCCGATGCCGTAGTCCGATACCTCCGTCGGCGCGCTGGAGTGCCCGTAGCCGCGCTGGTCCGGGGCGATGACGTGGTATCCGGCCTCGGCCAGCGGTGCCATCTGATGCCGCCACGAGTACGCCAGTTCGGGGAACCCGTGGCACAGGACCACGGTCGGGTCGGCAGGATCGCCGGCCTGGTGCACGCGCAGTGAGACCCCGTTGACGTCGATGTCGCTCACAGGTGTGTCAGTCATGCTGCGAGTCTGGCAACTCCGCCGCGTCGGACGGGCACCGGCGCATGGCCGATACCCGTCCGACGAGCGTCAGTTCCTACTCGTACCTGATGACCATCGAGTCGATCAGCGCATCAAGTGTGCAGGTGTCGCCCGTGTCGGCGGCGCCGCGGAAGATTCCGAAGGTGTAGCTGTCACCGGGTAGCAGCGGCGTAGCGGGCAGTGGTGAGGTCAAGGTGAACGTGCCACTCTGCACCACGTTCGCCGTCGCGCCATTGAGGCCAACCCCCGGGTTGCTCATCCCGGTGGACGCCCCGCCGCCGACGATGTGCAACGCACCGGCCCGCGAGACGCTGACGTAGTTGGCCCGCCACGAGACGCCGCAGGAAACGGCAGCAGTGTGCCACGTGAACGTTCCGACGATGGCCGTGCCCGGCGTGTAGTCGGGAGGCAGCACGAAGTGGAAGCTCGATCCAGTGTTACCCGCATCGGGGAAGTGCAGGCCGGCGTTGGCACCGAAACCACCGGAGAAGAGGGCCGCATCGGGCGGCGTGGCGAAGATGTCGAGCGAGATGAACTTGTCGTTACCCGGCACGTAGTAGCCGGCGACGTCGGCGATCACGTGGGTGTTGCCGTTGAGGTTGTACACGCTGACTTGGCCGGCTGCGCCGATATTGACCGTGACGAGGTTCGGGACGACATCGCCCGCCACCCAGTTCAGGTTGGACGCCAGCGGCCGGGTTGTGCCCGCCGGGAAGACGGTGAGGAAGCTCGACCCGGTCGTCGCGTCGACGGTGACGTTCATCACCACTGCGGTGGCGTTGGCCGGAACGCCGGCAACACCGGTGACCTGGAAGGTGTGCGTGGTGTTCGAGGCGAGCGGGCCGACGAAGCCGCCGACGTTCAGCGGCAGTGGACGGGTGTCGAGAATACGAACAGGGGAAACGGGAACGAACGAGTTGGTGACGACGTCCCCGGGCGCGGCCATTGCGAAGTGCAGCGCAGTTCCACCGCCGAGTGTGACGGCGATTGCAGCTCCGACAGCGGCCCAGCGGCTACGCCAACCGTGGCGTTTGCGGGTGCTGTTGAGTTGCACGACCTTCGCTTCGAGCTCGGCTAATCGTTGTTCATGCTCCATGTACGTCTCCTTTGTGTGGGGCTGACTACTGACGGTATACACCGTGTGGAGCAGGCGACTTGGCAGCGTGATACCTCGGGGCCGTACGACCCGGTGCGTCACGCCTGGGCGGCGATGCCTTGGAGCTCTCCCCACGTCAGGCTGTCGCTGGACCAGAGGCGGTTGAAGGCCTCGTCAGCAGTGTCGGTGAAGCCGTGCCGGTTGCGGAAGTTGTAGCGCCAGCGCTGCTGGTTCACCTCGATGCCCAAGCGCTGCAGGCGCCCGACGCTGTAGGTCTCCCATGCGGCCACCTGCCCGAGCGTTAACTCGTCGTCGGGTGGAGCCTCACCGAACCCGCCGGCGAGCCGATCCCTGACGCGGAGGAGCACCCGGCCGAGCGATGTCGCCGTAGCAACCTCGCTCTGTTGGCGGGGGCGTTTGGTGTCCTCGAAGGCGCCGCTCTCCGCACGGATCGAGATCGTGTCGTCGCCGATCTCGACGCGCGTGCGCGACAGCGGCGTCGTCTCGTCGACCTCGATCTGCAGATCGCGGTCTTCGAGGCCGAGCGACGAGGCCAACTCTTCGGCCACGCGTTGGATCATCGCCGCGTCATATGCGACGAACTTGAACTCCTGCGGGGTCACCGACACGCTCATGACGTACGGGCACTCGCCACGAACGCCTTGCGCTCGTTGAGCGCGGCGAGGCTGACATCGGCAATCTCTTCGACCTCGGTCTCGGTGAAGCCGGCAAGCTCGCGAAATCGCCGCGCCAGGCCGATCGGGGACTCTTCGCTGTCGCTGCGCGTGCCGCCGTAGCTGAACAACTTGTCGACGACGCTCTGGAACTCGAGCGCCTTCTTGCGCCGCTCGGGATCGGTTGCGGTGACCTTGCGCAGCCAGTCGCTGCCCATCTTCACGTGGGTCACCTCGTCGGCCAGCATCCAGTCCTCGCAGAACTCGAGGAAGGGGTCGCCGGCGAGGTCGCCGAACTCTTTCATCGTCGTGAACACATCGATCGCCAGACCCTCGAGCGCACGATTGACACCCGCGAGCCGCAGCACAGGATCCGTGCTGCACGCTGCTTCGAACAGCACCGTGTTCTCCGCGAACTGGCCGATCTCGGTGCCCATCCAACTGCTCAACATCACACTGATCTCGACGTGGCGGGCCTCGTCCCACGCCTGCCGGGCCATGTCCATCTTGAGCGCGAACGGCACCGTGTCGGGATCCGATTCTCCGCCACCGACGGTGCTGGTGTCGAAGTCGTGACATGTGCGTCCGGCGCCCTCCAGTGCCTGGATCTCGCCGACGAAGATTCCGTGCATCAGGCCCCGTGCGGCATCGCTGGCATCGCGACGCGATGGCGTGAGGCGGTTGTTGTTCCGCGTCTGCGGAGTGGCTTGAAAGACGGTGCGCGGGTCGCCCATTCGCTCACGATTCGTGATTGTGTTGAACCGCTCGTCGCGGGCCAACTCCTCGACGGGGAAGAACTGCCTCATTCGAACGCACCGATCGATCCCGGCCCGGCGATGCCGCCTGCCTCGACCATCAACTTCTCCAGACGCGCCTGGTGCGCCGAGGCACGGTCGACCTCTTCGGGCGATTCGATCAACGACTGCAACATCATCTCGCCGTCGCGCCAGTCGTCGAACTCGTCCTGGAGGATGAAGTTGATCGAACGAATCGTCGGAGCATCAGTGATCTGGCTGGTGTTGTTGCGGTGGTACGTGTACGCCGAGATGAAGTGGGGGATGAACACCCGGTAGACACCGACCAGCTTCTCGATCGTCATGTCGGGCGCTTCCGGCTCGGTCATCGCCTCCACGAATCTGACCATCGCGTCGTTGGCCGGTTGGGTGAGGCGGTCCGGGTTCATCTCGCGCAGTTCCGGGAGCCGCTTGTGCCATAACTCTGCGTGCCAGGCGTGCTTGTAGCAGTGAGTGCCGAGCCGCATCTTCACGTCCAGCTCCGGGACCGTGGCCACCCACCCGCCGAGGGACTCGAACAGCTTCATCTCGCCCCACTTGTAGTTGCCGACACGGCGGGCGGACTCTTCGACGTCGAACGCTCCGGGGAGCTCGCGCCGGTCCCACGGAGCGAACGGTGCCCTCGGTTTGTGCGGATCGGCCACGGGTGCTCCCTCTAGCGCTTGGCGAATGGGTCACCCTACCGGTTCGCGCTTGCGGCGCTCCAGGCCTGCTCAGCCTCACCGAGTGGGGTGGCCGGCGCGCCGCCGTTGCGGTACTCGAGCAACATCGACCGCCACGGTGCCGTGACGCGCAACTTGCCGAGGATCGCGCTGACGCCCCACACAACCCTGTCGAGAATCACGAAGCTCGGCGGCATGTTCAGCTTCTCGATGACGTCGGCGTGCGGCCCCTTGACGTCGATGATCGTGGCCATCGCATCGCGAACGAATTCGCGCGTGAACGTGAACGTGTCGGAGAGGTATGGGATGTAGGGGGTGCTGACGTAGTCGTACACGTGCTGCGGCGCAAGGCCGTGGTTGGCCTGGAGGAACCCGATCTCCTCCATCACCGAGACCAGCAGTTCCGGATCGCGGTGCACGATGATCGCGTCGACGCTGGGTGCCAGCTGCTCCCATTCCCCTTGTGTCCACCGCTTCACCAGGCCGAAATCTAGGAAGGTGACATCGCCGTCGATGGTGAACTTGTAGTTGCCAGGGTGCGGGTCGCCGTTGAACGCCCGCAGGCTATGGACGGCGTACTGAGCGAAGCGCCAGATCGATTCGCCGGCGTGCTGACGCGCGGCCTCGTCGGAGCGCGCCTCGAACTCTGCCCATGAGAGGCCGTCGACCCACTCGCTGGTCAGCACGCGCCTTGTACTGGTCTCGGGTACCACCGCCGGAACGCTGATGAAAGGATGGCCGGCGAAGTGCGCGCTGAACTCGGTCTGGTTGGCAGCCTCCAACTCGTAGTCCAGCTCTTCGCGCATGCGACTGCGCAGCTCGTCGACCAAGCCCTTCGCGTCGAGGCCTTTGAGCACGAACGCGGTGCCGAGTCGATAGAACGCCTCGGCGTTGTCGAGGTCGGAATCGATCGCGTCGGCGACGCCGGGGTACTGCACCTTCACTGCGACGTCGCGACCATCACGAGTGACCGCGCGATGCACCTGGCCCACACTTGCTGCCGCGATCGGCACGGTCTGCCAGTCGAGGAAGATGCGCTCCGGCGCGTCACCCAGTTCTTCCGTCACCATCTTCGCGGCGAGAGAAGGAGCCATCGGCGTCGCGTCGGACTGCAGTGTTGCCAATGCCTGCTGAGCATCCTCTGGCAGGGCTTCCATGATGAAGCTGAGCAGCTGCCCGAACTTCATCAACGCGCCCTTCATGTTCCCGAGCTCGCGGGCCACGTCCTGCGAGGTGCGAAGGGCGAACTGCTGGTCGAGATCCGCGCGGCGTGCGCCGTGGTTGCCGAGACGGCGCGCGCGGTGGACGACGTAGCGAGCCGCGTTGCGTGCCGTGAGTCGCCAGACGCGTGCCGTGCGGCGCCAGCGGACCAGCCGGCTCACGCCAGTCGGCGTGCCGTCGGGTCGGCCTCGAGCAGGTCTTGTGGCAACGGGTCGCCGGTGACCTCATCTGTCCAGTACGTGCCGGCGTCGAGGCGGGTCAACGCGACTTCGACATCAGCGAGGTCCCGCTCGATCGCGTCGAGATCGAGAGGTTGTTTGGGGGCGTCGCTCATCGCAACGAAGCATAATCGCTGCTCGACCGCGCATGGCCTACTGTTCGGACGTGGCCCAGGTCCGACTCGAGCACATCACCAAATCCTTCGGAGAGGGAACGGCGGCGCTCAAAGCGGTCGACGACGTGTCGCTCGATGTCGAGGATCACGACTTCATGATCCTGCTCGGACCGTCCGGTTGCGGAAAGAGCACGTTGTTGCGGATGATCGCCGGTCTGGAGAACCCGACCAGCGGCGACATCTTCATCGGCGATACCAAGGTCAACGATGTCGAGCCGAAGCTCCGCGACGTCGCCATGGTCTTCCAGAGCTATGCGCTGTACCCGCACAAGACTGCGCAGGCCAACATCGAGTTCCCGCTGAAGGTCCGTGGCGAGTCCAAGGCGGATCGTGCCGTGAAGGCGAAGTCGGCGGCCGAGGCGTTGGGTCTCACCGAGTACCTCGACCGCAAGCCCGGCCAGCTCAGCGGCGGACAGCGACAGCGTGTCGCGCTGGCCCGCGCCATCGTGCGGCAGCCCGCGGTGTTCTGCATGGACGAGCCGTTGTCGAACCTCGATGCGAAGTTGCGCGGCGAAACGCGTGCCGAGCTCGTCGATCTCCACCGCCGGCTCGATGCGACGATCATCTATGTCACTCACGATCAGGTCGAGGCGATGACCATGGGTACGCGCGTCGCCGTGATGAGCCGAGGGCACTTGCAACAGATCGGTACGCCGCAAGAGGTCTACGCCAGGCCGGCGACCGTGTTCGTGGCCACGTTCATCGGCACCCCACCGATGAACGTGATGCCGGCCGGGTTGTTCGAGCGCGGCGACACGTTGGTGGGCGTCCGCCCCGAGCATCTGCGTGTGGTCCCCAGTGGTGGCCTGCCGGCGACCGTGCGAATGGTCGAGCAGCTCGGTCACGAAACCCTGGTGATCTGCGACGCCGCCGGCACGCGCGTCGTCCTGCGTCAGGATGCCGAAGCGCCCGCGCCGGCCATCGGCGCAGAGATCAACCTCGACGCCGCGGAGGTTCATCGCCATCGTTTCGACGCGGCGACCCAGAACCGGATTGCCGCGTGAGGAGGAAGTGGCGCGACCTCCCGATTGCGGTCGGGATGTTGGCGCCATCGGCGGTGATCCTCGGAATGTTCGTGGTGTACCCGCTGGTGCGCGCGATCCAGCTCGGCCATCTGCGTTGCGACGCCACCGGTAAACGGTGTCGCGACGGCGGATGGGGTCAGTACGTCGATGTCTTCCGCAGCAACCAGTTCCAGCACGCCTTGGCCAACACTGCGCGCCTGGCCCTGATGACGGTGCCAATCGGTTTGGCGCTGGGCGTCGGTCTCGCGGTGCTCGCCGACAAGCAGATTCGCGGCGTCGGGTTCTTCAGGACGGTGTTCTCGTCGACCGTCGCCACAAGTATCGCCGTCGCCAGCCTGGTGTGGTTCGTTCTGCTGCAACCACAGGTGGGCGTGCTGCCGGATCTCTTCCACGGAATCATCCCATCGCTGAAGCAACCTGGCCTGTTGCAAGACCCAGGCACCGCGTTGCCGGCGGTCGCGCTCAGCAGCATCTGGGCAAGCCTCGGTTTCACGTTCATCGTCATCACGGCGGCCCTGCAAGGAATCCCGCGCGAGCTGTACGAGAGTGCTTTCGTCGATGGTGCCGGTGGTTGGATGCGATTCACCAACGTCACGTTGCCGATGCTCGGCCCGACCATGCTGTTCACCTCGGTGGTCCTTACCACCCGCGCCTTCCAGGCGTACGCCGAGGTCGCATTGTTGACGCAGGGTGGCCCGGAACCCCAACGGCCCACGGAGTCCGTGGCGTACCTGATCTACGGACAGACGTCGTTGATCAAGAACGACATCGGGCTCAAGTCGACGGCGGCGGTGCTGCTGTTCCTCGTGTTGCTGGTGCTGGCCTTCGTGCAGTTCCGCGGCCTCGACAAGCGGGTGCACTATGGCAGCTGACACAGGCGCCACGGAGGTCCTGCACGGCGCCCGCAAGGTCGGTCGCTACGCGCTGTTGACCTTCGTCGCCTTCCTGGTTCTTTTCCCGATCTACGCGACGTTGATGCAGGCGCTAAAGAGTGGTCCCGACGCGATCGATCATCCGAAATCGCTGCTACCGATCAACTTCACGCTCGACACGCTGCGTGCTGCATGGCGGATCGGCGATCTCGGGCGGTTGATGGTGAACAGCGTGATCGTCGCGGTGGTCGTGACGCTCGGCGTCATCGTCACCAGCCTGCTCGCCGCCTACGCGTTTGCGTTCCTTGATTTTCCGGGGAAGGGCCCGACGTTCATCGCTTTCCTGGCGACACTGCTGGTGCCCGCTGAACTCACCGTGGTGGTCAATCAACGAACCATCAACTCGCTCGGCTGGATCAACAGCTACCAGGGCCTGATCGTGCCGCTGCTGGCGACGACGTTCGGCATCTTCCTCGTTCGTCAGGTATTTCTCACCGTGCCGAAGGAGCTGCGCGAGGCGGCGGCACTTGATGGTGTGGGCCACTTCCGTTTCCTGGGCGAAGTTGCGATGCCACTGTGCCGGCCGACCCTGGGCGCGCTGGCGTTGTTCACGTTCCTCGGAACATGGAACCAGTACCTGTGGCCACAGGCCATCATCACCGACGACAACCACCGCACGATCCAGATCGGGCTGGAGCGGTTGAAGACCGGCAAGATCGACACGCTCAATCTCGTGACGGCTGGAACGGTGATCGCGTCGCTGCCGATCTTCGTCGTGTTGATCGCGTTCCAGCGACAGTTGGTCCGCGGGCTCACTGCAGGCGCGGTCAAGGGATGAGGCGCGTCGCCTTGCTGTCGGCGGCCGTGCTCGTGGCTGCGTCGTGTGGCTCGGGCAAGTCGATCATCACCGCCGGACGTGAGCCCACGGTCGTCACACAGCCGGCGCCAGTCACGCTCGCGCCGGGCGAGACGCTGCCGGTCGGCGAGACCCTTCCTCCCGTCGACACGACCATCGCGCCAACCACAACGGCGGCGTTGCTCGACACGTTGCCTGACTGTCCGACCGACGCGTTGGCCTCGGCAACGGGTCCGGTGAACCTCACGTTCTGGCATGGGATGAGTGGTCCGCTCGCAGACGAGCTGCAGAGGCTGGCCGACGGATACAACGCCAGCCAGTCGAAGGTGCACGTCACGCTGATCGAGGCGAGCTACGAGCAGACCATTGACAAGTACCTGCAGTCCGGACAGGGCAGCAGGCCCGACCTCGTGCAGATGCCCGAGTACATGGTGCAGACCATGGTCGACACCCAGTCCGCGGTGCCCGTGGAAGCGTGCATCAACTCGAGTGGCTACGACACCAGTGCGTTCCTGCCGACCGGGCTCGGCGCCTACGCAACCCAGGGCGTGCAGTGGTCGATGCCATTCAACATCTCCAATCCGGTGCTGTTCTACAACAAGAAGATGTTCGCCGCAGCTGGGCTCGACCCGGAGAAGCCGCCGGTGTCGATCGATGACTTGCGCACGGACAGCGAGGCGATCGTCAGCTCGGGTGCGGCGACGTACGGGCTGGCTCTCGACTCCGGCTTCGACAGCGGCGGCGGATGGTACATCGAGCAATGGTTCGCCAAGGCGGGCGAGTTCTACGCCGACAATCAAAACGGCCGCACCGCGAGGGCGACGAAGGTGCTCTACAACAACGCCGCCGGCCAGTCGCTGCTCACGTCGATGCAGTCGCTGCTCAACGACGGTTTGGCCGTCAACGTCGGCGACAACGCCGGCGGCATCGACAACCTGCTGAAGCTTGCCGACAACTCGCAGCCGGCGGCCATGACCATCGCCACGTCGGCCGCGATCGGCGGCGTTCTCGCCGTGTTGGCCGGCGGTCAGTTCCCACAGATCTCCAGTGCCGACCTCGGGGTGGGTGCGATGCCAGGCCCCGGCGGCAAGCCGGGCGCGCTGGTCGGTGGGGCGTCGCTGTGGGTGGTCGACACCGGCGACGATGCGCGTACCGCGGCGGCGTGGGACTTCATCACATACCTCACTGCCGCACAGCAACAGAGCGAATGGTCTGCGGCAACCGGATACGTACCGGTGCGCACCGATGCCCTCACACTCGACCCCTTGTCGACGACGATGGCAACCGACCCGCGGTTCGAGGTTGCGTATGACCAGTTGTTGGCGTCACCCGACGTGCCGACCTCGGTCGGTCCGATCGTCGGCCCACTACGTGAGGTTCGCACAGTCACCGCGCAGGGCGTTGCCGCGATCTTCAACGGTGCCGATGTGGCATCGACCCTGGCGGCCTCTGCGGCGCAAGCCGACGCGCTGATCGCGGACTACAACTCGCGAAACGGCTAGTTTCTGTACCAGCCGGCGACATCGATGATCAGATGACCGCCTGACTGCAGGTAGACATCGACCGCGTCGAGTCCGAGCGGCACGATCGCCGCGTTGGGCACGGTCTGGCCACTGCGAATTGTGTTGAGATTCGACACGACTGGCCGATCTGTGAAGGCGGGCCATGCAGTGACGAAGCCGGTGCCGCTCGATTCGGTGACCGTGAGGTCGACGGCCACCGCCATCGCCGCACCGGGTGGAACCACGGGCGTCGAGCCGATCAGGCGCGTCAGCGAAGTGCCCGCAGCAGTAGGTGCCGTTGGTTCGTTACGGGTGTCGAGCATGCGGACGGGGTTGACGGGCACGAACAACCCGGCGACGTCGACGGGTCGGGTGTTGTCGGTGAACCATCCGGCGACATCGGCGATCAGGTCAGCGCCTCCGAGGGTGAAGAGCGAGACCATGCCATCTGCGCCGACCGGGACTACGACCAGGTTTGCTCGGGTCTCGCCTGCGACCACGTTGAGGTTGGATACAACGGGTCGTTCTCGGCCGGTCGGCCACACCGTGACGAAGCCGTCCGCCGATGCCTGGTCAGCGGTGATGTTGAGCACGACGGCCGAAACCCCGGCCGCAGGAACAGGGCCGCGCCCGAGCACCTGCATATCGATCTGCGCACCCGCCGCCGGCTTTGCAGGTGGCGCACCGAGACCCTCGCGCGTATCGAGGATCCTCTGCGGCACCGCGGTCTGCAGTCGACCGTCCGCCGAGGTTGCGCTCGGCGTGTAGTACCCGGCGATGTCGGCGACGAGGTGGGTGCCGCCCGAGCTGAACACAGTGACCATGCCGTTGGTGCCGACCCTGACCGTGACGAGGTTGGCAGCGGTCTGACCGGTCTCGAGGTTGAGGTTCGAGACCGTCGGGCGCTGCGTGCCCGACGGGTACACCGACACGTAGCCGGGCTGGGCAGCCTCGGTTGCCGTGATGTTGAGCACCACCGCGGATATGGCGGAGGCGGTCACGCCGGCCACAGCGGCGATCTGAACGTCGAGATGTTCGCCGACGCCGAGTGCGCCGGTCGCTGCTCCCAGTCCGATTCGGGTATCGACGATTCGCAGCGGTTGCAGGGCGACGAACTTGGCGCTGCCGACCACAGGCGGCCGAGGGGCAGTGCCGATCGATCCGTCGACAAGGCCCAAGGCAAGAGCGGTCGGGTCGCTGTCGGCCGAGCCCCAGGTGATGATGTCGCCGGTGTTGAGCAGCGAGAAGCCGGCGATGGTCATCCCGGGAATGGTGGCCGTGCCGTTGGCTCCGAACGTGGGGTCGAGGTTGCCGAATCGGTCGTACGCGGCGAGTTGATGCGGCCCGGCCTGCGTGTAGAAGCCTCCCGCGCCGTTTGCATCGAGATCGGCGCGATCGAAGGGTGCGGGGGCGGGCCCCAACGGGGCTCCGCGCGGGGAGATCTCGAGCACGGGATCGCCGAAGTCGCCGGTCATGCGGATGGTGTCGTCGGCGAGGTGACGGACTCGGCACAGCGCCCTGGGGAACGAGACGAATCCCTGGCTTCCGAACGTGGGGTCGTATCGACCGTCATCTTGCAACGCCACGACGCCGCACGAAACCGGACCGGGCGCGGCCGTCGAATAGGCAAAGGCCACAACGAGCCGCCCGTCCGAGAGCACCGTCGCGTTCGGTGGGGAGTAGGCAACGCCCGTCGCGCCCAGGTGAGAACCAGTCGGGAGCAGCGCGGCCACGTCCGCATCGAACGTCGCGTCGATCGATCCATCAGGCTTGACCAAGACCGCCACTCTCGACCCTTGGGTGCTGCTTCCGAGCGCGTACACCGCTCCGTCCGGTCGCCGCACCAGTTGTTGCGGTGCGAGCGGCGCGGGTATCGAGGTCATCGAGCCGTTCGCTTCGAGCAGCGCCAGGTCACCTGCCGCCGAGACAGTGGCCACCACTGCTCGCCCGTCGTCCAGCGCGGCCACATCGCGCACCACGCCAGATGGGAACGTGACACCGCCGCTCCCGAACACCGGATCGTGTTGCCCCGTCGAGGAGTACCGGGCGAGGAACTGTTGCGCCGTCTGCTGACCGGCCGCCTGCAGGAAGCCGCTGACGAGGAAACCGCCGTCGCGCATCTGCACGACCTTCTGCGGCTTGACCTGCTTGCCCGAGCTGAAGCTCGCATCGACCAACACGCCGTTGACGCCGAATCCACCCACTGGTTGGCCGTCAGCGGCGACCTGCACCGGCAACGAACAAAGGGTCGTCAGAACAGCTGCGACAGCCAGCCGAGCCGTTTGTTTCACCGTCCGCACACTAGGCACGCCGGGATAGCGTGTCGGTCCATGGCTACCCCCTTCCCCGCCCTCGATGGCTCCGCCCAGCGCAAGCAAGAGTTCGACTCCGCCCCCGATATCGGCATCGATCCGAGCAAGCGCTACACGGCCACCATGGACACCAGCATGGGCACGCTGGTCATCGCCCTCGACGCCATCAGCGCACCCCAGACGGTCAACAACTTCGTCTTCCTCGCCGCACACCACTACTACGACGGCGTCATCTTCCACCGCATCATCAACGGGTTCATGTGTCAGGGCGGCGACCCGACGGGCACAGGCCGTGGCGGTCCGGGATATCGATTCAGCGACGAGCCCGTCAAGCAGCGTTACCAGATCGGTTCGCTGGCCATGGCCAACGCCGGGCCCAACACCAACGGAAGTCAGTTCTTCTTGATCAGTGGTCCCAGCGGGGTCAACCTGCCGCCGCAGTACAACCACTTCGGTCAGATCGTCAAGGGTCTCGAGATCGTCGACGCGATGCAGCGGGTCGAGACGGATCGCGGCGATCGGCCGCGCACCGACGTCGTCATCAACTCGGTCACCATCACCGTCGCCGACTGAGCAGAGGTGGCCGCCGAGAAGGTATCGCTGGCTACAGCGCGGCGCATAGCACTAGGCGCCCAGGGCTTCGCCGAGCCACGTCCGAAGGGTCGCGTCGATCGGCGGCACTTCCGCCGCGTGCTCGATCGCATGGGCCTGATCCAGATCGACTCGGTCAACGTGCTCGTGCGCAGTCAGGAACTGCCGCTGTTCGCCCGTTTGGGCCCGCACCCGCGAAGCCTCATCAGTGATGCGACGCGGTCCGGTGAGATCTTCGAGTATTGGGTCCACGAGGCATCGCACGTCGACATGGCCCACTATCAACTGCATCGATGGAAGATGGCTCTTGAACACAGGTGGACGCGTTACTTCACCCTCGGGGAACGACGACCGGGCTACGTCGACGAGGTGTACAAGCGGATTGAGGAAGACGGGCCCGTCGCCGCAGGTGACCTGTCGGAGCGCGTCGGCAAGAAGGGCGCGTGGTGGGACTGGGACGACGCCAAGGTCGCCCTCGAACACCTCTTCTGGAAAGGTCGCGTCACTGTGACGCGACGCCCCGGCGATTTCGCTCGCATCTACGACCTCACCGAGCGCGTCATCCCAGCCGAGGTGTTGGCCCGGCCCGAGGTGCCGGAACGCGAGGCTCGCAAGCAACTGCTCGAGCTCGCAGCCCGCCATCACGGGATCGGGACGCTCGCCGATCTTACGGACTACCACCGCCAATCGAGGCCTCCATGCAAGCCGCTGGTCGCCGAGCTCGTCGAGGAAGGGATCATCCGGCAGGTCGAGGTAGAAGGCTGGACCCAGCCGGCGTACCTCCACAACGAGGCGCGCATCCCGCGCAAGATCACCTCGTGTGCACTGCTGACCCCGTTCGACCCGGTTGTGTGGAACCGCGATCGGGCCAGCCGCTTGTTCGGTTTCCACTATCGGATCGAGATCTACACGCCGCAACCGAAGCGGATCTACGGGTACTACGTGTTGCCGATCCTGTGGGGCGACAGTGTGGTCGGCCGGCTGGACCTGAAGGCCGATCGGCACGCCGGAGCCCTGCTGGTGCAAGGTTCGTTCGCGGAACCTGGTGTCCCGGTCGGGCCGCTTGCGGATGATCTCGCGCCGGAACTGCACGCCATGGCCGGCTGGTTGGGGCTCGGCGAGGTTGTGGTTGTGCGGCGTGGGGATCTGGCCTCCACCCTTCGCGATGCGGTTGGTAACTACGCTCGGCGTTGATGTCAGACCCCCAGCCGTGGTTGCCACCCGAGCACATGCCTCGCTGGGTGTGGAAGGCCGTCGCCATCTTCTGGCTCGGTTACATCCTCTCGATCGTCACGCGCTCGGTGTGGTCAAGCCTTTCGGCGTTGTTCCTCCTCCTTCTGGTCTCGCTGTTCTTGTCGTTGGCGATCGAGCCCGGTGTCAACCGGCTCGCTTCCCGCGGATGGCGCAGAGGCACGGCGACCGCGGTCATCCTCGTCGGGGTCTTCGTGGGGTTCATCGTGTTCGTGGTGGCCATCGGCACGTTGGTCGGTCAGCAGATCGCAACCCTCCTCGGTGACTCGGAGAAGTACGTCAACCGCACCGTCAGCTTCATCAACGGCAAGTTCGACACGCACATCAATGCCACGCAGGTCATCAACAGGATCAACGACCCGAACGGCTCGGTTCAGCGCTTCATCCGCAGCCAGCAGAGCAAGGTCGTCGACCTGTCGGTCGCAGCGCTGGGAGTGCTGGTAAAGGCACTGTCGGTCCTGCTGTTCACCTTCTATCTCGTGGCAGACGGTCCCAAGCTGCGCCGTGCCATCTGCGCCAGGTTGCCCCCCGAACGGCAACGGCGCGTGCTCAGCGGGTGGGAGCTAGCGATCGACAAGACCGGCGGCTACCTGTACTCCAGGGCGTTGTTGGCCGGGTTGTCCGCCTTCTTCCACTGGGTGCTCTTCCAGGCCATCGGCATCCAGGCTCCGGTGGCGATGGCCTTGTGGGTCGGCCTGATCAGCCAGTTCCTGCCAGTCGTCGGCACCTACATCGCCGGTGCGTTGCCGGTGCTGGTTCAGTTCGTCGACTCGCCACCGAAGGCCCTGATCATCCTCGTCTTCGTCATCATGTACCAACAGGTGGAGAACTACGTCCTGCTGCCGCGCATCACGGCGCGCACGATGGATCTGCACCCGGCGATCGCCTTCGGATCCGCAATCGCGGGTGGCGCCGTGCTGGGGGCGGTCGGTGCCGTGCTGGCGATCCCGGCCGCGGCCATGGCCCAGGCGGTGTTGAGCAACGTCGGCGACCGCCACGAGATCGTCGACAGCCATCTCACGAGCACCGACCCGACCAAACACTTCTCGCG
>JANPGV010000218.1:0-8947 GCA_031424145.1 Ilumatobacteraceae bacterium
CGCCCCGGAAACACTCGTTCCGGCCCTCGCCGAGCTCGAGATCAACTTCCGCGATGCCTGGAGCGACGATGCGTTCCGGGCGGAGTACGCAGCGCTGCTGTCCAGCTACGTCGGCCGGCCGACGCCCGTAACGGAGTGCAAGCGCCTCTCGGATCGGCTCGGCGTGAGGGTGTTCCTGAAGCGGGAAGACCTCGCCCACACGGGCTCGCACAAGATCAACAACGTGCTCGGCCAGGCGTTGCTTGCCCAGCGAATGGGCAAGCAACGCCTCGTTGCCGAAACCGGTGCCGGGCAGCACGGCGTCGCCCGTGCTACTGCGGCGGCGCTGCTCGGCATGGAGTGCAAGGTGTACATGGGTGCAGTCGACGTCGAGCGCCAGGCGCTCAACGTGTTCCGCATGAAGCTGCTTGGGTCCGAGGTCGAGGCCGTGCAGAGCGGAAGTCGCACGCTGAAAGACGCGGTGAACGAGGCGATGCGTGACTGGGTCGCGTCGGTCGGAACAACGCACTACTGCCTCGGCTCCGTGATGGGGCCGCACCCGTACCCGTGGATGGTGCGTGAGTTCCACCGGGTTGTAGGAGACGAGGCACACCAGCAATGTCGGGACCTGCTCGGTGATGTGCCGGATGTGGTGGTGGCGTGCGTGGGTGGCGGCTCGAACGCCATCGGGATCTTCTCGGGTTTCGTCGACGAGCGGACCCGTCTCGTGGGTGTCGAGCCGGCTGGGGGAGCCGCCGTCGGGCGTGGGCAACCCGGTGTGGTGCACGGCATGCGCAGCTATTTGATGCAGGACGAATACGGTCAGGTGCTCGAAGCCCAGTCGATCTCGGCGGGCCTCGACTATCCGGGTGTCGGCCCGGAGCACAGCTATCTCGCCTCGATCGGCCGCGCTGAGTACCCATCAGTCACCGACGCCGAGGTCATCGACGCGTTTCAACTGCTGGCCAGGTCGGAGGGGATCATTCCCGCCCTGGAGTGCGCGCACGCCCTCGCCTGGATCGTGCGCGAGGCAGCGTCGTTGCAGGGCTGCACGGTGTTGATGAACCTGTCCGGCCGCGGTGACAAGGATGTTGCCCAGATGATGGACATCCTGGCCCGATGACCGGAGCGTTGGAGGCGGCGCTGCGTGAGCAGCGAGCCGCAGGCCGCAAGTTGCTGGTGCCGTACATCACTGGCGGCCTCGACGGTTGGCAGGACGCGGTACGCGCGATGGCGGCTGCCGGAGCCGACGCGATCGAGATCGGCCTGCCGTTTTCGGACCCTGTGATGGACGGTCCTGTCATTCAGCACGCGTCGCAGATGGCGCTCGAGGCGGGAGCCACGCCAGTCTCGATCCTCGACGAGGCGCGCCATCTTGATGCCGGCATCCCGCTGGCGGTGATGATGTACTACAACACGGTGCACCACGCAGGCCACCGCAGGTTCGCTCACCAACTCAAGGCAGCGGGCATCGCCGCCGCGTTGGTGCCTGATCTCCCCTTGGAAGAGTCGGGACCGTGGTGCGCGGCAGCCGACGACGAAGGAATCGAGACTGTGATGTTCGCGGCGCCAACGGCGCCCGATGATCGGCTGCCGCTGATTGCTGCACGGGCGCGCGGGTTCCTGTACTCGGTCGGGTTGCTCGGCGTCACCGGTGAGCGCGATCAGTTGGCCGCGACCGCTGAATCGCTGGCGCGAAGATTGAAAGCAATCACGGACGTTCCGGTGCTCATCGGCGTCGGTGTGTCCAATGCATCGCAGGCTCGTCAGGCCGTGCGGGTCGCAGACGGGGTTGTGATGGGAGCATCAGTCGTGCGGCGAATGCTCGACGGTGGGGCAGAAGCGGTAGGCGAGTACATCGCCGAGGTGCGCGCGGCTATCGATGGCTGAGGAGTGTGAGCTCTGCGAAGCGGCTCGGCTGACGGAGTGGTTCTACGAGGACGACATCTGCTGGATCGCCGAGTGTGAGCAGTGCTACGTGCCCATGGTCGTGTGGAAGCAGCACGACCCCTTGCCCCCATCAGCAGTCCGCGAGGCGATGCTGGAACTGCTCGGCGCCGTAGTCCGCGAGTCCTACGACTTCAACGGCTTCTACATCGACGACAACATGCGGTCTGTTCCCAGCCACTATCACGCCCACGCCCGACCACGCGGCGGATTCTTCGGTCACGGACTGCGTCGCGGCACGAAGTAAACGTCAAAACGCAAACAAGCCGCCAATCGGCGGCTTATTTGAGTTTTCTAGATGTCTAGTGAGATCAGTAGGGGAGGACGATGGGACGACGCATCTGTTGTTCCTTTGGGCTTCCCTCGGCAGCGGCTCGGCCGATTGGTGAGCAACATAACACAGAAAGTGGCAGGGATTGCAACTCACTTGAGAAGAAGTTGCCAAATTCTTTACCGCGCTGTCGGTGGCGGTCCGCGTCTCAGGCCCTGGGTAGCATCAGGCCATGCTCACTGCCGGTCGATCCGCGCCCGACTTCTCCTTGACGAACCAGAGGGACCAGCCCCAGGAGTTGGCTGCACTCCGTGGCAAAACCGTGCTGGTGTACTTCTACCCGAGAGCCGATACGCCTGGCTGCACACAGCAGGCGTGCGGCCTGCGCGACATCACCGGCAAGGTCGGTGACACGGTGATCCTCGGGATCAGTCCCGACAAGCCTGCGGCCCTCGCTCGCTTCGCGACCAAGTACGACTTGAACTTCGACCTGCTCTCGGATCCGGACCATTCCGTCGCCGAGGCCTACGACGTGTGGAAGGAGAAGAAGAACTACGGCAAGACCTACATGGGGATCGAGCGCTCGGCCTTTCTGGTCGGCGCCGACGGCAAGGTTCGCAACGCTTGGTACAAGATCAGCCCGAAAGACACCCCGACCCGGCTGCTGGACGCACTGGGCGAATGACAGCCCTGCCCGCGCCGGCGGATGTGCTGCCGCACCGGCCACCGTTCCTCTTCGTCGACGAACTGCAGGCCCTTACACCGGGTGTCAGCGCCGTCGGTGTCTGGCACCTGACGGGCGAGGAGTGGTTCTTCCCCGGGCACTTCCCCGGTCGGCCGACGTTGCCCGGGGTGTTGATGTGCGAGGCAATCGCTCAGGTCGGGGCGATCGCGGTGTTGACCGATCCTCGGTTTGCCGGCAAGTTGCCCCTGTTCGGCGGCCTCGACGGGGCACGATTTCGCCGCCAGGTTGAGCCTGGCGACACCTTGGAACTGCACGTCGAGCTGCAGCGGATGTCGGCTCGGGCTGGCAAGGGGAGTGGACGAGCAGTGCTGCGCGGCGAGACGGCATGTGAGTGCCAACTGATGTTCGTGTTGGTCGACCGCTAGGTCCTCCCAGCTCAGGCTGCAGCCCGCCACAGAGGGGCGGCGACCAGCGTGCAGTACTCGCACGGCGTACCGCGTTTCACCAACTCGGCGTCGGCGATGAGACCGTGGCGAAAGGCGACTTCTTCGACCACGTCGGGATCGTCGCACGGCCCGCCGAACCATTGATCGACCACATCGACGAGCCCGACGTGGTCGCTGCAGTCGAGCCGAGTGTGCACGAGGTTGGGGCGATCGATGTCGAAGATGACGAATCGTGCGGGGCGGGCGGGGGCATGTCTGTGTGTCATGCGCTGATCATTGCAAGGGGGTGTTACAGGGTTCCTGGACTGGACGAAACCAACGATCCGAGCTGCGTCGCGTTGACATGGTCGGGCCAGGAGGATTAACTGGCGCTGCTCAACTGATCGATGCTCCCCCCAAAGAGCAGCATTGCCCGCCCGGACCCCGCGGCTTCGTTATACGCGAAAGCGGGACTGACCGTGTTGACTGCGACGAGGGCGATCGCCGACGAAGCACCGGCTTCAGCTGATGTGTCCGCGCCCAAGGTCATCGGACTGCTCAAGACGCCGACAGGGATCAGCGGCCTCGACGAGGTGACCGGTGGAGGGTTGCCCCGAGGTCGAGCCACTCTCGTGTGCGGCCCGGCAGGATGCGGCAAGACGTTGCTCGCGATGGAGTTCCTCGTCCGCGGGATCACCGAGTTCGACGAGCCCGGTGTGTTCGTAGCGTTCGAGGAGACCATCGACGACCTGCGATCGAACGTCGCGTCGCTGGGGTTCGATCTCGCCCAGCTCGAAGCTGACGGTCAGCTGATGCTCGACCACGTGACCTTGGTCCACGGAGACATTCAGGAGACAGGCGACTGGGATCTGGAAGGCCTCTTCTTGCGCCTCGGGGCCGCAATCGACGCCGTCGGGGCGAGGCGGGTGGTGATCGATACGATCGAGACACTCTTCGGTCGATTCGCCGACAGAGGGATCCTTCGCGCCGAGCTCGCCAGGCTTTTCGTGTTTCTCAAGGACCGAGGTGTTACCGCAGTGATCACTGCCGAGCGCGGCGAGGGGACGTTGACGCGCCACGGCATCGAGGAGTACGTCTCCGACTGCGTGATCGTGCTCGACCACCGCGTCAAGGAGCAGACCTCCATCCGGCGATTGAGGGTCCTGAAGTACCGGGGGTCGTACCACGGCACCAACGAATACCCGTTCCTCATCGGTGAGACCGGCATCTCGGTGCTACCGATGGCGTCGCTAGGGCTCAGCCACAGCGTTTCCAATGACCGAATGTCGACTGGCAATGCAGTCCTCGACTCGATGCTCGGCCACTTCGGCTTCTTCAGGGGCAGTTCGGTCCATGTGAGCGGCACGTCCGGCACAGGCAAGACAACGCTGGCTGCGCAGTTCTGCAACGCTGCATGTCAGCGTGGCGAGCGAGTGATGTTCTTCTCGTTCGACGAGTCACGAGAAGAGATCATTCGCAACATGTTGTCGGTCGGTGTCGATCTGCGGCAATGGACCGATGCCGGCCTCATGCAGCTGCACTGTTTCCGCCCATCTCTGCTCGGCTTGGAAGCTCACCTCTTCACGGTTCAGCAACTGGTCGGGGAGTTCAACCCGTCAATCGTGGTGAAAGATCCGATCTCGGATCTCGCCAGCCTCGGAACCCCTGTCGAGGTAGCCGCACTTCTTGCACGTCAGGTCGATTACCTGAAAGCACGTGGGGTGACTTCATTGTTCACCAGCTTGACGTCGGCGGGCGGGCCAACGCGGGTCGAGCAACAGATGACGTCCCTCGCAGACACGTGGATCATCATCAACTCAGTCGAAGACCGGGGTGAGAACAAGAGAGTCCTCTACGTCGTCAAGGCGCGCGGCATGGCGAACAGCAACCAGATCCGAGAACTGCTCCTGACGGACCACGGCGTCGAACTCTCGGACGTCTACGACGGCGCAGCTATCACCAAGCGACCGGGCGATTCATGAGCTTGCCAGAAGTTGGATTCGAACTAACCGTTACGACCGACGACGTGCGCTACGAATTCACACTTTTCGTCAGTGGCGCTTCGGCACTTGCGGCCCGTGCGATCGCCAACGCGCGACGTCTGTGTGATCTTCACTGCAGCGGGAACTATCGCCTCTCTGTTGTAGACATCCACGAGGACGCGAGCAGTCTGCTGACCAAAAACGTGCTGGTGACGCCCACTCTGGTGAAGAGCTTGCCGCTGCCGGTCCGGCGTGTGGTTGGTGATCTGTCTCAAAGAGACAAGGTGGTCGACGCGCTGGATCTTCCGGCCACGCGAGTCGTCAGAGGCACCATGGCGAGGTCGATGTGAGCCGACTCGACTCGACGGCTCGACGCGGGTCGCGTTCGCAGCAAGACGCCAAAAGCGTGCGCCTCGACACCAAGCTCGTCGAGCTCGCAGACGCGGCCGATCCACACGAACCGCCGACCACGCTTGCCGAGGCTCTGTCCAGGATGACCGAGGCGGAAGACATGCTTCGTGCGATCGCCGCCGGCGAGGTCGATGCCTTCGTTGTATCCAACGGGCGGGCGCAACGTCGAGTGTTCACGTTGGCAACCGCAGATCGGCCGTATCGCATCTTCGTCGAGAACATGCGCGACGGCGCCGTGACGCTGTCGTCAAACGGTCTCATCCTGTACGCCAATAGACGCTTGGCCGAGTTGCTGGCTCGTCCGCGAGCCGCAATCGTGGGCTCCCCGATGAAGATGTTCATCTCAGGCACTCTTCCGTTCGACCTCGATGCCCTTCGTGGTCCGAATGGAGCTGGGACCACAGTCGAGTTCGATCTCATCGACAGTGACGGCCATGCAATTCCGGTCCTGGTCGGGATCTCACCATTGGAGGTCGAGGGCGACAAGTTGACGTGTCTCACGTTCACCGACCTCACCGGTCAAAAGGCCCAGGACCGCGAGATCTCCCGACTCGGCGCGGCCCAAGCGGAGCGAATGGCCGACCTGCAGCAGGCCCAGGCCGCGCTGACCAAACAAGCGACGCACGACGCGCTCACGGGCCTTCCGAACCGGGCACTTCTCGTCGACCGAATCACGTTGGCGTTGTCGGAGGCAAAGCGTTCGCGGCGGTGCACTGCGGTTCTGTTCGTCGATCTCGACCGGTTCAAGCAGATCAACGACACCCGGGGGCACGCCGCGGGCGACCAGGTCTTGCGAACCGTTGCCGAACAGCTGTCAGGGATCGTGCGACCGCACGACACGGTCGCCAGGATCGGCGGCGACGAGTTCGTCGTCCTGGCATCGAATGTCGAAAGTCAGTCTCATGCAATCGACATCGGTGCACGGTTGATAACCGAGCTGAACCGGCCTGCCGGGGAGGCCGATCGCGTTGGTGCCAGCATCGGCATCGCCGTGTCGATCGGAGGAAGAGGAACGGCAGAGGTCCTCCTCAACGAGGCGGACAAGGCCATGTACCAGGCGAAGTCGATGGGCAGAGGCCGCGTCGAGGTGTTCGATTCGGCACTCGGTCGGGAGGTCCAGCGGCGATCGACTGCGCAGAGGAAACTTCAGTCGGCGTTGGACGATGGTCGTGTCATCGCTTACTACCAACCGGTTGTGGATCTCTCGTCCGGGCACGTCGTCGGGTTCGAGGCCCTGGCCCGGATCGCCGAACAAGATGGCTCGATCGTGCCCCCCATGGACTTCATCTCCGTGGCGGAGGAGAGCGGCCTCGTCGTTCCATTGGGTCAGCAGGTGCTCGAGATGGCTTGCGAGGACATCTGCCACTGGGCTCCGAGCGATTCGTCGGAGGCACCCCTCACCATCGCCGTCAACCTGTCCGCGCGTCAGTTCGAGCCTGGTGACCTCACCCGCGTGGTGCACGAGACTCTGGAGCAGACCGGGTTGGACCCGCAGAACTTGCATCTCGAACTGACCGAGACGGCGATCATCGATCTTCTACCGGACATCCTCCGTCAACTCAAACTGATCAGGGACCTGGGCGTGCAGATCGGTTTGGACGATTTCGGCACCGGCTACGCGTCGCTGACCCACCTCCGCAACCTTCCCCTCAGCTTCGTCAAGATCGACCAGACCTTCATCCACGGCATTGGCGAAGACCAGTCGGACGAACGAATCGTTGCTGCTGTGGTCGATCTGGCGGCAAACCTCGGCCTGCGGTCGATCGCCGAAGGAATAGAGACCTCTGACCAACTCATCCGTCTCAGGGAACTGGACTGCGACCAGGGACAGGGATTCCTGTTTGCCCGGCCCCTACCACCTAGCGACGTTTCCCCGGCTCTGTTGAACTCCGCCTGGTGAACGTCGTGACGACAGCCACGGTTTCGGTGCAATCAATCTGACTCCGAGGTCCTACACAGGACCGAGGATGATGCTCCCATTGTGACCACCGAAACCGAGACTGTTCGAGATCGACGGCGCCGGTTCCCATGATCGCGCTGAGCCGACGACGAGATCGATGTCGAACTCGGGATCGACGACCTTCGTGCCCGCAGTCGGCGGGATCTGGCGTTGATCTATGGCCAACAACATCGCGACCGCCTCAAGCGCGCCTGCGGCACCGAGCGCATGACCGGTGACGCCTTTCGTCGACGTGACGGGCACACCGCGCGCCCCGAATATCTCGGTGATTGCGGCGGCCTCCGCAGCGTCGTTGAGGGGAGTCGAGGTGCCATGGGCGTTGATGTGCCCGATGTCGCCGGGCTCCAATCCGGCGTCGTCCATTGCCAGACGCATGCACGCGATGGCACCGATCCCGCCCGGCGCCGGAGCAGTGATGTGGTGGGCGTCGGCGTTGCTGCCGGCACCGAGCACTTCGCCGACGATCGTCGCGCCCCGACCCTCGGCCGCCGACCACTCTTCGAGGATAAGTACGGCGGCTCCTTCGCCGAGCACGAAGCCGTCGCGGTCGACATCGAACGGTCGGCTCGAGCCGGACGTCGACAGTGCGGTCATGTTGCCGAAGCTGGCGACGCCGATCGGGGAACCAGCCGATTCGGAACCACCGGTGACGACCGCGTCGCACATGCCCCACGCAATCAAACGCGCCGCATAGCCGATGGCATGTGTCGAGGCCGCACACGCGGTCGTGATCGTTTCGTTCGGCCCACGAAGCCCGTAACGCATCGAGATGGCCGCGCCGGGTGCGTTGGGCATCATCATCGGGACGAGGAAGGGCGAGACCCGTCGCTCGCCCTTGGTCAGCAGCACCCCGATCTGCTCCTCGGTGGATCGAAGGCCGCCGACACCGGTGGCGAAGATCGTTCCGAACCTGTCCGACTCGGCCGCAGGTCTGCCCGAGTGCTCGAACGCCTCAGCCGCGGCCGCCAGAGCGAACTGCTCGACCCGGTCGGCGCGCCGAGCCTCTTTCGGATTGTCGAAGAACGGCAGTGGGTCCCAATCGGCGATCTCGATGCTGCGATGACCGGCGATCCCGGGCCCGTTCAGGCCGTCCCAGAACGCCTTTCGGCCGATGCCGCATGGTGCAACGACCCCATAGCCGGTGACTGCGACGCGCCGCCCGGCGCCTTTCATCAGAGCTTGCCGACGACCAGGTCGTAGGCCTGGCCGACTGTTTCGATGCCCTCGAGATCTTCCTCGGGCCCCTCGACGCCGAACTCCTCCTCGAGCGCCATGACGAGCTCGACC
>JANPGV010000219.1:0-1817 GCA_031424145.1 Ilumatobacteraceae bacterium
TCTCCCGGGACATCCCGAACCCCAGCGACGACATCCTGCGCGACCTCGACGACCGCGGCATCATCCGCGTCGGCGCCGAAGTCGGCCCAGGCGACGTACTGGTCGGCAAGGTCACCCCGAAGGGTGAGACCGAGCTGACCCCGGAAGAGCGCTTGCTGCGAGCCATCTTCGGCGAGAAAGCCCGCGAGGTTCGCGACACATCGCTGAAGGTTCCGCACGGCGAGAGCGGCAAGGTCATCGACGTCAAGGTGTTCACCCGCGAAGACGGCCACGAACTGCCACCCGGCGTCTACGAACTGGTCCGTGTCTATGTCGCCCAGAAGCGCAAGATCTCGGTCGGCGACAAGTTGGCCGGCCGCCACGGCAACAAGGGTGTCATCTCCAAGATCCTCCCGATCGAAGACATGCCCTACATGGCCGACGGCACTGCGGTCGACATCATCCTCAACCCGCTCGGCGTGCCGAGCCGCATGAACGTCGGTCAGGTGCTCGAGGCCCACCTCGGGTACGCAGCCCGGTGGGGTTGGACAGATGCCAAGAGTGGCAAGGTCGTTGGTGACCCGCCGATCCGCGGCACCGAGTTCAAGACCCGCCCCAACACCAAGCCCAGCACCTTCATCGCCACCCCGGTGTTCGACGGAGCCCATTGGGACGAGGAAGAGGCCGCCGGCAAGCACCCGACGATCCAGTCGATCTTCGAGAACCTCAACGCCGAGGGCGTCGATGGGGTGCGCATGATCCAGCTCGACGGTAAGACCCCGCTACGCAACGGCCGTACGGGCGAGCTGTACGACAACCCGGTCACGGTCGGCTACATGTACATCTTGAAGCTGGCCCACCTGGTCGACGACAAGATCCACGCTCGCTCCACGGGCCCATACAGCATGATCACCCAGCAGCCGTTGGGTGGTAAGGCCCAGTTCGGTGGGCAGCGCTTCGGCGAGATGGAGGTGTGGGCACTCGAGGCCTACGGCGCGGCGTACTGCTTGCAGGAGCTGCTCACCATCAAGAGCGACGACGTGCTCGGCCGGGTCAAGGTCTACGAGGCGATCGTGAAGGGCGAGAACATCCCGGAACCGGGCATCCCCGAGAGCTTCAAGGTGCTCATGAAGGAGATGCAGGCGCTGTGCCTCAACGTCGAGGTGCTCGCCGACGACGGATCCGAGATCGAGATGCGCGAGATGGACGAAGACGTCTTCCGCACCGCCGAAGAGCTCGGCATCGACATCAGCCGCAACGAACGCGGCACCGACGAAGACGACCGCGAGCGCGAGGCACGTCGCGCCGCCCGCAACGCAAGCTACTGAGAACGAACGAGACGAGAATCCGATGCTTGATGTGAACATGTTCGACCAGCTGAAGATCGGGTTGGCCACGGCCGACCAGATCCGACTGTGGTCACACGGTGAAGTGAAGAAGCCCGAGACGATCAACTACCGCACGCTGCGTCCCGAAAAGGACGGCTTGTTCTGCGAGAAGATCTTCGGGCCGACACGCGACTGGGAGTGCTACTGCGGCAAGTACAAGCGCGTTCGCTTCAAGGGCATCATTTGCGAGCGCTGCGGCGTGGAAGTCACGCGCTCCAAGGTCCGGCGCGAGCGCATGGGCCACATCGAGCTCGCCGCCCCCGTCACCCACATCTGGTACTTCAAGGGTGTCCCGAGCCGTCTCGGCTACCTGCTCGACATCGCCCCGAAGAGCCTCGAGAAGGTCATCTACTTCGCGGCGCACCTGATCACGTGGGTCGACACTGAGAAGTTGCACACGGATCTCCCCGAGATCGAGGCCGAAATCAAGGCCGAGATGGCGGACGAGGA
>JANPGV010000220.1:0-3935 GCA_031424145.1 Ilumatobacteraceae bacterium
GAACTCGCGGTCGTGGCTCACCAGCGCGACAGCATTTTGCAATCCGTTGACGAAATGCTCGAGACGTTCGAGGCTGTCGAGGTCGAGATCATTGGTGGGCTCGTCGAGCAACAAGACGTCGAAGCGGGCGAGCATCATCGCGGCGAGGCTCACACGCGCGGCCTCGCCTCCCGACAACGATGCCATCGGCTGTTCCAACAACCGCTCGGCGAGACCCAGCTCCGCCCACGTCTCCGCGACGCGTGTCTCGAGGTCGGCTGCACCCAACGCCAACCAGCGGTCGAGTGCGGTGCTGTATCGATCGTCGGCACCCGACACAGCGGCCGCAAGAGCAGCCGTGGCAGCATCGAGCTCGGCGTGCGCAGCAACTACGCCGGTGCGCCTCTCGATGTGATCGTGCACCGTTTCCTGGCGACGTTCTGGTTCCTGTTCGAGATAGCCGACGGTCGCTGAACGCGGCGCCAGCGAGACGCTGCCGACGTCCGGCCGCTGCCTGCCGCAGAGCACCCGCAACAATGTCGATTTGCCTACACCGTTCGGTCCGACGAGACCGACGCGGTGGCCAGGGTCGAGCGACAGGTCGACGTCGACCAGGATGTGCCTGGCTCCGAGCGCTAGCGAGACGTTGCGTGCGTGCAGCGATGCGGTCAAGTAGGCATTCTGCCCGCGCGAAGTGGGTACGGTGACGTCGTGAGCATCACCGCTAACGAACGTGCCGAGATGTCTGACCTGTTCGAGAAGGTTGGTCCCGAGTCTCCAACGCTTTGCGAGGGGTGGGCGACCCGAGACCTGCTCGCCCATCTTCTCGTGCGGGAGCGTCGACCCGACGCAACGGCCGGCATCATCCTGCCGTTCCTGGCCGATCACGCGAAAAACGTGACCGCGTCGGTCGCCAGCGAGCCGTGGGAGGACATGATCAAGCTGTTCCGCGAAGGTCCGCCCATCTGGTCACCCTGGGCGATCCCAGTCGTGGGGGACAAGCTCAACCTGGCCGAGTTCTTCATCCATCACGAAGACATCAGGCGCGCCCAGGTCGAGTGGGCGCCCCGCGACGACAATCCCGAGCGCGACGATGCCCTGTGGACACCACTCAAGATGATGGGACGCCTCCTGTTCCGCAAGTCACCGGTGGGTGTCACGCTGCGCAGCGCCGGTCGGGAAGACATCGTGGCCAAGAGGGCTGAAAAAGGCGTGATCCTCGTCGGTCTGCCAGGCGAGATCGTGATACATGCGTTCGGTCGTCCACTCGACAAGGTTCGCGCTGTTGTGCAGGGGGATCCCAAGGATGTCGAAGCATTCGAGGCGTCGCCCCGCGGTCTTTGACGGAGCTTTCGGGGGTCCAAAAGGCCCAATTTCCTGTCTCGATCTCAACTGTCCGGCGTTGAAACCGATACTTGTCGCATGCCTCTCAAGTTGCTCGCCCTCCTGCGGCCGGACACGTGCCGAACTTGTGGCATCGGGCTGCTCACCGGTAGCGAGGTGTGGTGCGATGTCGCGGCGGACGAGGTGCAATGTTCAACCTGTCACGGGCCGCTGCTCCGGGTCGAGAGGCGAGCCACGAGCCGGATCGCCCGTGTCGGCAAGTTCTTCAGCGACGAGTCGTTGTCGGCTCGCGGCGGAGCCGAGCGAGTTCAACGCGACCGCCTGTTGTCGGTGCACCTGCACACCGAGCTCGGCCATCGCGCCGTCGTCCTAGACGATCGCAAGGCTCCCGGCACGAAATGCCAGATCGATCACATCGTTGTTGCCCCGTCGGGTGTCTGGGTTGTCGACGCGCATGAGTACGACGGCCGCGTCGAGCGGCGCGATGTCGGTGGCTGGTTCAAGGTCGATGAGCGCTTGTACGTCTCCGGAAAGGATCGAACCAACCTGGTCGACGGTATCGACCGGAAGGTCGTTGCAGTCGAAGCCGTACTCGCCAAAGAAGGTCTCGACCGGGTTCCTGTCCACGCCGCCCTCTGCTTCGTGAACTCGGAGTGGGGCTGGTTCGCCAAGCCCTTCGCGCTCAGCGGTGTCTGGGTGACGTGGGCTCAGAAGTTGACCGAACTGGTGCTCGACTGGAACGCGATTCCCAACGCTGAGGTCGACCGGTTGGCCCGGGTTGTCGGGTCGCGGTTGCCGGCTGCGGCCTGAGCTCGGCCAGTCGCGCACCCGCACCTCTCTGTACGCTCGGCGCGTCTCTCAAAGGAGTGTCGCATGAGCCTGCTCGATCTGGGTCCCGACGAGTTGTTGTCGACTACGCGCGCGGTGCGCAAACGGCTCGATCTCACACGACCGGTTCCCGACGACCTCATCCGTGAATGTGTTGCGATGGCTCTTCAAGGACCATCCGGCAGCAACCAGATCGCCATGCGATTCGTCGTCGTTCGCGACCGGGCAAGGATCGAAGCAATCGCTGGTGTGTACGCGCAGTGCTGGGAGATCTACGCAAGTTCTCCCGGGTTCGCCGGGAAGATCACGCGGGACACCCCTGAAGCACAGGCTCAGCAGGATCGAGTTGCGGACTCCGCGACCTACCTCGCCCGCCACATGAGCGAATGCCCCGTGCTAGTGCTCGGGTGCACCACGAGCGGTCGACTTGATGGCGTGTCCGCAGTGCAGGCGGTGTCGGCAATGGGAAACATCTTGCCGGCAATGTGGAGCTTTATGCTGGCGGGCCGGGCGCGTGGCCTGGGGACCGCTTGGACCACCATCCACCTGATGATGGAGAAGGCCGTGGCCGAGATCGTCGACATCCCGTTCGACTCGGTGCAGCAGGTCTGTCTAACCCCGTTGGCGTTCACGAAGGGGACTGAGTTCAAGCCCGCGGTTCGCCCCGATCCGGACACGGTGATCGACTGGCGCTGAGGGTCGAAGGTTTCTCTGAAAATTCTATGAATCGGGTTGCGAACGTGTGTTCGGGGGGATAGTTGAGGGGTTATGGCCCTTCGACTCGTGACCGCTTTGGAGAGTGCGTTGTCGCAGTGTGCGCCGGCCGAGGTTGGTTCGTTGACTGCATCGGAGGTGGCTGCTGTGGTGATCGATCTGCGGCGGGTGGCGACCCGGCTGGAGGCCGAGATCGCCAGGGTCGTGCACGTCGCCGAGCAGGCCGGGGTGTGGCGCACCGCCGGTGCGTCGTCGATGGAGGCGTGGCTGGCCGATGAGACCCGGGTGTCGATGCGTTCGGCGCGTGATCAGGTTCGTCTGGCCGCCACGTTGGCGGTTGCCCCGCTGGTTGCCGAACGCATGGCCGACGGGCAACTGTCGGTCGACAACGTCCGCCTGTTAGGAGCGGTGGTCAGCGAGCACGGGTTCGCCGGTGACGCCGATCTGTTGGTGGAGATCGCCTCTGGGGCGCCGCGGCACACCCGCCGGGCGCTGGATCGGTGGCTGGCGATGGCCGCTCCGGCCAGCGAACCAGAACGCGACGAACAACTGCGCTTGAAGCGGTATCTGACCTTCACCGCCAACGGCGAGGGGATGTTCGCCGTCGGCGGGCTGCTGATGCCCGACGACGTCGCCGATGTTCGCGCCGCGCTCGATCACATCGCCGGCGCGGCATACACCGACCAGACCGGCCGCTCCCACCACACCCGCATCGCTGACGCCTTCGTCGAGGTGTGCACGGCCTACAACGCCGGAGCGGTCACTGGCGGGCGGGAACGCCCGAAAGTGCTGATCACCGTGCCGTTCGAGACCGTTGTCGAGCGTGGCGCGGCACGCGGGGTGATCATCGACATCAACGCCACCGTGTCCGGTGAGACAGTTCGGCGGATCTGCTGCGACGCTGAACTGAACCGGGTGGTCACCCGCGGCCGGTCAACGATCCTCGACTACGGCACAACCACCCGGTTGGCGTCCGACGCCCAATACCACGCCATGGTCGCCCGCGACGGCGGCTGTCGATGGCCGGGTTGCGAACGGCCCCCCGGATGGTGCCAAGCCCACCACATCAA
>JANPGV010000221.1:0-58451 GCA_031424145.1 Ilumatobacteraceae bacterium
CAGGAGGATGGGCAGTGACCGACATGGGAAACTACGATTCGCTAACCGTCGAGAACGTCCCTGGTGGCGCGATCGTTGTACACGGCGACATCGACGTCGCCGGGGGCCCGATCCTGGAAGCAGCGTTGCTCCGGCGTGAAACCGAAGGCCCCGTCGTCATCGACCTCGGCGACGTGTCCTTCATCGACTCCTCGGGTTTGCGCAGCCTGCTCGGCGCGAGCCGACGGGCCCGGGCTCGCGGCACGACCGTCGTTCTGCGACACGTGGGCGCCGAGGTCCGCCGCCTTCTCGAGATCACGGGCACCACCAGCCAATTCTCGATCGAGACCAGTAATGACTGACGCTGCAGTCATCGGCCCGGTGGTGCTGCGGGTGCCGCCAGATCCAGCGCTTTCGAGGGTCCTTCGCCTAGCAGCCAGTGGCGTTGCGGCAATGGCCGGCTTCACGGTCGACGAGATCGACGACATCAAGATTGCCGTCAGTGAAGTGCTCCTCGCCCTCATAGAGCACGGTGGCGCAGGGCCGATCGAGGTCGAATTCGCGATCGAGGACCACGCGTTCATCGTGCGCGGATCCACACCGATCGAGAGCTTCGATGTCGAGCACCCTGATCTGCTCCTGTGCCGCACTGTCCTCACCAGCGTCTGCACCTCGCACGGGATCGAGCTGATCGATCAACAAGCCCAGATCTGGGCGGCCGTGACTCACACCTCGATCCCGTGAACGTCGCCACCAGCCAATCCGATAGTGACGACGGGTGGCTGAAAGACGCATTCGATCGCTATCTGACCGACCGTGACAAGGGCTTGCGCGACGAGATCGCCGAGCGCACCTCGTGGCTGGCCACACGCGGCGCCCGCCGGTTTGCCGATTGCGGGGAGCCGTTCGACGACCTATTCCAGGTAGCGCGCATCGGCCTGCTCAACGCGATCGACCGGTTCGATCCGGCGCACGGAGTGCCGTTCGGCGCATATGCGACGCCGACCATCATCGGCGAGCTGCGCCGGTACTTTCGCGACCACACGTGGCGAGTGCGCGTCTCGCGACGGGCCAAGGACCTTCGACCGGGAGTGAACGCAGCCACCGAGGCCCTGTCGAAGGAGCTACAACGCTCACCGAAGATCTCGGAGATCGCCGACCGCATGAAGATCGCCGAAGAGGCCGTGATCGAGGCGCTCGAGGCCAACAACGCCTATCGTGCCCACACCCTGGATCCAGGCGGACGAAACGCCCCCTCCGTCGAGTCGGATCTCGACGAGATATTGAATCGCCAGGTGATCGCCGGGCTGCTCGACCGGCTGCGACCCAGGCAGCGACAGATCCTGTACCTCCGCTTCTTCGAGGAGCTGAGCCAGGCCCAGATCGCCGAGCAGATCGGTACCAGTCAGGTCCATGTCGGTCGGCTGATCGCGTCGAGCCTGGCCCAGCTGCGCGACCACCTCCGCGAGGAGCAGCAGGCTCCCTGAGGCCGGGGCTCGCCATCACCGTGAGTCCTCGACCGGAGCCCTCGACCGTCGGCGGCCGGTCGAGTTTGATGGGTCTCGCGCATGGGTACATGGAAAGAGCCGTTGACGTGCTTCGGCATCTCTGAAAGGACGCTCATGATCCCTCGAATCGTCAGTCGCCGAATCCGACCGATGTGGATCGCCGCATTGGCGTCAGCCGCATGGGTCAATCGAAAAGACGTCCTCCGTTGGACCGATTTCCTGCGTCGCGCCGTACGCCAGCGCCAGACGCGGCCGATATCGGATTGGATCACTGAAGCGAAGGTTCGTGCCGCGGTAACGTCCGATCCTGTGTTGCGACGGGATCCGGCCCTCAAGGACCTCGCGGTGAACGACGGTGTTGTCACGCTGCTGACCAGCACCCCGTCATGGCCCGACGAAGAGGCCCACGTTCGCCGGCTCACCAAGATCAAAGGCATCGCCGACGTCAAAGCTCTGAACTTCGCCGATAGCTGACGGCATGCCCAGTCTTGGCCGTTGGGGAGAACAGACTCAGAAGGCCATCGACAACTTTCCGGTGTCGGGGGAACGAATTCCTCAGGCGATGATCGAAGCCATGGCAATGATCAAGGCCGAGAGCGCAACCGAGAACGGTGAGCTCGGCGTCATCCCGCAAAAAATCGCCGCGGCCGTCCGGCAGGCTGCGGATGAAGTGGTCAGCGGCCAGTTCGCTGACCAGTTCCCTGTCGACGTCTTCCAGACAGGTTCCGGCACGAGCACCAACATGAACATGAACGAGGTGCTCGCCCAGCGGGCATCGGAGACCATCGGCGAGCCCGCTCATCCAAACGATCACGTCAACGCGTCGCAATCATCCAACGACACGTTCCCCTCGGCCGCCCGAATTGCCGCTGTCTTGCAGCTCACCACCACGCTGCTACCCGCGCTTGACTCTCTGCATTCCTCGTTGGTGACGCTCTCGGAGGGTCACGCGGCGACGGTGAAGATGGCACGAACTCATCTGATGGACGCCGTGCCGATGACGTTCGGTCAAGAGGTCAGTGGGTGGGCACGCAGCATCGAGCTATCCAGGGAGCGCATCAAGTCGATGTTGCCACGCCTTGCCGAACTTCCGCTGGGAGGAACCGCGGTCGGGACCGGCCTGAACGCACCCAGGGGATTCGCCTCCAACGTGGCCAAGCGGCTGAGCGAACGCACCGGGTTCACCTTTGTCGAAGCGGTCAACCACTTCGAGGCGCAGTCCAGCCAGGACGCGTTGGTCGAAGCGGGCGCGACGCTGAAGGTCGTTGCTCTGTCGCTGCACAAGATCGCCGGCGATCTACGGCTCCTCGGTTCAGGACCGAACGGAGGGCTCGGTGAGATCACTCTGCCGGCCCTTCAGGCGGGCAGTTCGATCATGCCCGGCAAGGTGAACCCCGTCATCCCCGAAATGGTTCAGCAGGTCGCTGCCCAAGTGGTGGGCAATGATGCAACGATCACGTTCGCCTCGACGATGTCGACGTTGCAGCTCAGCACGGCGATGCCGATCATCGCCCGCAGCCTGTTGTCCTCGATCCATCTGCTCAGCAGTGCAGCCACGCTCCTCGACACGCGCTGCATCCGTGGTGTCGAGGTCGA
The DNA here is from genome assembly GCA_031424145.1 of Ilumatobacteraceae bacterium. Lineage (GTDB taxonomy): Bacteria > Actinomycetota > Acidimicrobiia > Acidimicrobiales > Ilumatobacteraceae > JAENVT01. The sequence goes on from JANPGV010000221.1 coordinate 3,084, forward strand.
CGCGGATCGCATGAGACGAAATGCCGAACGATCGCCGGCAATCGTTACCGCGCTGGCGCCGCGCATCGGATACGACGCGGCAACGAAGCTCGTCCGGCAGGCGGACGAGCAGGGCGTGTCGTTGGCCGAGCTGATCGAGGCACACGAAGTCGGCACCGCATCGTCACCCCACGTCGATGCGCTGTTGGCCATGGCCAGGCCATACGACTGACCGACGACTACAGCCCGACGACTACAGCCCGACGAAATCGACACACACGAGCGCGCGGTCGTCGAAGCGGTCGGTCACCGACGCGGCCAGTGTCTCGACGAACTCCTGTGGAGGGAGATGGGCGTGCGCCGATGCCAGTGCGGCGAGCCTTTCGAGTCCGACATCGAGATGTTCGCGCCTCCGCTCGACAAGGCCGTCGGTGAACATCAACACTCGATCACCGGGTCGCACATCAATTGCTGCCGACTCGTAGCGCTGCCTCGAAGAACGCCAGCGGTGCGCCGGAGAGCTCGTCCAGGTATGTCGCTGTTCCCTCCACGGAAACGATCAATGGTGAGAAATGGCCTGCTTGTGCCCAGCGCAAGGTTCTCGCGCCAATGTCGAGAACAGCGAAGCAACACGTCACGAATGGGCCGTTGGGCTCGTTCAGCTGTGCGGTCACATCGTTCGCTCGGGTCAACACGTCGTCAGGATCGGTGTGCTCTGCAGCGATTGCTCGGAAGATGTTGCGAACCTGCACCATGAACACCGCTGCGCTGTGACCGTGACCGGCGACGTCGGCGATGACCAACGCGACACGGTTGTCATCGACCGTGAACACGTCGTACCAGTCGCCTCCGACTGGCTGACGGGGGTCGGCCGGTTCATACACGGCTGCGATCCGCACGCCGACGAGCTCGGGCATCGTGCTGGGTAGTGCGGCTGCCTGCAGCAACCCGACGGCGGTGTGTTCCGCGGCGGCCAGCAGGGCTGCGGAGCGTGAAGCCTCTTCGGCGAGGACGACCTCGGTGACGTCACGCGAGGCGGAGATGTACCCGTCACCGAACTTGACAATCTGCAGTGTGCGGTACGACTGCCGACGATTGCCTTCGGTGTCGCCCTCCTTCATCCTCGGCGGATCCGCGTACTGCACCTTGTGACCTCCGTAGGCGACGCCGGTTTCGACAACTGACCGGAGGTGGTCGAACATTCCGGAAGCCCTCCAATCGGGGTGCACATCACAGATCAAGGCGCCAACCAGACCATCAGTGCTGCGCCTGGCACCGCTCGAGCTGTGGTTGTTGACGTACTCGATCACGAAGTCGACGATCTCGCCGTCGTCGTTCCGCACGGCCCTGCCGATCGCCACATCGTCGAGCATCACGTCGAGTGCCTGGCGGAACTCGAGCCCGTGCGCCGTCTCGCTGTTGGAGATCCTCCCCAAAGCATGTGTGACAAGCGACGAAGCAGTCGCAGCCAGCGTCGCGGTCACTTCGCTGATCGGACGTTCGGCGGCCCAGCCGACGTACATCACCCCCACGACCCGGCGCGTCGGCGATGGGGCCCTCGCCGTCGAGCGGGAGCTGTGAGCCTTTGCGCACCGAGTCCTCGTCGAACCCGGACACGGCCCTGACGACCAAGCGATCACCCTCGCGCACAGCAACGAACGCCCGACCCTGGAAGCTGTCGACGAGAAATGAGCAGACTTGATCGGCGATCTGCTGCTCGTCGATGGCGGCAGTCAGCGATTCCGACAAAGCGAGCAGGAGTCTCGGCTTGGCGTTGCGAGACGATGTTCTCCGTCAAGTCCATGGCTACTGTCCCAATGCCGGCTCGCGCCTCGGCAATTCGTCCGACGAAGTGATCCTGCCGCGGAAACCGGTTCAGCGCAACACGAGCTTGCAGGCAATCCAGGGATCCGCGGACACAGAAGCTTCCGTCCTATAGGCACCCTGGGAACGGAGAGATTTCTGATACCCCGATCAAGCGCTGGGTGAAACTTTACAAAGAGGTTTCGTCCCGTGCTGACCGGGGTATCAAGCTGGCCGTGACGTGGCGTACACGGTGTTCGGATTGGGATCTGCCATGTGGTCCAGCGACAGCTGAAACAAGGCGCGAATTCGCGGCCACGCAGGATCACTGCCGATGAACTCCAGCGCCGTCGACCGGGAGCAACGAACCTTCGAGGCCGTTCCGACGAGCGCCGGCGCGGCGCGGGGGTTCGTCGGCGAGACGCTCCGCCAACATGGAGCCCCAAGTGGTGTCATCGGCGATTTCGCACTTGTCGTCAGCGAGTTGGCCACCAACATCATCGAGCATGGCCACGGGACGAGTCTGACGATCTACGTCGACGTGTCCGACCCCGCCTGTTGGGGGTTGGAGGTCGTGGGCGGCCGATGTCCCCCGGACAGTCGTGTCCTGCGCCCTGAGACCTGGGTCGTGGCAACGGGAGACGATCCGTCCGGTCGGGGACTGGGAATCGTCCGTCACCTGATGGACGACATCTCCGCCACGGCAACAGACGACGGGGTCAGCATTCGCTGCCGACGCAACCGCGACGAAGGGTGAACGCCAAGAGGGGCGGCCGACGAGCGGCCGCCCCTCTTGAACAAGTTGTCTTGCTTGAACTCAGCTGACGTTACAGATGCTCGATGACCGTCGAGTTGCGTGCGTAGCGGGGCAGAAGCATCGCGGAGAGAACCACGATGACGGCAGCGATCACTGCAAGCCATGCAAACGACGACTCGAGAGCCAACGACTTCCTGAACGAGTCGGTCTGAACAGCACCGACGAACGCTCCGATGCCGAGCACGGCACCGAAGAACATCTCACCCGAGCGTGACCGAGTCGCCCCGGACAGCAACAGCGCGAGACCGATCACGATCTCGATCAGGCCGAGCGTCGTGGTATGGGTGAAACCGAGTACCTGCACAACCGGGGTCGACATCGGACCGTCAAAGCCACCGCGAACGATTGCGATGAGGCCCATGACCAGCAACACCAATCCGACCACGCCGGCGACGATCGCGTCGGGTGCAAATCGAGAGGCGTACGCCGTGCGAACCTGGCCGGCGGAAGCGGGAGCGACGACGGCGGGAGCAACCGGGACTGCCTCGACTACCGGGCCATTGGCCGGGACGTCGATCACAGTCGCCGCCGGCTCCTGGACGAAGACGTCGCTGCGCTCGTGGAGGGGACCTTCGGTGAACGACATGGTGTGTTTCTCCTTTGGAGGGTTATAACACCGCCAACGGATGTTGTGCGGACATGCGTCACAGTGAGTACCCGGTGTCAGAAGGGGCTAAACAAATCACTCCACGACGTAGGATGCCGCTGTGAGCCGCCGAGGCAGCCGATGACCCCTAGGCGATCGTCGCCTGATCGCATCGGTGTCGGCGCCGTCGGCGTCAGACTCGATCAGCGAGATCGGCTGTTGATCGCGGGGGCACTGGGCATAGCTGTCGGTGTCGGCACGGCGTTCGCCTGCCCCTGGCAGCTCAGCGTGCTCGCCGGCTGGGATGTGGCCGCGTTGTTCGTGGTCGCGTCCGTGTGGACCTTCATCGCTGTCCTCGATTCGGCGTCGACCGAGTTGGCAGCAACACGAGAAGACGATAGTCATGCGTTCGTAGACCTCGTCATGGTGATTGCGTGCCTGGTCAGCCTGATCGGGGTCGTTGCCGGTCTCGCGCACGCACATAGCCAATCGGGGTCCCTTCACAGGACGCTGACGGTCGTCGCGGTCATCACGGTGTTCCTTTCGTGGTTCACGGTGCACACGTTGTTCACGTTGCGCTACGCCCGGCTGTACTACAGCGCGCCGGCCGGCGGCATCGCCTTCCCGAACATCGACGAACCTCCTGACTACCTCGATTTTGCCTATGTCTCGTTCACGGTCGGTATGACGTTCCAGGTGTCCGACACGGCAATCCTCCAGCGATCGATTCGCAGAACCGCGCTCCGACATGCACTTCTTTCCTTCGCGTTCGGCACGGCAGTAATCGGCGTCGCGATCAATGTCGTCGGCACATTGATCCGCTAGCGGCGTGCCCCTCAGGGTGGACGCTGTTTGAATGGAGCGCTACAAGGGAACCGTTGATACCGTGCACCAAATGTCGGGGGTGTCGGATCATGACGGCCTCTACATCCCAGGCAGCAGCGCGCCAATCCCTCACGACGCCGCAGACAGCCCGCCCACGAGCAGGAAGACGACGTGGTCAGACGTACCGTGGCGGACCATTGTTGCTTCGGTGGCAGTCGTCGTCACGACGTATGCACTGCTGCTCTTGCTGCTCGCCACCGTCCGGATCCTGACGTGGGTTGCGATCGCCGGCTTCATGGCGGTCGTCCTTGCACCACTCGTCAGTCGCCTGGAGCGCCGCCTCGGAGGACGCCGCACCGTGGCCACCGGCGCCGTCGTGTTCGGCACACTGCTGGTGTTGGCCGGCGTGATCGCGTTGTTCATCATGCCGGTCAGAACGCAGCTGGTGAACATCATCACGGATCTGCCGGGGACCGTGCACCAGGCCGCCGACGGCAAGGGTCCGGTCGGCAACATCGTCCACAAGCTGCACATCGAGAGCTACGTCAAGGACAATGAAGCCAAACTGGCCAGCGCCGCCAACCGGCTCAGCGACTCGTCGTTCGAGGAGCTGCAAACGGTGGCCAGCGCGGCGTTTGCGTTCATCACCATCACCTTGCTGACCTTCCTGTTCCTCAGCCAGTCTGCGTCGATCGCCCGAGCCACGCAGGGCTTGATCCCATACAGACGACGCGCCTCTGCGCAACGAATCGCCACAGATGCCGCCGCCGCAGTCAGCGGCTACGTCATCGGCAACCTGATCATCAGCCTCATCGCGGGCGTTGCCGCCTTCGGTTGCCTGGTGGCCCTGGGTGTGCCCAGCCCGGTTGTGCTGGCATTGTTCGTTGCCGTTGCCGACCTGATCCCCCTCGTGGGGGCGACGCTCGGCGCCGCGGTCTGCGTGATCGCGGCATACCTGCACTCGCCGACGGCCGGGATCGTCTCCATCGTCTTCTTTGTCGTGTACCAGCAGATCGAGAACGGCGTCCTGTATCCGTGGATAATGGCCCGGAAGGTCAACGTCAACCCGCTCGGGATACTCCTCAGCGTGTTGTTGGCAGTCGAGGTCTTCGGGATGCTCGGAGCATTGCTGGCGGTGCCCGTGTCCGGTGCCCTTCTGGTGGTCTTCACAGCAGTGCGTCAGGAGCGACAACGCGAACAACTCGTGCTCCCCGACAACTTCGCCGAGGACGTCGAGTTCGCGCACACACACGAAAGCTCATCTCCGTAGCCGCACTGTCGATTTTCGTGTTCGTGATTCGTGGACGCTGAGCCAAGGCGGCCCGGTGCAGTCGGCGCGTGATCGTATGACGGACATCACATCAAACATCGACGAATTGACTTGACCGGTATAGTAACGGTGGTACTATACCGATATAGCTACCGAACTGGGTAGCCCTGACAAGGAGTCACAGTGATGGAATCATTCACCGCCCTCAACGATCTTTACCTGCGGTCCTCCGCTCATCAGCTGGCGCAGAGCGCCCTTCCGAATGCTCCCGTCCTGGCCTATCGTGAGCCACGACGCCGCATCCGGCAGCTCTATTCTGCGATCCGGCCAGTGGGCCGGGGGAACTCTGCCGGGGCCCGTCGACCGGTCGCCGACATGCGGCCGGCGCGCTACAGCCACGAATGCTGATTCGCCCTAGGTTTCCCGGCCGATTTCAGACCAGAATCTCTGGATGGGCCGAGTGACACTGCAAACGATCGCTGATCGGGTCGGGGTGAGCCGGATGACGGTGTCGAACGCCTTCTCTCGGCCCGATCAACTTTCGATCGAACTTCGCGGACGGATTCTCAGCGCGGCGGACGAGCTCGGGTACGCCGGTCCCGACCCATCGGCGCGGGCACTGGCCCGAGGCACCACAGGTGCCGTAGGCGTACTGCTGACCGATTCTCTGCGCGACGCGTTCACCGACGAGGTCGCGACGACCTTTCTCGGCGCGATCGCCGAGGAGCTGGCGCCCACGGGGCTCGCCCTGACGCTGTTGTCGGCATCGGATCAACACAACATGATTCCGGCTCGCGACGTGCCGATGGACGGAGCGCTCGTCTACTCGTGCAACACGGAGTCGACCGCAGTCGATTGGTTGATCCGTCGCAGGCTGCCGATCGTGTTCGTCGACCAGGTGCCCGCCTCCGGGATCCCCAGCATCAACATCGATGACCGATCGGGTGCTCGGGCCGCTGCGCAGCACCTTGTCGATCTCGGACACCGCAAGGTCGGCATCATCAGCGCCAACATCGATGGCGGCGGCGGAATCGTCGCCGACCCGAACGCTGCTACCAATCACGTCACGCGGCAACGGATGCTCGGCTGGCTCGACGCACTGCATGCGGCTGGTATCGAGCCGACGGTCGTTCAGGAGGATCCTTCGAACGTCAGCGCCGAGCACGACGCCGCGCAGGTGCTCCTCGATCTGCCGGATCGCCCGACTGGAATCCTCTGTTTCAGTGACGTCATCGCGTATGGAGTGGTACAGGCCGCACTCGCACGTGGCCTCGCGGTCCCGGGCGACCTGTCCGTCGTCGGCTTCGACGACAGCCCACTGGCCAAACGCATGCGTCCGGCCTTGACGACCGTTCGCCAGGACGTGGCGGCCAAAGGCCACGCCGCGGCCGCAGCGTTGACCGCCGCGATCGGCCGATCGCGAAACGGCAGCACCAAGCGCGTCCGTAACGTGTTGCTTCCGACCGAGCTCATCGTTCGTGACAGCACGGCCAGGGCGGCTTAGCCAACCCGAGTCGCCGGCCGTTTAGCACACCCCGACCACTGCTTGCAAGTCCATCCGCGAGATTGTGCGTCCTCAGTGTTACTTTTTGGCGCGTCTGCACGACACGTGCAGCATTCAATGTGAGCTTGGGGGTCATACATGAATGCGAATGCAACGCAAGTCAGCACCGACGTCCGTTGGCGAAGATGGCTCGGCGAGCATCCCGTGCTCGGACCAGCGCTTGCCGGTCTCATCGCTGTTCAGCTCGCCACCATCGTCGGCTACTACCTCAGAGGCATCGGCTTGCCGCAAGTGCCGTGGCCACTCTTCAACGGCGCGCTGTTCGCGCCCGCCGGCGAGTTCGGCAGTCCTGCGTCCTTCTTCGTCGGTCAGTCCATCCACATGGTCGACGGCGTCATCTTCGCCATCTTGTTCGTGGTGCTGGTGCGCTCGAAGATCCCTCTGCCGAACACGTACATGGGTAACGTCGGCAAGGGTCTGATCTACAGCATGGTCATGGCGGTCATCAGCGCCGGGTTCCTGGTGCCGTACGTGTACGCGCCGAAGTCGGGCTACGGAGTGTTCAGCTTCGGGACCCCAGACGGTTGGAAGCTGCCCTTGTCCATTCTGATCTTCCACGCGGTGTACGGCTACTTCCTCGGCCTCTTGACGAGCACCGCCAACGGCGACTGACGGAACCGGGCGCGTCAGCGCATCGGCGTTGCGCCGACCGACGTCATCCGTCGGCGCAACGCCGGCAATCCTTCGCCGGCCAGTTCCTCGAGGCCGCCTGCGCGACCCGTGATGGCCGAGAGCATCGCCATGCCGGGACCGGTCACTTCCGGGCCGGCCCCATGTGACCAGTCCACATCGGTAGCGACCAGCCGCAGTCCATCGATCCGCTTCTTGGTCCCAACCGGGAAGCTCGCCGTCTTGTACATCTCCAGGCACTCAATGATCGCAGCAGGGTCCGTGTCACCGGCAAGACCCAACGGTCGGCGGATGTCATCACCGTGCACGACGATCTCACCCAACATCGTCTTCACCGGTGCCGGCGGATGATTGGTCGTGGTGAGGTGATTGCGCAGGCGAGCAATCAGTTCGTCAGTGGGTCGCAGCCCGGTGCTGCGCGCATCTCGGTCCATCATGTGGTTGAACCGAAAACCGTTCGCCGCCATTCGGGCCATGAAGTGCGGCGTGGTCTGCTCGGAGCCGAGCACGATGTGTGCCGCGGTTTCCCGGACCGACCATCCGCCGCACGATGAGGGTGCAGTCCATTGGGACGGGCTGAGCTTGCTCAAGGTGTCGGCCATGGCCGCTCGTTCGCTGTGGATCAGCCTCCAAGTCGCTGCGTCGTCCATGGCGTGTGGCCTCCTGTGATTGCGGCGCCCGTCGGGCACGTTCCTCAGTCCGACGAACAACCGTCACCAATTTCGACAGCGTCGCAACAACCTTTTGTCGAGACGACGTGGAGTCCGCGGCAAGGTAAAGTCGGTTTCATGACTCTGCCCGAGATCGCAAGCCGTGACGAGTGGCGCAAAGCCCGGGTCACACTGCTCGCAGATGAGAAGGCCATGACGAAGGCCCGCGATGCCCTCAGCACCAAGAGGCGAATGCTGCCCATGGTCCGAATCGAGAAGAACTACCGATTCGACGGGCCCGATGGCTCGGTGAGCTTGCTCGACATCTTCGACGGTCATCGACAACTCATCATCCAACACTTCATGTTCGATCCGAGCTGGGAGGACGGCTGTTCGAGTTGTACGGCCGGCGCCGACGAGCTGTCCGCGGGATTGCTGCGCCACCTCGGCGCTCGAGACACCGCGTTCGCCGTCGTCTCGCGTGCCCCCCTCGAGAAGCTGGAACGCTATAGGAAGAAGCGCGGGTGGGACTTCCGTTGGTATTCATCGTTCGGCAGTGACTTCAACTACGACTTCCACGTCAGCCTCGATCCGTCGGTAGCGCAGGTCGAATACAACTTCCGTGGGCCCGACGAATTGAAGGCTCATGGCGCCGAGTGGATCCTCGAAGGCCCCAGCGAGCAACCGGGGTACAGCACCTTCATCGCCCAGGACGGCGAGGTGTTCCACACGAACTCGGTCTTCGCTCGTGGAACCGAGTGGTTGGGCGGCTCGTATGCGTTCCTCGACCTCACCGTGCTGGGCCGTCAGGAAGACTGGGAAGAGCCGGAGGGCCGCGCCGACAACGCGCGTGGACCGGTTCCCGATTTCGCCAACTGAGCCCGCTACACCTCGACGGGTCAGCCGGACAGCGCGGCCACGAACTCGTCGATCATTCGGCGAGTGATCGGTTGGGTAAGGAACTCCTCGACCCGGCCGGCGTTGTGTTGCTGCTCGGCGGAGAGAGCCGGGTCAAGCCATCGGCGACACGAGATCTCTCCGATGTGCGCGAGCTGGGCGATGATCATGGAGAACGTTCCCGGGCTCGTGACACGTCCGGGGCCGCTGGCGTCGATGTACGAGTCGTACAAGGCTCGGGCGCGACCCATGTCGCCGCAGCTGAACTCGAAGAGGACCAGACCCATTTCCTGACTGGGATCGGCAAGGCCGCTGTTCTCCCAATCGATCACGCACAACGAACCCGACGGCGTACGCAACAGGTTGTCGGCGAAGAGGTCGCGATGACACGTCTGCAGATTCGTCGGCCATTCCAGCAACTCCTCGAGCGCAACAAGCTCGTCGCGTTGCTCGGACAGTGCCTCGGCGAAACCCGCACCCGCGGCCCCGAGCCGGCCGATGAGATCGTCCCACGCATCGGCACCGACCGGGTCGGTGTACCACGGATCGACGGGGTTCCGGCCGATGTAGCGGACGCCGTGGATGGACGCGACGACACGACCTACTGTCGTCGGGTCCAGGCGAGGGTCCCGCTGCAGGAGGTCGACCCACTCGTACACGCGCACGGTCGCCGCGCCGAGGTCGGCCATCACGTTGCCCGCAGTCGTTCGCACGACCCTCGGCATAGGTACGCCTTGGGCGAGCGCGGCGTCCTGGAAGAAGGCGTCGTCATCGACTTCATCCTGCGATGGCCGCTCGAACGGTTCCTTCACTGCCCAGGCGCCCAGCGCGGTCGTCAACCGCCAGACCTGACCGACTTCGCCTCGCGCCACGGGACCTGAGAGCAGCGCAGCATCTCCGAGTTGGAACAGATCGGCGATCGCGACAGCGTCGCCAGCGTCCAGCATCAGTCGTGGCCGATCCAGTGCTCGGCGAGCAGTTCGATGCTACGGATGCGTGCCGACAGGTCGTACGCAACGGACGTGACCATCAGCTCATTCGCGCCTGTGCGATCGACCAGCTCTTCCAGCTCCCTGACCACGGTCGAGATCTCCCCGACGATCCGGCTGCTGGGCAACCGATCAGCCTGTTCGAGATCCGGATCCACAGATGCGTCCTGTGGCGACGGCAGGCGGATGAACCGACCCGTACGACGCCCGAGCGCGGTCAAACGCCCCGGAGCCGAATGCCAATCGGCCTCTTCCTTCGAATCGGCGGCCAGGACGTTGGCCGTGACGATCATGTAGGGCTTGTCGAGCACGACCGAGGGCTGGAACGTGTGGCGGTACAGCTCAGTGGCCTGCATCGTTCCGCCCGTGTCGAAGTGGTGGGCGAAGGCAAACGGCAGACCGAGGTTGCCGGCCAGCTGGGCGCTGTAACCGCTGGACCCGAGCAGAAAGATCTGCGGGGACGTCGATGCAACCGGCGTCGCCCGGAATTGGCTCCACAAACCTGTCGAGGTGCGCGGATCGCCAAGCAAGCCCATCAGGTCGAGAAAGTCGCGCGGGAAGTCCTCTTCGCCCTGCAACGGAGCCGATCGCCGCAACACCGCAGCTGTGCGTTGATCGGTACCTGGCGCGCGACCAATTCCCAGGTCGATCCGTCCGGGATGAAGCTCCTCCAACATGGCGAACTGTTCGGCGATGACCAGCGGTGCGTGGTTCGGCAACATCACACCGCCCGAACCGACGCGAATGTTGGAGGTGACCGCAGCGAGATGGGCGATCAGGACCGCGGGTGAGGTGCAGGCCACACTCGGCATGTTGTGGTGCTCGGCGACCCAGATGCGGGTGTACCCGAGTTCGTCGGCACGCTTGGCCAAAGCCGTAGTGGTCCGAAGGGAATCACCACTGGATTGACCATCGTTGAGCACGGACAGGTCGAGGACGGAGCGTCGCACTGGTTCCTTCACACTCGGCACGACGGTCAGGATCCGCCTTCGTCACACGGTTTCGACTCCATCGCGCCGACCAACGTCGTCAGCGTTGCGCGAAGGGTGCTTCGCTCCGTCGGCGACAACTCGTCGAAGAGCCCGCTGATCTCGACCAACCTCGGGACCAACGACTTGTCGGCGGCCAGTTGACCCTCGGCGGTGAGCTCCAGCAGAGTGGCCCGCCGGTCGCTGGGGTGCGCGACACGGCGAAGCAGACCGTCGCTCTCCAGTGAGTCGGCCACAGCGGTGAGGTTGCGGGCGCTGAGCCCGAGCGCATCCGCCAGCGTCTTCATCTTTGCCGGGCCTTGGCAGTGAAGGGCTTCGAGGACACGGAGCCGTGGATAGGTGAAGCCACCCGGGGTACGCGAATCGAGCCAGCGAAGGAAACACCTCGAGAACCGAGCTGACAGCTCCATCAGCTCACGATGGGGCAGATCGAGCGATGCATCGTCGTTGCTATGGGGCACTGCCGCTACATCGAAACTCATGCCCTCACGATACCGGATCACCGAACCTAAGAGAATGTGTTGTTGGTGATACTTACGAACGGTACTATTACGGCATTCTGTTATCGACAGGACCAATCACATCCAAAACCCGACATAGGAGCACATCATGCTTGCAACCCTCCCCCTCACGGCCGGAACCTGGACGTTCGATCCGAATCATTCCGGGGTCAACTTCAAGGTCCGTCACCTCGGGCTGACCAACGTACGCGGACGCTTCAACGGTGTCGACGCCTGGCTCGAGGTCGGCGAGGATGTGGCCAGCACCCGGTTCGGCGCCTCGATCGACATCGCCTCGATCGACACCAACCAGGCTGACCGCGATGCCCACCTTCGCTCGACCGACTTCTTCGCTGCGGACCAACACCCGACCATGACATTCGCGTCGACGGCTATTCGTGAGCTCGGCAGCGACGAGTACGAGGCCGATGGGGATCTCACGATCAACGGCATCACCCGGCCGGTCACGCTCGCGGTCGAGTTCAGTGGAGCGATCGTGCATCCGGGCGACGGGCAGCTGCACAGCGGCTTCATCGGGACTGCGCAGATCGTGCGCGACGACTTCGGCATCGACTTCAACATGCCTCTCGGCATCGACAAGTTCGCACTCGGCAAGAAGATCGACATCGACATCGACGTGCAGTTCGTCGCGCCGAAGGCTTGAGCCGCGGCCGCCAGCGCCGAAACTCGTCAGGACTTCGGCGGCGGAGTTTTCTTCTTCTGATCTCCCGGGAGGTTTTCCGGACGATCGATGAACTCTCCGCCGCTGGAGTCGTCGTCAACCGGTTGAGGTTCTGACTCTTCGCCTCGTTGCCTCGTCATGCCCGAATCGGTACCCCAGCGAGACGTCGGGCAAACGTCAGCGCACGTTCTGACGACGGCGCCGCGTTTGCCTTGTCGCCCGAACGGGTACGGACAGGTATGACACAAGTGCTGATCGCCGTCGACAATTCGGAGTCATCTGTCAAGACGGCCCGGATCGCCTTCGCGCTCTTCGGCGACAAAGCCAGTTACATCGTTGTCAACGTGGCCGATCAATCACCCATGATCTGGGGTGGCGATGCCCTGGTATGGGGCGTGGGCTATCCGATCGTGATGGCCCCGTCCGGGATCGTCGATTCCTCCGTCAACCAAGCGGAGCAGCACACGTACGCACCGGGCGAAGGCACTCCAGCAGTCGAGGTCGACAATGCACCCATCGACTCCGCGATCCAAGTCGCTCGCGATGTCGCCGCCGAGGCCGACATCCCGAGCCCCCAGGTCGTCGGCGAGGTCGGCGACCCGGCGACAGCGATCATCACCGCAGCGCACCACCATCAGGCCGACGTGATCGTGATCGGATCGCACGACCGCAGTTGGTTCAGCAAGCTGCTGACCCCCTCTGTGACCGGAGCTGTCGTCAAGGAAGCCGACATCCCCGTCCTCATCGCCCGTTAGGTTCCGCCTCCCCCGAACCGGACCTTTGTCGATGCCGACTTGTTGAGGGCGTCGACAGCGACAAGGTGTGGAGGGCTACGGGTTGGAGGGCGGGAGGTTGAACGCCTTTTCGATCGCGGTGACGGCATCGGTGACGTGTTGTGCGAACGTTTGTGCCGGCGCCTTGGCGGCAACGTCCTGACGAAGGACATCGATCGCATCGACGGCAGGTTGCCGGAGCTCGGGACCCAACCATGGGGCCGCTGCGTACGCGTCATCGAGCAACGCCGCCGCTTCGTCTATCGCCTGCGTGATCGTTGCCGAAGACTCACCGGAGGTGCTGTCGACCGCTTGGTTGTACTCGATCGGCAGTCGTTGCAGAGCCGTTGCCGCGTCTTCGCCCTTCGATCGGGCCGTCGAAACGACCTCGCTGGGGCTGGTGCTGCTGCCATGGCCGACGAGATAACCGATGCCGAAGCCGATCAGCAGTGTGGCCGCACCGACGATCGCAGTGACCCGGTGCCGGCGCGAACCTTGCATGTACACAGCCATGGTTTTGTTCCTGCTCTGTAGGTGAACGTCCGAAGTAATGGTTTCATCCGCTGGTGACGACGACAGCAGCGAACTCCGTGGGGCGATCGTGGTCCAGCGCCCGCAAGGCAGCGAGAGCGGCGGACGGGGTCAGGGAGACGATCCTCGATTGCTCGACAAGCCAGACCGTCGGCTTGCCTTCGCCACCGAGGTGGCGGCGCGTGTAACGGGCGAGCATCGCGGCTAGCGGCCCTTCGACCATGTCCTTGCCGGCGAGGTAATCGCCGGCACCCGAGGCGACCACATCTCCATAGCGGTCGAGCAGCAAAACGCTCGATGAACCGGATGGCGAGTGCCGTCGAGCCACCCATGCGTGACCAACCGCCAGCGGATCGGAATGTTCGTGATGACCGGCGGCGACGACGACCTCAGCGGGCGACAACGGCGCGCGGCCCGGCATTGCCCCCGACGCGAGGCCGACCATGCCGGTCGCCGATGCCCGAAGAGTGGCGTGTTCGCGGTCGAACTCCACTCGTACGTCAATGGAGCTCAGGGCTGCACCGGCCTCGAGGCATGCTTCCTCGGCCGCAGCGGCGAGCGACTCGCCATCGGCAAGTGTTGGCTCGATCACCGATCGCTCTCGCTCGACAAGAACGAACGACAGGGCATCACCGATCGAGGAGATCACTTCGGCGTTTTCGGGGATGTGGCACTGCAGACCCATCTGGTCGGCCACGAATCGGGCGACCCCACCCGCGCCGCCGCCGACAGCGACGAGAATCGGCGATTGGAGTGAATAGTCTTTGCACACGTCGGCTACCAGCGCACCGATCGCGTGTGCGGAAGCGACCAACATCCGTCGGCCGACCTCCATGCCGTCCATACGCAAGAGGTGTCCGGCAGCACCCAGAGCCGCGAGGCCCGATTCGCGGCTGGCCTGCTGGGCAGCGTGATCGTTCTCGTGAACGACGCCGAGAGCAACCGCCGCGCACGTGTTGGTGATGGCAACAGGTCGCCCATCGGCGAGGCGGGCGATCACGTATTCCTTTGGGTCACCCGTCTTCGGCGCGATCAACTCTGCGGTCACGCCTGCAAAATCCTGTGGATCGAGATAGCACGAGTACGGGAGCCCGGCCATGTGCGCGCTCCGCGGGCCCACGCCATACAGGCGGCCTCGCCGCGCGCGCAACATGGAGCCGCCGGCCACGCCGACCACTCGAACGTCGAGCGCCCGGATCGCTGTCGCGTGGCTGGCAACCCGCACGTAGCTCAATGCCGGGCGCCCCGCTCTCACCGCGGCGACGTTCGTCGAGGTGCCGCCGACCTCGATGATGACTGCGTCGTCGAGGCGCATCGTGCGCAGTACTCCCGAGACCGAGGCCGCCGGGCCTGAGTACAACGTGCGCGCCGGCTCACGACGCAGCCCGGTTGCGTCGATCGCTCCCCCATCGCCACGCATGACCATCACCGGAGCCGTGACACCTGCCGCTCGCACGCCTTGTTCCACACTCTGTGCTGTCTGTAGAGCGATCGGCAGGATCGATGCATTGAGGGCAGCCGTGACCGTCCGCAGTTCAAGTCCGTACAGACCTGTCATCTCCGACGACCCACACGACGGAATGCCGCGCGCCATGGCGCGGGCGACTGCAGTGCGCTCTGCGCTGCCGTCGTCGGGAGCGAACGCTTCGGCTACGCAGATCGAGCTCGCGCCGGCGGCTACCAGACGGTCGAGCGCGGCGTCGATGGCAGACTCGTCGAAGCCGTCGGTGATGTCGACGAGCTCTGCTACAACTGACAGCGGCTTGCCTGGCGCCAGTTCCAGCCCGTCCAATCGTGTTCGCTTTGCCGCTCGACGCAGATCGGGGCGGCGACCGAGCGCCAGCACTCCAACGGTCCCGACGTCGCCTTCGAGCATGGCGTTGACGGCTTGAGTCGTCGAGTGGGTGACCAACTGGACTCGCTCCGGGCCGACCTGCGAGGCAACGTCGGCGGTGACGCGAACGACGCCCACCGCTGGGCCACCCGCCTCTCGGTGAGTTGTCGGGATCGACGAGCGAGCGATGACGCGGCCGGCCTTCAGATCGAACGCGACCGCCTTGGTGAACGTGCCACCAACATCCACGCCGATCCTGATTTGGGATGAGCCGGGTAGATCAACAGCTGGATCGACGGGCGACTCAGGCACTGGCGAGTTCGAGGCGGCGACGTCGGCGAGGGGCAATGACGAACGTGTATGTGCCGCCGATGACATAGATCGATGTCAGGGCCGCTTGGGCCAGAACGCTGGGCACCGTCGGATAGTACCCGGTGGCCTGGGCAAGGAAGATGGGCAGGTTCGGCCACCCGTCGAGAAAGTGAACATCGATGATCGCGGCCTCTTGGAGGGCCCGCATGGCATTGCCGATGAGTGCTACCGACGTGATCATCACCACGATCACCGCTACAGCGAGAAATGTTCGCACGGGCAGCACGCGTCCGAGCTTGAGCACAGCCCAGGCCACACCGGCCAGAACGACCGCGGCCGCCAACACGCCGAGCAGCACCCAGACCTTGAGGCCGGAACTGAACGACAGCATCGCCTGGTAGAACAGCACCGTCTCGAAGCCTTCGCGGAACACCGACGTGAACCCGATCATGGCCAACGACGTGGTCGAGCCGATCGACACTGCCTTCCAGACGCGGGCTCGTAGGAACTCCAGCCAACGCCGTTGCTCGAGCCGAGCGGCCAACCAGAACGAAACGTAGAACAAGACGACGACGGCGAAGAGACCGACGATTGCCTCGAGCACCTCTCGCCCGAACGGCAACGCCGAGAAGATCGCGTCGACCGCGAAGTAGGCGACGACGGTGGCTCCGATCGCGGCCCCGACGCCGTACAGGATCGGTCGTCGATACCTGTCGCCCTGGTCGGTCGTCTGCAGGTACCCGAACAACGCTGCAAGTAAAAGCACTGCCTCGAGGCCTTCGCGCAACAACAAGGTGAACGATTGGCCGAACACGAGCAGCGGCGCACCCACCCCTGTTGCTGTGAGCTTTCTCTCACTCTCGTCGATGAGGCCACGAAGAATGACGACCCGATCACGCACCTCACCGGTCGGCGCGCCGTCGTCGATCAGCACGCGTACTCGGGCGAATGCGTTCTCGACCTTGAAGCGGAACTGGATGCCGGCCACGGCGTCGAGCGACGCTTCCACGGGCTCGAAGCACAGCAGATAGCCCGACTTCGCCTCTTCGAACGCCTCGGCGCGCTTGCCGGCGTCGAGAAGACGAAGGCTGCGATCGATCGAGGCGCGCAACTTCCTCAATTGGTCGATCGACTCCGACTTGCTGGCCGATCCCAATTTGCACTCGAGCGCCAACCGCGGCGCGCTGGAAACGTCTGCCGCACCGGTGGCGCTGCTGCGGCCACCGGTGGCGACGATCGTCGCGACCAGCGCGACCGCAACGACCAGAAACCTACGGACCCACTGATGGCGGCGTACTGATGTCGAGGACATTTGGGGGAAGGTCTCCAGGGTGGGGGGTGCCGAAATCGAAGATGTAAGGTACACCTTATAGTCTCCGTCATCCGGTCCTACCAACATTGTCGCGCTGGTTTGGCCAGGTGGCAGACCATGCTCGCCACGCAAATCCCACCATGTGAGTGAGTTCTCACTCAGGTAGGGTGCCGGCGAATGCCGCGCCAGAAGTCATTGACACGATCCCCGGATCTCGAGCCGAGGAAGTGCCGGGCAGCACCGCTTCCGGCGTCGGAGCGGCGAGCGGCAATCATCGCCGCGACACTCCCGCTGTTGCTGGCTCACGGTCAAGCGGTCACGACGCGACAGATCGCCGAGGCGGCCGGTATCGCCGAAGGAACGATCTTCCGAGTCTTCCCCGACATCGAATCGCTCGTGCAGGCGACCGTCGACGCCGCGTACGATCCGGCACGTGTCGCCGCCGAGCTGGCAACAGTCACGGCCGCCTTGCCGTTCGAACAGCGTCTCGCCGAAGCAGTCCGGATCCTGCAGGCCCGCCTGACCAGCGTCTGGCAGCTCATGTCGATCAGCGGCCTTCCCAAACCAGCCTCGCTCGTTGCGGCGCGGGCAAAGCGGCTCGACCGGCCCGACGTCGCGGCACTCGTCGCGTTGCTCGAGCCGTATCACACTCAACTCCGGCGTACACCTGCCGCAGCCGCCCAGTTGTTGCGCGGTCTGACATTGGCCGGCACGCACCCAGCGATCACCGCCGATGACGGACCCATGGCACCGGAGGAGATCGTCTCGATACTGCTCGATGGAATGCGCAACCGAGCCGACCTGCCGGCGACAGTCTGATGCTCGTTCGGCTCCTGCGTACATATCTGAGGGAGTACAAGCCGCAACTCGTCGCCGTGTTGATTCTCCAATCCGCGCAAACGATCGCGGCGCTGTACCTGCCGAGCCTCAACGCCGACATCATCGACAAGGGCGTTGCCAGAGGCGACACCTCGTACATCTGGTCGACCGGTGGATTGATGCTGCTGATCACCCTGTTGCAGGTGGCGTGCGCCGCGACCGCGGTCTACTTCGGTGCGAAGGCGGCGATGGGATTCGGCCGCGACGTCCGCAGCGGCATCTTCCACCAGGTGTCGGACTTCTCCGCTCGCGAGATGGGCCAGTTCGGAGCACCGTCGCTGATCACGCGGATAACCAACGATGTGCAGCAGGTGCAGATGTTGGTGCTGATGACATGCACGCTGCTCGTGGCTGCTCCGATCACCGCAGTGGGAGGGATCGTCATGGCGATCCGAGAGGACGGCGGTCTGTCCTGGATCCTCACGGTCAGCATCCCGGTGCTGGTGGTATGCATCCTCAGCGTCGTGTCCCGCATGGTTCCCCAGTTCCGCAAGATGCAGGTACGCATCGACACCGTCAACCGCGTGCTGCGCGAGCAGATCACCGGCATCCGCGTCGTACGCGCATTCGTCCGCGAGCCGGCCGAGGCAGCGAGGTTCGGCGATGTCAACGCCGACCTCACCCAGACCGCGTTGCGCGCAGGTCGGCTTCAGGCCTTCTTCTTTCCGATCGTGATCCTGGTGCTCAACTCGTCGAGCGTGGCGGTGTTGTGGTTCGGCTCGGGGAGGATCGACAAGGGCCAGATGAAGATCGGCGCGCTCATTGCATTCCTGAGCTACCTGGCGCAGATCATCATGGCGGTGATGATGGCCACATTCATGGTCATCCTCGTACCGCGCGCCGCGGTCTGTGCCGAGCGGATCGTCGAGGTTCTCGACACTCCGTCGTCGGTCGTCCGTGCCGAGGCGCCCGTCACTGAACTGACGACGTCAGGACATCTCGAGTTGCGCAACGTGGGCTTCCACTATCCAGGGGCAGAAGCACCGGTGCTGACCAACGTGTCGCTGCTCGCCGAACCCGGCCAGGTCACCGCTGTCATCGGCAGCACAGGCTCCGGCAAGACCACTCTGCTCAGCCTCATCCCCCGATTGTTCGACGCCACGTCCGGCGCGGTCCTGGTCGACGGTGTCGATGTACGCGACCTTGATCCCGACACGCTGTGGGGTCGCATCGGTCTCGTACCGCAGAAGCCTTACCTGTTCTCCGGCACCGTGGCCAGCAACCTGCGATTCGCCGACCCCGGCGCAACCGACGAACAGCTGTGGGCTGCGCTCGAGATAGCTCAGGCAACTGATTTCGTGCGAGCAATGCCGGGCGGATTGCAGGCAACGATCGCCCAGGGCGGATCCAACGTCTCGGGTGGCCAGCGGCAACGCCTCGCTATTGCCCGCGCTCTCGTCCGCCAACCAGAGATCTACCTCTTCGACGATTCGTTCTCCGCGCTCGACCTGGCCACCGATGCCAGGCTGCGCGCCGCCCTCGCTCCGCACACGGCCGATGCCACCGTCATCATCGTGGCTCAGCGAGTGTCCACGATCATCCACGCCGACCAGATCCTCGTGCTCGAAGATGGCGAGTCCGTCGGGTTGGGCTCCCACGCCGAACTGCTCGAGACCTGCCCGACCTACCGCGAGATCGTCGAGTCGCAGATGACGGCCGAGGAAGCGGCATGACCACCAACACCACGGATCAGCGGCCGAGCCAAGAGCCCGATGACCATCCGATCGACGACGACGCCGTCGTCCGCCCACCGGATGCCCGCCCGAGCGCGACCCCCGGACCCTTGAGGGCCATCGGCATGCCCGCGGAGAAGTCGAAGGATTTCGGTGGCTCGACGAAGCGACTGCTGGGGCGCATGCGGGATGAGCGTGCGCGGGCCATCGCCGTGCTGTGCTTCGCAGTGCTGAGCGTGACGTTGACGGTGACCGGCCCGAAGATCCTGGGCCACGGAACCGACCTGATCTTCAACGCGATCCGCAGCGGCCATCACATCGACTTCCCAGCATTGCGCGGGGTGCTGCTGACCGTCCTCGTGCTCTATGTATGTGCCGCCGGACTTTCGTATCTGCAGTCGTACACGCTCGCCGGCGTCGTGCAACGAACGGTGTATCGACTGCGTTCAGACGTCGAAGACAAGATCAATCGCCTGCCGCTCAGTTACATCGACTCGCAGCCGCGCGGCGATCTTTTGAGCCGCGTGACCAACGACATCGACAACATCTCGCAGAGCCTGCAGCAAACGCTCAGCCAGCTGCTGACGTCGGTGCTGTCGCTGATCGGTGTACTGACGATGATGTTCGTCATCTCACCCCTGCTCGCCACCGTTGCGACGATCACGATTCCCACATCGCTGTTCATCATCCGCTTCGTGACCAGTAGATCGAAGAAGCGCTTCGTCGCCCAATGGAGGCACACCGGAACGCTCAACGCACAGATCGAAGAAGCGTTCACCGGGCACGCACTCGTGAAGGTGTTCGGCCAGCAGCACGATGTCGAGCAGCGGTTCGGCAACAAGAACGAGGAGCTGTACAGCGCCAGCTTCGGGGCACAGTTCATCTCCGGGATCATCCAGCCGGCGATGATGTTCCTGGGAAACATCAACTATGTCGCAATCGCTGTGATCGGCGGTCTCCGGGTGTCATCGGGCGCCATGAGCCTCGGCGATGTGCAGGCGTTCATCCAGTACTCACGGCAGTTCACGCAACCGATGACCCAGCTCGCCTCGATGGCCAACGTGCTGCAGTCAGGTGTTGCGTCCGCAGAGCGCGTGTTCGAGCTGCTCGACGCCGAGGAACAGAGTCCCGATCCAGCCGTACCCGTTGTCGAGATCGATCCCCAGGGCAGGGTCGAGTTCGAGCACGTCGCCTTCTCCTACGACCCGAAGAACCCGTTGATCACCGATCTGTCGTTCGTCGCCGAGCCGGGGCAGACAGTTGCAATCGTGGGACCGACCGGTGCAGGCAAGACCACTCTTGTCAACCTGATCATGCGCTTCTACGAACTGGGTGGCGGATGCATCACGCTCGACGGCAAGAACGTCGCCGACATGAGGCGGCATGATCTGCGCGCAAATGTTGGGATGGTGCTGCAGGACACTTGGCTGTTCAGCGGGACCATTCGCGAGAACATCCGCTATGGAAACCTCGACTGCACGGAGGAGCAGTTCACGGAAGCCGTCAGGGCCACATACGTGGATCGATTCGTGCACTCGCTGCCCGACGGCTACGACACGCTGATCGACGACGAGGGCGGAACCGTCAGCGCGGGCGAGAAGCAGTTGCTGACGATCGCCAGGGCGTTCCTTGCCGACCCGGCCATCCTCATCCTCGACGAGGCCACGAGCTCCGTCGACACGCGCACCGAGGTGTTGATCCAGAAAGCGATGGCCGCGTTGCGGTCGCAGAGAACCAGCTTCGTGATCGCTCACCGTCTATCGACGATTCGCGATGCCGACCTGATCCTGGTCATGAACGCCGGGAGCATCGTCGAACAGGGCACCCACGAAGAACTGCTTCACAAGCACGGCGCATACTTCGATCTCTACAACGCCCAGTTCGCCGCTCCCGCAACCGAGGTCGACTAGCGCGGTGTCATGCACGGCCGCCTGCGGCGGCGATCACGCATAGTTGGCTGCCATCGCTCCCATGATCTCGCCGATGTTTGCGGGATCGAAGAACTCAACCGGTGAGACCGTTCCGGCGGTGATGCTGGCGAAGTCGTCCATCGCTTTGCGGTTTCCGTGCACCGCACCGAGGAGCTGCTGCATCTCGGGCGGCGGCAACTCCAACGTGGCCAGTTGCGTGGTGAACTCGTAGATCGGCATTGCGTGGGTGTCGCGAGCTCGGTGGTATGCGGTCATCGTGTCGTTGAACGAGCCCTTGCCTGAGAAGGCGTCGTCGAGCGCTGTCGAGCACCGCTCCGCGTCGATGAACGCGTCGCTGATCCCCTGTGCCGTGATCGGATCCTTGTTGTAGCCGGCATCGCCGACGAGCGCCCACCCTGGTCCGAACGGCTTGCGGAAGAAGTTGGGAACCGAGCCCCCAGCGAACCGTTCTTCGCGGGTGGCACCACGAACCCGGGCGGCGAAGTCGGGGGCCAGTTCGAGCGTCTTGAGATAGTTGGCCTCGACGTCGGCCTTGTATGCGGATGACTCCGCGTACGGCCAGCCGACGACGAGCATCGTCAGGCCGTCGTTCGTGGCTACCGCCGCCCAGCCGCGGTCGGGGCGTATCACGATCTCGAAGCCGTCGACGGGCAGACCGCTCCAGTAGGTGTAGTAGCTCCATTGCAGCATCGGCTTCTCGTTGTACTGCTCGGGACGAATCGCATTGGCAACGCGCGAGTTGCGGCCATCCGCGCCGATCACCACCCGAGCCCGCTCGACGACCGATGTTCCGTTCCCGTCGTGGCCGCGGATGCCGACGACCGCGCCGTCTTCGACGATGACCTCATCGACCGCAAATTGCTCGCGCACGTCGGCGCCTGCGTGCGCTGCGGCATCCACGAGAATCTTGTCAAGAAGCGTGCGGCGCGGGGCGTACGCCGAAGAGATTCCCTCGACTGGGCGCGGCGTGCCCTTGATGGTGAACGGTCCGAAGTCGAACGAATACGTCTCGACCGACGGACACCCAGTCGCCGCCACCTCGTCGAACAGACCCCATCTGGTCAACGCGGCGACGCCCGGTGCATGGATCACATGTGTCGAGACCGTGTCACTGGGAAACGAAGCGCGATCCACGACCAGAACCCGGTAGCCCTTGCGGGCCAGCAGCATTGCCGTTGGCGAACCGGCGCAACGAGCGCCCACGACGATTGCGTCATATTCCTTTGCCATTCCTGCATCTCCTCGTTCTGCGCCTCTACGGCGGTTGCAGGGACGATGACAGGAAATCGCTGCGAGCGGATCGGGGAGGTCCCCTATTCGCCGGCCGGTTTTCCACGGGCGCTGAATGCCGCCGCCTGACCTCGGCTGCGCAGACCGAGCTTGGAAAGGATGTTGCCCACGTGATGCTCGACGGTCTTGCGACTGATGAACAACCGTTCGGAGATCTCCGGGTTGGACAAGCCGTGACCGATGAGCTCGAGGACCTCGGCCTCGCGCTTGGACAGGGGCCCATCGCCACTTCTCACCGATCCGCTGCCCGAGGCTCTAGCTCTGACTCCGAGCGACCGCAACACTGCAGCAGCAGCATCGGCGTGTCGTGCGGCCTGGAGCCGTTCGAACGCATCGAGGGCTGCTCGCGCCTCCGACATGGCGACCTCGGGACGCTCGGTCAACAACGCGTTGGCCAATTCGAGCCTCGAGTGCGCCACCTCCATCGGCATCTGTGCCTTAGCGAAACCAGCGAGGGCCTCGCGAAGGCATGCCTGAGGATCGCCGGAACCGGCGGCGAGACGCACCCGGCCCCGCGCCAGCGAAGCAACAGCACGTAGGTACTGGCCGCCGTGGTTGGTTGCGCACACGTCGAGTTGGTCCGTAGCTGCAGCGGCCTCGTCGACCATGTTGGCGTTGAGGTGAACATCGACGAGGAGAGCGAGGAGTGGCGCGGCGGCCGTACTGGTCTGGTCGATCTGGCCGAGGGCTCGTTCCAGGATGTCCCTGGCGAGCGCCGGCTGGCCGCTCGCCAGACGAATGGCCGCCAAGGGGCGGGCGACGTCGGCGTTCGAGGCTGCATCGAGTCCCTCGAGCAACTGTTCGGCCTCCTCGATCCGACCCTGCCGCACCCGCAAGTCGGCCAACCTCACCAGCGCGCCGCCTCGCAGCGACTGTTGACCGAGGCTCCACAGGCGGACCGCGGCCGTCAGGGCGAGATCGGCCTCCGGCCACCGCCCCGCTGCCGTCAGGATCCCGCCATAGTGCGTGCGGCAGAAGGCGGAGACCGCCGGCAGCTTGCGACGCTCGGCGATCGCCTCGCCGATCCGGATCCACTGATCGGCGCGTCCGACGTCATGAGCGTGTTCGCATGCCGAGAAGAGCTGGCAGAAGATCTCTTCGAGCACGCAGAAGTCCTCGACCTCGCTGCCCGCGACGGCGGCGAGTGCTTCGTCGAGCAGCATCATGCCTTCCTCGTAGCGGTCGCTGTGCACCAGGCTGGCCCCCAGGTACGCGAGAGACACGAACTCCAAGTCGGAGTCACCCGATGTTCGTGCGGTGCTCAGCGCTTCGCGAAAGCGCTCCTCCTTTCGGATCCTGTCACCTTCGAACATGCCGATGTTCAGCGCCACCCACCCTCGTTCGGGCGATTCTGCGGAGTGGCCCAACAAGGTCTGGGCACGAGCCAGCCAGCCGCTGCCGACCGCCCAATCGCCGACAACCGCCAGATGCATGTAGGCGACCGTCCGCGCCACGCGGACGGCACCAACGTGATCGTTCGAGTCGCGATACGCCGCAAATGCTCGTTCCCAACTCGCTATCGCTTCGGCAAAGTTCATCTCCAAGTAGGCGGCACGGGCCAAGCCCTCGATCACCTCGGCAGATTCAGAGTCGCTCCGCTCGAATGCTCGACGAGCGCCCGCTGCGTCGCCTGCGCGAAGTGCGGCGCGACCTTCGGCGATCAGCTCGTGCTGCGGCGAAGTCACCAAGCCATCATCTCATGGAGCGCACAACCAAGTTCTCAGAGCGCTGGCGTGGTCACGACCACGACGTGATGGGCCGCACCTGCAACTCGCCGTCGACGAGGATGTCGACGCGTTCGTTGAAGAAGCAGAGATGGTTCTCGATCGTCGGCACCTGCGGAACCGGGGTGACGTACACCCAGACGATGTTCTCGACGATCTCACCACCCGGGATGGCAACGGAGAAGTAGTTTGCCGTGCCCTTGTACGGGCAGGCGGTCGTCTGCGTCGATCGCCGCAGCAGGTCGAGCCGTACGTCGGACTTCGGGATGTAGTAGCGCGTTGGCAAGCCCGTCTCGAACAACAGGACCGGTCGGGTGGTGTCGACGATCGTTTCGCCATTGATACGAACTTCGACGTGCCGGGACGAGCGCAATGCATCGACCCGCTTGTAGGGATCGCGCGCATGCACGAACACCTCTTCGTCCTCCTCGAACCAGTTGTCGACCTTGTTCCAGTAGAACGCGGCATAGGCCGAAAGGTCCGGTGCCCCTTCGATGGGCGACGGATAGCTCCACACGGCGTTCTCGATCCGCCGCTGACCGACGACGATCGACCAGTACTCGGCGTGACCTTTCAGCGGGCAGTGTGTGGAGCGATCGGTCCTCTCCAAGAGGTCGAATCGAATGTCTTCCTTGGGCAGGTAGTAGACGGGAAGATGACCGGTCTCGAACAGATAGATCGAGTGGATGGTGTCGGCGATGGCGACGCCGTCGACAACCGCTCGCAGCCGGCGATGGTTCGGCTCGAGGCGTAGGGGCTGTTCGACCATCAAGCGACAACCACCGCCGTTCGAAGAACCATCGTCGGTGGTTCGTGCGCCCGAATCGGCGGCGGCGTGCCGACGAACAGCTCGATCTGGACGCGCGCCTGTTGGCCGGCACAGCCTTGCGAGAGGCTCGAAGTCGGTCGGTCCTCCGTGACCGAGTTCGGATTGCCGTGCACGCACATCACCGTTCCGTCGTCCAGCTGCAGCGGGTCGTACCACGCACCCGTCGCGAGTTGGACAACGCCCGGACGAACCGCGGTCGAATGCACGGCACCAGCGAGGCAGGCGCCACGGTCGTTGAAGACTCGAAGCACGTCGCCGTCGCCGATGCCACGAGCTTCGGCGTCGATCGGGTTGATGAGAATGGGTTCACGCCCGTTGACCTTGCTGGCCAGGCTGAACGCCCCGACATCGAGTTGACCGTGCAGCCGCGTCGAGGGCTGGTTGGCGATCAAGTGGATGGGGAAAGAGCCGTCACCCCCGTTGTCGGGCTCGAACCAGGCGGGATGTCCGGGGCAATCGGCATAGCCGAAGCCGGCGATCACCTCGGACGAGAGCTCGATCCGGCCGCTCGGCGTTCGCAGCTTGAACTGATCGGGGTTGTTGCGGAACTGCTCGAACATGACGAGGTCTTCGTCAGGGAACGGCATCTTGACCCCGCCGTCGGCCCAGAACTGATCGAACGGAGGAACCTCACCACCGCCCTCGCCGATCTTCGATCGCCATCTCTCATACAGGTGCTCCAGCCACTGACGGGGTGTCCTGCCCTCCGTGAAGGCGTCACCGACACCCATTCGCTCGGCAATCATCCGGAAGATCTCGTGATCGTCCTGCGCCTCGCCCGGCGCCGATGTCGCCCGATGCATCGCGTTGAGATGTGTGTCGCGGCGACCGGCACCGAAGTCTTCGCGCTCGGTCGGAATGCTGGTCGGCAGCACAATGTCTGCGTGCCGGGCCATCGCCGTCCAGTACGGCTCGTTGACGATGACGGTCTCGGTCGACGCAAGTGCTCTGCGCAACCGGGCGAGATCCTGGTGATGGTGGAACGGATTGCCGCCTGCCCAGTAGACGAGCCGGATATCGGGATAGGTGTACCGGCCACCGTCGTAGGTGAACTCGGCTCCCGGTGACAGCAACATGTCGGCGATCCGCGCCACGGGGATGAACGTGTGCACCGGGTTCGGGCCTTTCGGCATGTGCGGCAGCCCCACCGCAGGCCCGGTGGATCCGACATCGCCCATCGAGCCGTAGCCGTGACCAAAGCCTCCGCCCGGCAGGCCGATCTGTCCGAGCAACGCGGCCAGCGCGAGCCCCGCCCAAACCGGTTGCTCGCCATGCGGTATCCGTTGCAAGGACCAGGTGACCGTCACGAGCGTTCGCACCGACGCCATCCGACGGGCCAAGTTGCGAATGTCGTCGGCGGGGATCTGGCAGCGAGTGCTGGCCCAATCCGCGTCCTTGGCCACGCCATCGGAAGCGCCGAGCACGTACGCCTCGAAAATGCCCGCGCCCGCTGTGTACCGCTCGAGAAACTCACGGTCGGCGAGACCCTCGGTCAGCAGCGTGTGCGACAGCCCCAACATCAGCGCAACGTCGGTACCCGGCGTGACCGGATACCACGTCGCCGGAATGCCGGCGGGAAGATCGTTGCGGACAGGGCTGATGAGCGCGAACTCGACTCCCCGCCCCACAGCCTGAAGGAGATAACGCCCGGTGTGGTGCTGCGTCATGCCACCGTGTGTGACGAACACGTTCTTCGCCGGGATGCCGCCGAACGCGACGACGAGGTCGGTGTGCTCGACAATTGTCGGCCACGACGTCGGGCGCCGCAGCACCTCTTCGGCGCTGCCGACGATGTGCGGCAACACCACGACCGAGGTTCCGTTGCTGTACGAGTTGATCGATCGGGTGTATCCGCCGATGAGGTTGAGCATTCGTTGGAGCTGCGTCTGCGCTTGATGGAAGATGCCGGCGCTGGCCCAGCCGTACGAGCCCCCGAAGATGCTCTCGTTGCCATGTTCGCTGCGAACCCGTTGCAACTCGGCAGCGACGGCATCGGTGGCCTCGCTCCAGCTGACCTCGACGAAGTCGTCATTGCCTCGACGGTCGCTTTGTCCCGGTCCGTGCTCCAGCCAGCCACGTCGAATCGCCGGACGTTGAATCCGCGTTGCATGCCGCGCGGCACCGATGACGCCCGCGAGCAGGGGTGACGGATCGGGATCGGTCGGGTGCGGGACCACTTCGACGATCTCGTCGTCAACGACGCGGACACCGTGCGCGCCCCAGTGCGAGGTTGTGGGTATCACAGTCGACATCGATTCATGATTTCACAACCGCCGTCTCCGGAGCTACGCGCGACAATCGGCGTATGTCACAGGACGAACGGTCACACGATCCGAGCCGCGAACGCCAGTGGGGTTTTCGCACCAGGGCTATCCACGCCGGTGCGCACCCCGAACCCATCACCGGTGCCCGGGCGGTACCGATCTATCAGACGACGAGTTTCGTCTTCGAGAACACCGCCGACGCAGCAAACCTCTTCGCGTTGCAGAAGTACGGCAGCGTCTACACGCGCATCAGCAACCCGACGGTTGCCGCGTTCGAGGAACGAATGGCCAGCCTCGAAGGCGGCATCGGCGCTGTGGCAACAGCCAGCGGTCAATCCGCGGAGTTCCTCGTCATCAGCGCGCTGTGCGAATCCGGTGATCATGTCGTCTCCTCCGCTCAGCTCTACGGAGGCACGCGGACACTACTGGAGGGCACCTTCGCGAGGTTCGGCATCGCCACCACTTTCGTGTCGAGCGATCAGCCGGCCGATTTCGAGGCGGCATTGCAACCGAACACCAAGTTGATCTACACCGAAGTGGTCGGCAATCCCTCCGGCGTCGTTGCCGATCTCGCAGGGCTCGCCGAAGTCGCCCACGGCGCGGGGATCCCACTCGTCGTGGACTCGACCGTGGCAACTCCATATTTGTGCCGGCCGATCGAGTGGGGAGCAGACATCGTCGTGCACTCGGCAACCAAGTTCCTCGGCGGGCATGGCACGTCGCTCGGTGGCGTCGTCGTCGAGTCCGGTCGATTCGATTGGGGCAACGGCAACTTCCCGCGAATGACCGAGCCTGTTGCTTCATACGGGGACCTGTCGTGGTGGAACAACTTCGGTGAATTCGCGTTCTGCACGAGACTTCGCGCCGAGCAGTTGCGCGACGTGGGCCCGACGCTGTCCCCGTTCAACGCCTTCCTGTTGATGCAGGGCATCGAGACGCTGCCCCAACGGATGGACGCCCACCTCGACAACGCTCGTGCCGTGGCCAAGGCGCTGTGCGGCAACCCGGCCGTCGCATGGGTCCGCTGGGCCGGACTGCCCGATCACCCTCACCACGCCAGAGCGGCGAAATACCTCCCGATGGGCCCAGGGGCCGTCTTCTCGTTCGGAGTAGGCGGTGGCCGTGCCGCCGGAAGCGCCTTCATCGAGGCGTTGGAGATGTGCAGCCACCTGGCCAACATCGGCGATACGCGCACGCTCGTGATCCATCCCGGCAGCACAACGCACCGGCAACTCTCAGACGCCGCGCTCGATGCTGCTGGAGTGCCGCCGGATCTCATTCGCATCTCGGTGGGCATCGAGGACGCCGACGACATCATTTGGGACATCGAGCAGGCGCTGACCGTCGCCAAGAAGGCTGCGCAGTGAGCCAGTGGCACAACCCGACGGCTCGCGAGCGGCTGGAGATCATCCGCTCCACATCGTCGGTGGCGATCGTCGGCATGTCCGCCGACCCGAGCCGGGCGAGCTACTTCGTCGCCACGTACCTCCTGTCGTCGAGCTGCGCGTTCGAACACGTGTGGTTCGTCAACCCGAAAGGGGGCGAGATACTCGGCCGCCCCGTCTACTCCTCTCTGGCGGAGCTACCAGAGGCCCCGGATCTCGTCGACGTGTTCAGGCGGGCAGACGATCTACCCGCCGTCGCCAAAGAAGTCGTTGCCATTCCCGGGATACGGACGTTCTGGGCACAGCTCGGCTTGAACTCTCCTGAAGCAGTCGAGATCATCATCAACGCCGGTCGCACCGCCGTGATGGACAGGTGCCTGAAGATCGAACACGCGCGGTTTCGAGGCGGCCTCCATCAGGCGGGTTTCGATACCGGGGTCATCTCCTCGCGCCGTCGACCATTGCTCTAGCCAGGTAGTTGGTGACGGCGCACTCCGGTTTCACGCCCCGCTGCAGTGGGTAGTCGCGGAGTCCAATCCGTTCGGGCTGCCGCGCCGAACAAGGTGGGGCCTACGTCGAGAAAGCAACGTGATGAACATCGGACGAACACTCAGGATGGTCGCGGCCATCGCCCTGCTGATCGGCGGGCTGGTACATCTGCAGCTGTACTTCGAGGGTTACCGGTCCGTCGACAAGATCGGCCGGTCGTTCCTTCTGCACGCGATCGCATCGGGTCTCGTTGCTGCCGCGCTTGCGGCTCGCAAGGACCGGTTGGTACGGCTGGCCGGTCTTGGCCTGGCAGCTGCAACGCTGGGCGCGTTCGTCATGAGTCGCCGAGCTCACGGGTTGTTCGACTTTCGCGAGCACGGCCTGACGCCGTCGCCGCAAGCAACCATCGTTCTCGTGGTCGAGATCGCTGCCCTGGTCTTGCTCGCTGTGTCGTTCCTGCCGACGGTCAACGAGGACTCGTCGCCGTCAGTTGGCATGCTGGGCGTCTCGATGGGCGTTTCCGCTGCGGTTCTCATCGGCCTCGGCGCATACTGGGCGGCTCACTACGGCGGCACGGTCAAGGCGACGGCTAATGGCGTACAGATTGCCAACTTTGCGTTTGGCCCGGCGGACCTCAGTGTCGCCAAAGGAACAACCGTGACGTGGACCAACGGTGATGCGGTCGAGCACAGCATCATCGCCGACGACCTCAGCTTCCAGAGCGACCCGATAGGCAAAGGGGCGACGTTCGTCAACAAGTTCGGTTCGACGGGACAGTTCGCCTACCGCTGCGGGATTCATCCGCAGATGACTGGGACGATAACCGTCACGGGCTGATCAGGCGCTGAGCTCGGCCCACACCGACTTGCCGCTGCTGTCGATCTCGATCCCCCAACGTCGGGCGATGATACTGACAAGGAGCAGGCCGCGCCCCGTCACGGTGGTCGGTGACGGACTTCCTACGACCGGCATGTCTTTGCTCGAGTCGCGAAGCGACACCCGAAGCGTGCCCGTCTGCCACGCCATGGCGACGGAGAACTCGGTGCGGGCGTGCAGCACAGCATTCGTGGCCAGCTCACTGACGACGATCATGGCGTCCTCGGTCAACAGGCTGAGGTGCCAGGACGAGAGCGTCTTCATGACGAACGTTCGACACGCGCTGAGAGACCGCGAATCGCAGCTGAACGAACGCGTCGCTTCCAACGCCTCCACCGGGCTCTCAACATCCGGCGACCTGTGATGCGAGACGTCGCCCAGGACCTCGGAATGGCATTCACAGATCTGATGAAACGACGCTTCGTTCTCATCGCCGGACACCGCGTGCGCGGGATAGGCGCACAACAGTCCGAACGGCACCTGCCGGCGAAGATCGTTCCACAGTGACTCGAGCTCGATCGCGGCTGCGACATGCCCCGCATCCCACAGAACGGCGACCATCTCTCCGTAGACCCTGACCGATCGTCCTGTTGCGGCAGCGTCTCGAATCAACTCGCCGAACTGTGTGAAGAACGCCGACGACTGCGGCCAGTCGTCGACCAAGAACCGCGACATCGCCGACTCGGCGTTGAAGGTGACGAGGCGGTGCTCGTAACGAGCTTCGCCGAGGTCGATGCCGGCGCGACGCATGGTCGATTCGAACGCAGACATATGGCCGGGCGTGGCGGCCACGACAGCAACCTCACCGGCTTCCAGACCTTCGATCAGGTACTCGCACACAGAGTTGGCCAGATCGTCGACATCGTCGTAGAACAGGACGACATGATCCTGAGGCTCAACCCTTGTGTCGAGAGACATAGCCAAAGTCTGACTCGTCAGCTCGCGGATTGATGGGGATCGGCGGATCCACCGTGCTCGGTGGGTACGGCCTCGATGCGGATGACCTCGTTGAGCCCCGTCATGGAGAGCAGGCGCTGAACGATGTCTGGTGGATTGCGGATGAGCACCGAATCGTGCGCACCGTTCTGGTCGGTGGCCGCAACCAACACATTGAGCCCGGACGAGTCCATGAACGTGACGTTTGCGAAATCGAGCACGACCTTGCCGGTCCGGCGTAGCCCCTCGTCAATTGCTGCGCCGAACACGCCGGCGGTAGCCAGGTCGATCTCGCCCCCGATGGCAAGCACGACGTGACCGTCGAGGTGCACAGTGTCAATACGGAGCCCGTCGTCAGCCGTCTGCACGATTCTTGCCTCCCACCATTTTGGCCAGCACTATCGGCCACCAGTAACGGTCACCAGAACTCGAACAGTTTACGGCCCCCGCGCCGAACGTCAAGCACGTTCGTGCTGCTCACGGGAACTAGGGTCTCCGCCTGATGGGTTCGGGGACTACCACGATCGAGCTGGGCGTTGGCCCTGACTCGCTGTCGCCAAGGGCCACACGGCACATGTTTGCCAAACATTTCGCGGACCACCCGCGCCTCGACGACCTGCTGCTGTGCCTCAGTGAAGTGGTCACCAACGCTGTTCTGCACGCCGGACCTCCCATTCAGGTGAAAGGCGCTGTCGTCGAGTCGAAGAAGATACGAGTGGAAGTCAGCGATGGCTCGAAGGCATCACCGGTGAAGCGCCATCCCGCGGACTTTTCGCCCACCGGCCGAGGCTTGCATCTTCTCGACAGCCTGACCTCTGATTGGGGAGTCGACATCACGAGCGGGGGCAAGACGGTTTGGTTCGAGATTGCAGGCGACGCGGCGTGAACTCGGACGAGCTTTGCGTAG
Source organism: Ilumatobacteraceae bacterium (assembly GCA_031424145.1). Taxonomy (GTDB): domain Bacteria; phylum Actinomycetota; class Acidimicrobiia; order Acidimicrobiales; family Ilumatobacteraceae; genus JAENVT01. Next base: position 35,210 of record JANPGV010000221.1, read on the forward strand.
TCGAGTTGCGCCACCTACCGCTGGCAGTGCTGAATCGCGCCCAGGATCACAATCTGACGTTGATGCGCGAGTTGGCGCTCGTGCACACCGCCGATGAAGGGGGCATTGCGCCGGCACGGCTGCTATGGCTCTCGCAGACCCTCGACCAGCAATACGCTGACTTCAACGCCGAACCGCGCGAAACCCTGCAGAGAGCCATCGAGGGCGACAACTCACACATCGATGTGCACTACCAGGTGCCCGCACATGCGGCTGAAGCAGCCGCCGAACTGGGCGCCGCATTGGATGAGGTCGACGAGTACTGCCAGCAGGGTGACCTGTTGACCTTGGTCACCCCGCCAGAAGCGCTTGCATTCCGTCGCTGGCTGCTCGGCGAGTTCGTTGCCCAGATTCGCCAGCGCTCGGAACCACAACCCTGGACCGATGAGCTCTTCGTCGGTGCCGAGGCGATCCCTTCACAGACGTCTACCGAGACGAACGCCTCGATCACCACTGACCGAGCAACTGGCACCATCACCATCAAAGAGGACTTCGATCTCGAAGGTGCCGCGCGTCTGCGCGGCCAGTTCGCCAGCGTGCTCGATAGAGGCGTCGTTCATCTCACCGTTGATCTCGCAGACTGCAAGTTCATCGACTCCGTCGGGGTCAGCCTGCTTCTGACCACACGCGAACGACTGCGGCAGTCACACGGCAGCATCGTCGTCACCAACGCGACCGGGGCGACGCAGCGGACGTTGGAGACCACAGGCGTGTACGACATGTTGACAAAAGGGACTTGACCGCCGTGGAGCTCGTTCCAACCCGCCTTGGCCTGCTCCACGAACTGACGTCGGGCCTCGCGGAACGCATGGGTCTGCAGTCGATCGCCAGCTTTGTGCTCGGCGTAGGACGCAACGCGATCGAGGCGAATCGCGGCACGCTCTGTCTCATGTCGAGCGATGGACTGTCGCTCGAGGTCGTCGGTCACGTCGGTTACGACACGGCGATGATGAACACGTGGCAGCGCTTCGCAGTGGACGCCCCGTTGCCGGCGTCCGATGTAGTTCGGTCGCAGGTGCCGATATACCTCCACAGTCCTCAGGAGCGAGCCGACCGCTACCCGATCTTCGCCGACACAGGTGGGGACGGTGCCAGCGCCTATCTGCCTCTGATCGTTCGAGATTCCGCCCTGGGCGCGATTGTTTTCGGTTTCGACGGTGAACGCGATTTCAACGAGGACGACCGTTCCTTCCTCGCCGCGCTCACGACGCAATGCGCGGTCGCGATCGATCGTGCGCTTCTCTACGAAGCTGCGCTTCGGCGACAGGCCGACCTCGTGCTGATGGCCAATGCATCAACCGTGCTGGCACACGCCGGCGACGATCTCGACGCCGCCCTGCAGCAGTTCGTCGACCTGGTTTCCCCCTCGCTCGTCGACATCTGCAGCGTTCATCTCCTCGACAGTCCGGGCGCCACTCGTCTCGCTGCCCGGGCGTTCACCGTCTACGAGCAACTCGCAGCGACCAGACGCGTCAGCTCGTTCGGTGCTGACCTCAGTGCAGTACACGGCCTCGGGCGAACGCTGCGAACAGGTGATGAAGTCACGTGGGACGATGGCGACCACTTCATCACCCAGATCGCTCGCAACGACGAACATCGCGCCGCACTGCAGGCAATGAACCTCGGTGCGGGCATCATCGTTCCGATGATGGCGGCCGGCCGGGTCCTGGGTGCATGCGTCTTTGCCAACCACGCGCACCGGGGGATGACCGACGAAGACCGCCAGCTGGCCAGGTCGCTCGGCGAGCGGGCTGCCGTCCTGCTCGACAACGCTCGACTGCTGAAGCAGCGCAAAGAGGTCAGCCACGGGCTGCAGGCTGCACTACTGCCGGCCTCGTTGCCGTCGGTACCGGGATTCGAGCTCGGCGCTCGATACCAATCGGCGGGTGAAGGTTTGGAGGTCGGAGGCGATTTCTACGATGTCGTAGCCGTTGGTCGCGGACAATGGTTGCTGGTCGTCGGCGACGTGACCGGGCACGGGGTCGAGGCCGCGGCGGCTACGGGACTTGTGCGCCACACCATCCGGTCGGCGGCGATGATGGGCATGCGGCCGTCGGAGATCCTCGATCACGCCAACAACGCCATGCTCAATGGCTCTGACGCGCTCCCCTCCGGCGTCTACTGCACGATCGCGTTGGTCTCTCTCACGGCAGTTCCCGATGACTCGCCGGACGCCGGCACCGCCTCGTCGCGAATCATCATTGCCTGCGGGGGCCATCCGCCGCCGATTGTCCGTCGGGCCGCCGGAGATGTCCAGCAACTCGAAGCCCACGGCCGATTGCTCGGATATTTCCCGACGGTCGAAGCAGGCGAGCTCGAGCTGGACCTGGCTCCTGGCGACTCGCTGATCGCGTTCACGGACGGTGTGATCGAACGACACAGCGACTCCGGATGGTTCCGGGAGAAAGACCTCGTGGAACTGCTCAGCCGGACGGATCTCGACGCCGATGCCTTGGCTGGAGTGATCCGCGATTCTGTCGTTGACGCTTTCGCGACGCCACCCACCGACGACATGGCCATCCTGGTAGCCCGTCGACGTGGGGCCTAGCGCTCACTTCAGCAGACGGACGGTCTTCTTCTCGCTCACCGAAAGTCCGTTGGCCCGTTGAGCGACGGGTCGCTGCCATCGACTGGCGAGGCTCCCTTCCAAATACGCCTCGACGACAGCTGGATGGATGTAACTGTTCCGACAGACGGATCTGGTGTTGCCGAGATGGTCAGCGACCTGATCGATCGCGGCATTCAAAACGCCTGCCGTTGGCTCTTCCTCGTCCTGCGTCGCCACGTACAGAGCCTCGGCAGCGCGCACCGTGGCGTTCCACGTTCGAAAGGTCTTGGCAGTAGCACCAGGCCGGGCGTACTCACCGAGATAGGCATTGACATCTGCGGAGTCGACACGCCGGATCGTGCCGTCGAGGCTCCTGTACTCGAACAGTTGCTGGCCGGGGAGGTGCTGACACGATCGAACGATCTTGGCCAACCTCCGGTTCTCGAGTGTCACGTCGAAGTCGTGGGCGGACTTGCCGCGAAACTCGAAGTGGATGGTGCTGCCGCGAACGACCACGTGTTTGTTGCGCAACGTTGTCAACCCGAAGGATCGATTGCTCTTGGCGTACTCGGTGTTGCCGATTCGCAGACTTGTCGCGTCGAGCAGGCGCACGAGCGTGGCGACCACCCTGTCATGACTGAGCTCATCCCTGCGCAGGTCACGATCCACTCGCCTGCGCAACGGTCCGAGCACGGATGCGAACGGTACGAGATCGGCGAACTTGTGGCTGGCACGATCGTCGACGAACGCAGCGTGATAGCGGTACTGCTTCCGCCCGCGCGCGTCGCGGCCCGTGGCTTGGAGGTGGCTGTCGGCGTCCGGCGCGATCCAAACGTCGGTCCATGCCGGCGGCACGACGAGTGACTTGATGCGATCGAGCTCAGTTCGCGAGGTGACGACACGCTTCGTCCGTTCGTCGAAGTACGTGAAGCGCTTCTCGCCGCGCCGCCGGATCCCGGGTTCCTGATCCGATCCGAATCGGAGGTGCGTCATTGTTCGCCTTGGCTCATCTCGCTCATGTTCGCCAGTTCTACCCAGTGCCGATCGTTTGGAACCATTCGAGTGTTTCCGGGCCGCGGCAGCCGAACGAGTGTTTCCGTCCACCACGGGCGGGCGCGAAACACTCGTTTGAGCCGTCGCGGGCCGGAAACACTCGTTGGTTGTCGGTGGCTGTCCGCTCCCGCGGCACGCGTAACATCTCGCCCATCGAACGATCGCGGAGACCAGAGACGATTGAGGCCCGGTTCGAGGTGCTCGATGACCGGTTTGCGGGGTGCCGGGGAGACTCGAGGTTCGAGCGCCTCTACGACGGATGCCGTTGGGCTGAGGGACCCGTCTACGTTCCCGCCGGCAGGTACGTGATCTGGAGCGACATCCCGAACGAGCGCATGCTGCGCTGGGACGAGATGTCTGGCCATATCGGGTTGTTCCGTCACCCTTCGGGCTTCTCGAACGGCAACACGCTCGATCGTCAGGGACGTCTGGTGACGTGCGAGCACGGCAATCGGCGCGTGACGCGCACCGAACACGACGGGACGATCACGGTTGTGACCGATCGATTCGATGGCAAGCAGTTCAACAGTCCGAACGATGTGGTGGTCCGATCGGATGGTTCTGTGTGGTTCACCGACCCCGCGTACGGGATCGACAGTGACTACGAAGGGCACCACGCCACGAGCGAGATCGGGGCTTGCCACGTCTACCGGGCCGACCCTGCAACTGGACACGTCGCGATCGTCGCCGATGACTTCGAACGGCCGAACGGGCTCGCCTTCTCCCTCGACGAGACGCATCTGTACATCGCCGACACCCGCCGGAACCACATCCGCATCTTTCCGGTCGAAGAAGGCGGCGGCCTCGGGCCCGGTGAGATCTTCGCCGACTGCACGGCCGGTGTGTTCGACGGCATCCGCCTCGACAACGCCGGCCGTGTGTGGGCCGGCGTCGGCGAGGGACTCCACTGCTTCGATCCAGACGGCTCGCTGATCGGCAAGCTCCACCTGCCGGAGGCAGCGGCAAACCTCACGTTCGGAGGGCCACAGCGCAACCGGCTGTTCATCACCGCGACCACCTCGCTGTACTCGATTCGATTGACCGTTACGGGAGCACCGGCTCTATAGGCAGGGCAGGCCCTGCATCCACGAACACCTCCGCATGACTGGTGCGGTCCTCGATCCGGGCGTGGTCGGGGCGAATCTCGTTCAAGGCGACCTTCGCCACGCCGAGGATCGGCCCTGCGGTGAGAGCGCCGACGAAGCCTCCGAGGGCCCCGCCGAACAGCGCGCCGACCAGCAAGACGAGTGGCGGCACGTGAACGACTCGGCTACCGATCAACGGCTGGATCACGTGATTCTCGAAGGTCTGGTAGACGACGAAGACGAGCAGGGCGATCGTTCCCTGCCGCGGCCCCTGAGCAAAGCCGAGCGCGACCAGCGGCAAGGCACCCACGAAACCGCCGATCTGTGGGATGAAGTTCCAGGTCGCAGCCCACAAACCCAGTATCGGGGCAAGGGGAATACCGAGGGCGATCGCCAGCAGCATCACCACGGAACCATTCAACGCGGCAACGAACCCGGCCGCTGCAACTACGTTCGACAAGGCGGTGTAGGCGGCACGGCCGAAACTGGAGACGCGGCGGCGCTTGGCCAATGGAACGCGATCGCGAGCGGCACGAACCAGACGCGGACCGTCCCAAAGAATCGCCAACATCAACGTGATGGTCCAGAAGGCGCCAGCCACCCCGTCGCCGGCAGCTTTGGTGATTCGCTCTACCGTGTCGGATTCGCGCAAACGATCCGGTAGCGAACTGAGGAACCGCTCCACCTTTTCGGGTGCGCCGTTGCGTTCGAGCAGACGGCCGACGAGCGGCAGAGATTCCATCGACCGAACGGCCTCCGGTGCATCGCGGGTGACAGTTGCCGCGGAGTTCGTGATCGAGGGGCCGCCTAACACCACGACGGCACTCACGATCCCGACCAGCAGACCGAGCACGATGGTTGTGCCGGCGACGCGGGGCACCTTCCACGATCGGTGCATCGCCGAGATCGGACGATCGAGCCCGATCGCGATGAAACCGGCGACCGTGAACCAAACGATCAACGACCGACTGGCACTCGCCATGTCGAACAGCGCCACTGCCGCTGCGCAACCTACGGCGGCAGTCGCCGCAGAGCGCCCGGACAGTCTCAACCGGATGTACGTCTCGCGTCTATGAGGCTCGGCCAAGACTGGCTCACGTTCGGCGACCATGTCCTGTGCATCGGGTAAGGACCGGTCGGGTGGATCCTCGACCAGGTCGGCGATCGCGGCACCGAGGTGACCGCGATGACTCAACATCGCGCAGACCAGGGCAACGATGAACAGGCCGAGGATCGCACCGGAGACGCCGATCAACGTAAGGCCAGCGCCGATCCCGATCAGGGCCACCAGAGGACCGACACGCAATGCCCGATGCACCCAGTACGCCCGAGCCAGGCGGTCACCGACGATGCAGACGATTGCGATGGCGATGGCGGCAGCCAGCGGGACGTCGGCGACCCTCGCGAGCGCGACGATCGGGAGCCATGCCAAGGCCCCGCCCAGGACGGGCACGGTCGAGGCGACCGTCACCCAGGCACCGAGCGAGATCGAGCCCGGCAGACCAAGGGCCCACGAGACCGCCGCCGCAATCATTCCGTGCAGCACGCTGACGGCGATCATCCGCCGAAGATACGAACCGGCGCGTGATATCGAAGCTGCCAGCGCGGCGTGGAACGCTTCGCGGATCGATGTTCGGCGGATGAGCCGAAGGCCGAGGTCCGTGACGCGCCGTCCGCCCGCGACGATGAATGCGGAAAGCACACCCACAACGATCACCTTCGCCACCTGGCCGGCTACGGCGAGCGGATCCGTCTTACCGACGACCAACCGGGTGGCGGCCGTGCCGAACACGGAGTCGATTCGCTCGTCCAACTTCAGGTCGGCTGCGGTCTCGGCGGCCGTGCTACCCGGCGGCAGTTCGGCGACCGCGCGATGCAACGAGTCCGACAAGGCGGACGCTTGCCGGTTGAGGTCCCACGCAACCGTTCCGAGCACGGCCACGGTGCCGAACATCCCGATCAGCGTGATGATCACGATCGCTGCACCGCGGGGCATCCACGAGCTGAGGAGCTTGACGAACGGGGCGGCAATCACCGCAACGGTCGTCGCGGCTCCGAGCAGGACGAACACTTGATCCGCGCGCCGCACCACCATGACGGCCATGAGCGTCGCGACGACGAAGAGTGCGAAGAATGCGAAGCCACGTGCCGAGACCACGACCGCGTAGTCGCGGACTGCCCTGTGCTGATGTGTTCCTTGCGGATCCGTCGCCGGCGAATTCACCCGTTTGGGTTACCCAGCACTCCGACAGTTCACACTTCGAGACGCAATCGAATGGTCGACCGCTGTCGCGCGGCGTCAGTCCAATGGTGCGCGTGAAAGGACAGCGGGCTCGCGTCCCGCGAAGAGCCAGCCAAGACCTGCCGCCGCCAGAGGCGTGCCGATTGCAATTGCAGCAAGGTCGAACACCGGCACAGGCGTCAGGTCACTCAATCGACCGGCGACGAGACCGAGATATGCACCCACGATGCCGAGCACAACCCCGAGCAACGCGAGCCCGCCTGCGGTGGTGGCAGTGATGGTGCGGCGAGCCCTGCGCGGGGCGCCTGCGGCCGTGAGAGTTCGCAGATCACCTGCCGCCTCACTGCGGATCAGACCGACGGTCGCGGCAAGAACGCTGAGTGCCACGAGCATGCCGACAGCCGTGGCACCAAGTCGCAGATTTGCGAGGCCCTCCTGCCTGTCCCGACTCTCGATCTTCAGGCCGAAGCGGAATGCGATCTCACGCGCTGTTGAAAGTTGTGCGCCGGTCAAGGGCTTCGCCGTCTCGACGAGCCAACGTCCGGACGGAACCGCCTCCCAGCCACGCTGCTGCAACCGTGCCAACGAGATCAGCGCGCCGGGCAGCGACGAGTACGTGCGATCGAGGGTGCCCGGCGACGGCACTGCCTCGAACTGATCCAGACCGCCGCGTTTCGGAGACTGGCTGATGATGCGCAAGTCTCCGGTGTTCGCGGTCAGCACATCCACGCCTTGACCGACGTCGCTGGCATCGAGCCCGTACTTCTGGAGCAGTTGAGGAGTCGCGACGTATACGAGACCTGCATCCTGCAGCCCATCCTTGACGCGCACGCCGATCGCGATCGCCGGTTGTCCGTTGAGGCCCGCCTCGGGCAGTGCGTGCGGGTTCTTCGCTGAGTCGAGACGAAGCCCAGTCGCGCCTTGGAGTGACGCGACGATCTGATCGACGCCCTCCTGCAGCTTTGGGACAGCCGCTGGCTCAGGCACGAACGGGCCGTCGATCTCGGCGGAGCTGGCGACCAACTGTGACGACGAGAGATTTCCGGCGCCTTTACCGTTCTCCGCCGCAGCGGCCATGGCAACGAGAGCGACTGGTATCCCGAGAGCGAGGCTTATGGCAGCCAGTGCCGCCCCGGATCGCGCCTGATACCGGCCGAGATCGCGAAGTGCCAACCGGGCCGCTATCGGGACCCGCGGGGCAAACCGCGCCAACGCCCGGATGGCCAAAGGCCCGATCAGCAACACCCCGGCTACGACCGCCAAGGTTCCTGCGAGCACGAGAGCTGCTTTGGTGAGACTGACCCCGTTGCTCTCGTCGACGCGATTTGCCATCGTGAGACAAACGATTCCCGCGGCAATGACACCAGCAGACAGCAGCGCTGATCGCCTCACAGGCGTTGGCCGTGGGGGCCTGCCGGACAGTGCCAACACCGTGGGAATGCGCGACATATTTCGCGCCGGCCACCACGCAGCCCCGGTCGCGGTGGCGACTGCCAGGAACATTCCGGAGATGATCAACCACCACGGCACGTTCGTCGGGTCGATGCGCGCCCCGATCGCACCCTCCATCGATGGTGCGATGGCGAACCATCCGCCCAAGCCGAGGATCGAGCCGAGCAGGGCTGCCACCAACCCCGTTGCCGTACCGTTGGCCATCATCGTCATACGAACCTGCTTCTGCGTCGCGCCGACAGCGGAGAGCATCCCGAGTTGTGGCAGGCGACGTTGGGCGATGACCACGAAACTGGCGGTAGCTATGAGGGCGACGAGAAACATTGCAACCGTGCCGACGACCAGGATCCCGATTGCCGCAGCGACGTCCTCTGGGATGTCTCCTCGTGCGGCGATGATCCGGGAATTGTCACCGAGTGGACGAAAACCCTGAATCTTGTCCTCACTTGCGTCGACCAGCATCGTCACCGAGTCGGAAGCGGTGAAATCCGCCGGGGCGAGGAGGGCGAACTCATCGCCGAGATCACTGGGATTCTCGACGGTGCCGACGACGGTGCGTCCAACTCCGTCGAGATTCAGCGTGGAACCGACACCGATCGAAAGAGTGCCGGCGATCCAGTCGGTGATCGCCACCTCTGACGCGGATGAGGGAAATCGACCCGAGCGAAGATCCAGGATCGGACCGCCGAAGGGGCCGCCGGGATCCTGGACCCGATAGTCGATGTTCTTGGTGGTACCCGGCATAGCAACCGTCTTGTGACCGATTGCATCGATCTGCCCGAAGTACTGCTTTGCCGCGCCGAGCTTCGCCGGCAGCTTCGCAGGATCGGGCTTCTCGAACACGAAGAAATGGTTGGCGATGCCGAAGTCGGCCCTGGCACGCGCCGGCGCGATGTTGAATGCAACCGACGCTGACGCAATACATGCTGCGACGGCGAACGTCAGCAGCCCGACGATCAGCACCTGCTGGCGCCACTCCCGACGAAACAGACGCCACGCCCAACGCACCATGGCTCGGCGCGCTGGCACGCCTCCGCCGGTGTTGCTTGTCATCGGCTGCTGGCCGGGGACAGCAGCGACTCCGGCCCAGCCGCAGGTGAGGTCTGGTCCACGACACGCCCGTCTCTCAAGAACACCACTCTGTCGGCCCATGAGGCCAACTGGGCGTCGTGAGTGACGATGACCCCCGCCACGCCTCGCTTGCACGCACCGCGTACGAGACGCATGACACCCTCTCCGTTGACCGAGTCGAGTGCGCCCGTGGGCTCGTCGGCGAGCAACAGCTGCCTGTCACCGACGACCGCGCGGGCAATTGCGACGCGCTGGCGCTCGCCACCGGACAACTCATCCGGAAACCGATCCGCTCGCTCGGCCATGCCGAGCTCATCGAGTGCGGCCAGCGCGCTCATGCGGGCGGCCTTGCTGCGGGTCCCGTCGAGCTCCAAGGGCAACGACACGTTCTCCGCGGCAGTCAGGCCGGCCAGGAGGTTGAAGTCCTGGAACACGTAACCGATGGAGCGGCGCCGAAGCGCGGCCCGGTCGTTTCGCGACATGGAGGAGGTGTCCTTGCCGAGAACACTGACCTCACCGCTGGTGACCTCTTCGAGCGTTCCTGCGATTGTCAGCAGGGTGCTCTTGCCGGAACCACTCGGGCCCATGATCGCGACCAACTCTCCCGCACGCACGATCAGGTCCACGCCGATCAAGGCCTCCACCATCGTCGCGCCTTCTCCGTACGACTTCGACACCTGCCGCATCTCCAGTGACGGAGTGCTCAGCGTCGGAGCCTTCAATGTTGCGTTCATCGCCGCGCTCCAACCTTGCGCCGGGCACGTAGGCGAATTGGGCTCGTCGATGCTTCGCTGCGAGGAGGTAGGCGCTTGATGCGCGCGTCTGCTGCGTCGAGCCATCTAATGACGGCGTCGAGCCTGTAGATCTCGGCGTCGGCAACCAACAGCAGACCGATCTCGTGATCCGCGGCGTCCTCTTTCAGGCGGGTGTACTGGTGCATGGCTTCGATGACATGCCGGCGGTGGGCTTGAACCAGTTCACCCGCATCGACACCCTGAATGCGCAGCGCGACGAGCACCTTGATGACCAACTCGTCGCGAGGAGGCGTCGACGTGTCGGGCGGCGTCCTCAACCAGGCATGCAACTCGTCGAGGCCGGCATCGGTGATGCGAAAGTCCTTCTGCGGGCCCTCGTCCACGGTGTCGTCCGACTCGACGAAGCCGTCTCGCTCCAGGCGCTGCAACGTCGTGTAGACCTGACCGGTGTTCAGGGGCCACACCTCGCCTGTGCCGGCCTCGAACTCTTGACCGAGTTGCAGACCATACTTCGGACCCTCGCTGAGTAGGGCCAACAGGGCGTGACGAATGCTCATCGGAGGGCCCGTGGCGACGTTATTCTGAGTATCATACTGAGTATACTACGTGATACACCGACCGAAACGCAAGCGCGGTCCGGCGAACTGTCATACGGGAACTGGTGCAAAACGCGAGCGTGCCCGGCCTGTGTGGCCGGGCACTTCGTTCCGCACTGCGGAGTTCAGGCGGTCTTGGGGGTCCTGCGGTGGTGGATCACACCAAGCCCGATCAGAACCGCCATGATGGCAGCAGCGATGAAGGCGCCGAATGCGGCGTACCCGGCAATGGTGCCGACTGTCGACATGCGTAGGCCGAGAGCAGCAGGCCCCTCAGGGTCTCACCCTTGAACAGCGTGTTGCGCTGACCCGTGATCCCATCAGCCTTTGTCTGCAGCTCGTCGATGGTTGCCTGCGGCTTGCCGGCGTCGACTGCGGTCTTGACATCGGCCTTTGCGGCGCTCTCCGTGGCGCCGAGGTCTGCGTATGTCGCTCCGCCGGCGATCTTCTGGAGATGGCCGTTGATGAAGCTGGCGTAGGCCTGGGCCTCGGTGCCGGTGTCAAGCTTCTGGTCGGCGAACTGGACCAGGTCCGAGCGGCCGCCCGTGGTGAGCGCGTCGGCGCTCGGGAAGCTGATGTTCTGCGACGACAGTTCCTTGGTGACATAGTCACTAGAGAAGCTGTGACCCCACGACAGGAGTGCTCCGGCGACCGCAAATGCGGCCATCGCGACCACTCCGAAGCCGATCAGGATGCTGTCGATCGTGCGTCGCTTCAACGCGACGACGGGAGCCACCGCGCTTGGTGCGGTGAATCTCGGCTCCTGGCTGGTTTGACGGGATTGTTCGAGTGTTGCTGTGCTCATGACTTGTTCCTCCGTTTGATCATCTTTCTGACCATCACGGTACGGATTCCGCGGTCTGGATGTCAGAGGATCAAGGCCCGTCGTGGTGGGACTTTGTGCCCTGTGATCAGGAAGAGCTTCCACCGTCGTGGGCACGCCGTTCGGCAAGTCGAGCCGCATACACAGCAGCCTGTGTTCGATGGCTCATGCCGAGCTTTGCCAACAGGTTGGAAACGTAGTTCTTGACCGTCTTTTCGGCCAGGAACATGTGCTCGGCGATCTGACGGTTCGTCTGGCCGTCGGCGAGGTGGCCGAGGATCGCCGATTCCTGCGGCGTGAGCGACGCAGTGAGTGCATCCTTCGGAGGGTTGCGCAACCGTTCGAGGACACGCGCCGTCACGACCGGGTCGAGGAGGGATTGCCCGGCGGCGACGCGGCGGACGCTCTCGATGAGGTCCGAGCCACGAACCGCCTTCAACACGTAGCCCGCGGCGCCAGCCATGATCGCGTCGAACAGGGCCTCGTCGTCGTCGAACGAAGTCAACATCAGGCACTTCAGTGAGGGGATCGCCGAGCGCAGATCGCGGCAGACCTCGATCCCTGTGCCGTCCGGCAGTCGCACATCGAGGATGGCAACGTCCGGCGAGGTGGCCGGAACTCGTTGCAAGGCCTCAGCCGCTGTGCCGGCCTCGCCGACCACTTCGAGATCGTCCGCGCTCTCGAGAAGTTCGCGAACTCCCCTGCGCACCACTTCATGGTCGTCGAGCAGAAACACGCGTATCACGGTTACAACCTAGCTGCGCATTGACATAGCCTCAGCGTGTGCCCAACCGCTTCAAGTTCGCCGGTGCGAAGCAGTTGCTCCGACTGCTCGACGCCGTGATGGCCATCGGATCCGAATTGAGCCTGGCCGACGCGTTGCGACGCATCACCGAGACTGCCGCGGATCTGGTCGACGCGAAGTATGCAGCGCTCGGGGTGCTCGACAACTCCCGATCTCGTCTGGCCGAGTTCATCACGGTTGGCCTCACCCAAGACGAGACGATGCGAATCGGTCCGCGACCGGAGGGTCACGGCATCCTCGGCCTGTTGATCCTCGACCCGAAGCCGTTGCGTCTTCCCGACCTGCACGCCCATCCGGACAGTTTCGGGTTCCCGCCGGGGCATCCGCCGATGACGTCATTCCTCGGTGTGCCCATCCGACTGCGCGGTGTCGTCTACGGCAACCTCTACCTGACGGACAAAGCCGACGGACAGGTGTTCACCGACGTCGATCAAGAGCTCGCTGTCGGACTGGCAGCGGCCGCCGGACTAGCGATCGAGAACGCTCGACTGCACGAGCAGGCGATCGCCGCCGGGCTGCTCGACGAACGCGAACGAATCGCGAGAGACCTGCACGACGATGTCATTCAACGCCTGTTCGCGACGAGCCTCTCCCTGCAGGCCGCTGCAGAAATGGTGACGGAGCCCAAGGCGGTGGAAAGGATCATGCGGTCAGTCGATGATCTCAACGTCTCGATCCGTCACGTGCGATCGACGATCTTCGAGATCCACGAACGATGGTCGGGGCGGACCAACCTTCGCAGTGACGTCCTCGCGATCTGCGACGAGGCTGCACCAGCCCTTGGCTTCAAGCCGTCCTGTGACATCGACGGACCGATCGACAGCGCTGTTGTCGAGCCGACCCGTGCTCACTTGTTGCTCAGTCTGCGCGAAGCACTGTCCAACGTGGCCCGGCACGCCAACGCATCGTCCGTGCAAGTCGCCGTCAGTGTTCGCCGCGGACGGCTCATCCTCTCCGTCGAGGACGATGGTGTCGGCTATCGGAGCACGCCCGGGCAACGTTCGAGCGGTCTGGACAACATGCACTCGAGGGCAGAGGAGGTAGGTGGGAGATTCTCGATCGTTGCGGGGCCATCGGGTGGAACGGTTGTGACGTGGGAGGCTCCAGTCGGCACGCAACCCACAGACGGCGAGTGATCAGCGCCAACCGCCGACCACGGTTGCACCCATCGCCAGCGGTGGAACGTCGCAGCGATCTGCGATGTTGGCCACGAATGCCTGAAACGCCGGAACGTCCTGCAGCGAATCACGCTTGTCGACGTCGTCGTGTTCGATCGCGACGTGCACGAAGCTGACGCCGTCTTCGAGGCGAAAGACCTTGTAGGTAAAACCCTCGGCGATACGTCGTTCGAGGTCAGCGAAAACCGCCTCGATCAGCTGCTGATTCTCGTCGGCTCGATCCGGCTTGGCCTGGTAGCGCACCACGGTTGCTTTCACAATCAGTTCCCTTCAACGTTCATCGTGCATCGCTGTGCACGTGAGCCATCCCTACCGTACGCTCGGACAGCGCGACGGTCGTCCTCGGACTTCGCGACGGCTACCGTCGGCCGATGGCCAGCGCGCTGCGCGACGACAAGCGGTTCGTGCGCTGGGCAATTGCCGATGGCATCTCGGTCACGGGTACGGCGATCAGCAATGTGGTGCTGCCACTTGTCGTGTACGAGGAAACTGGCTCGTCGGCTGCGACGGGCGGCCTGTTCGCGCTGCGTGTGATTCCCTACATCCTGTTCGGCGCGATCGCCGGTCCCGTGGCCGACAGAAGGAACCGTCGCCGGCTCATCCTCGGCGGCCACATCATCGAGGGTCTGCTGGGAGCCACGATCCCGATTGCAGCACTCATGGGAGGTCTCACCGTCGCCCAGGTGTACATCGTCGGCCTCTTGTCGGCAACGGCCTTCGTGTTCTCTGACGCTGCGGTCTTCGGCGCGGTGCCAGCGCTGGTGGGCACGGATCGGCTGGCGGCGGCCAACGGTTTCCTCGGCTCCATGATCTCCGGCGCCGAGATCGTCGGTCCGGCGATTGGTGGCGTCCTCGCGGCAACGATCGGCGCGACGAACGCGGTGTGGTTCGACTCGGCCAGCTTCTTCGTTGCGGCAGCGATCCAGGGCTCGATCCGCTCGACCTTCCGCGTCGGTGAACCTCCGAGCGGAAGATTGCAAGTGCGCGCTCAGATCAAACGCGCCTTGCAGTTCGTGCGCGGCAACCGCAGTGTGGCGACGTTGCTCTTCACCGGCTTCGGCAACTCTGTCGGCTTCGGGGCTGTTGTCGGTCTGCTCGTTCCGTACGCAGTGGAACAACTCTCGCTGCCGGAGGGGAACTTTCGTGTCGGGATCCTGTACAGCGCGTACGGAGCCGGCGCACTGGTTTCCGGCCTGCTGTTCGCGCGCGTCTTCTCCACCCGACGCGTTCGCTGGATCACACCCATCTCCATCGGTTCGTCGTCCGCGATCGCTGTGGGTCTGGTGGTCAGTACGAATTGGAGGCTCTCCGGATTGCTCCTTCTGTTGTTCTCGTGGTCGGTCACGACGACCATCACCACCGGCATCACGTACCGTCAGTTGGCCGCCCCCGATGATCTGCGCTCGAGCGTCAACGTGTTCGGCCGGATGATCTCATGGGGTGGTCAGCCATTCGGTGCCGGTGCCGGCGCGCTGATCTCGGCCCTGCTCGATGTGCGCGCCGCGTACGTGTTCACGGTCGTCGTCACCGCCATCAGCGCCACCATGGCATACGTCTTCCTCCGTCCTGGAACGGAGATCGCCGGGACGTGATGGGCGTGACCCTTCATCACCTGATCGGCGTCACCGAATCGGCGTGCAGAGTCTTTCGACCCTATGGACCGGAGGACTTCCTCCCCTGCCCAGGACGGTCCAACGGCCCTGTGTGCCTGACTCTGGTTGGCCGAAAGCATTCTTACCACATTGCGTGGCTGATCAACCACAGGACGGGACCATTCAATGAGCGCTATCGACCGGGCCGAGGCAAGCGTCAAACCCCCCCAGGAAGTCACGCCGAACGGCGAACTCGCTCGTTCGAAGCGTTGGACTGCATTGATCGGCCTCATCGCGATGACCGGCGCTGTAACCGCCGGCGGAGTTGTTGTGGAAAACACGCCCGTGTCCGCGACTCCGCCGGTGGTTGCAACCGTTGACCTGGGCCTCGCGTCGACGTTCGCGGTGCTGACCATCGCCGCCGTTGGCAACACGGCCTCGGGCCCGGTGACGAAATTGAACGGCGACCTCGGCGCTGGCGGAGCGATCACGGGGTTCCCACCGGGGCTTTACACAGGAGCGCTGTACTCCGGAACCGCGGCCAACCCCGCCCTAGCTGACCTTGCCCTGGCTTACTCAGATGCCAAGGGGCGCTCTGGTGGTGCCGCCCTCGCCCCTGATCTCATCGGAGTCACCGTCACTCCAGGCGTCTACAAGAGCACCGTCGCTGTCGCCAACACCGGAACGTTCACCATCGATGCCCAGAACAACGCGAATGCAGTCTTCATCTTCCAGATCGGTGCGGCGCTCAGCGCCGCCGCCAGCAGCCACATGGTCCTCGTCAACGGAGCGAAGGCATCGAACGTGTTCTGGCAGGTCAACGGTGCAACAACCGTCGGCGCAACTTCGAACTTCGTAGGGACGATCATGGCGCTGGATGCGATCGGCATCGGTGCCGGATCGGTCGTCAACGGCCGCGCCCTCGCCCAAACGGGTGCGATCGCGCTCAACAGCAACGAGTTCTACTCAGCCCCGCCCACGGTGACCATCGACGGCGGCGCAACCGCGGTGACGACCCACACCAGTCCGACAATCACGGGCACCACCAACATGCGCTCACCCTCGACGGTGAGTGTCACGATCCATGGCGAAGTGTTGACAGCCACGCCACTCAGCAATGGGACTTGGTCGGCGACACCGGCGGGTCTGCTCGGCAACGCCACGTACCCCATCACGGCGTCGGTCGTCGACGGGGCCGCGAACACCGGTACCGCCTCGCAGAGCCTGACCGTCGACACCGTGCCGCCGGTCGTCACGATCGCCGGCGGCACTCCGCTGCCGACCAACGACCCGAGCCCGACGATCTCGGGTACGACTGACATCGCTCCAGGACAACTCGTGTACCTCAACATCGTCAGAAGCTCACCCTCCACCACGATCACAGCGACCGCCGTCGTGCAGTCGGACTACTCGTGGAACAGCACCCCGAACGGGTTCAGCTCCGGCACGTGGACAGTGACAGCGACGGTCACCGACCCGGCCGGGAACACGGGGACGGACACTCAGTCGTTGGTCATCAACACGGTCGGCCCGGTCGCGACCATCACAGGTGGCGCCACTGTGCTGACGAACAATTCACGACCTTCGATCGCGGGAACCGCGACCGGCGCCACATCGGTGGTCGTGGCCATCGACGGTCAGAACCTTCCCGGCCTCGTCCAATCTGGCAACAACTGGTCGGTCGCGTACCCAGTCGCTCTCCCAGCACTGACCAACGGGATCCACCACATCTCCATGACGGCGACGGATAGCGCATCGAACGTCGCCACCGATTCGCAAACCCTCACGGTCGACACGATCCTGCCGGCCGTCACGATCAATCCAGGCATGACCGACGTGAGCAACGATCCCACCCCGACCATCTCCGGGACCACTGACGTCGCCCCGGGAGCCGGAGTCAACGTCTCGGTCACGATCGGGGGCCAGGCGCCGACCCTTGCACTCGTGCAGAGCAATGGCACCTGGAACACCACAGCGGCGACGTCCGTGCCTGCTGGCGACGTGACAGTGACAGCAACGGTCTCCGATCCGGCCGGCAACGTCGGCAGCGCGAGCCAGACGTTGACCATCGACCTGACGGCACCCGTTGTGACCATCACTGGTGGTGCATCGAATTCCAGTGCCGACGCCACGCCCACGATCTCCGGCACTTCTGTCGGCGCTGCTGCCGGATCGTCCGTCAGTGTCACGTTCGCCGGTCAGACCTTGACTTCGACGACCGCGGTGAACGGGGCCTGGAGCGTGACTGCGGCGATCGTCGCCAACGGCAGCTACCCGGTCAACGCATATGTCGTCGATGCCGCCGGCAACACCGGCAGCGCCAGTCAATCGCTCACGATCAATGCGGTCATCCCGGTCGTCACCATTTCCGGCGGGCTCGCCATGTCGACGAGTGACTCCACACCGACCATCGGAGGCTCCACCACTGCTCTCGCCGGCTCGGTGGTCACCGTCACGATCGCCGGTCAGACGCTTGTCGCGGTCGTACAACCCGGCGGGTCATGGAACGTCACTGCAGCGACTCTCGCCAACGGCACGGTTGCGGTCAACGCAGCCGTCGTCGACATCAATGGCAACACCGGCTCGGCCACTCAAAACCTGACCATCGCATCTGTGGTGTCGGCCGCTCCCACGGTCATCTCGATCATCGGCGGCGCATCGAGGTCGACGAACGATGCAACACCGATGATCGCGGGAACCACCGATGCCAACGATGGCAGGGAGATCACCGTCACGGTCGGCACACAGACGCTGACGGCGTCAGCATTTTTTGGAACATGGTCCGTGGTCGCGGCGCATCTCGCTGACGGCATCTACGTCGTGAATGCGACGGCCAGTGCTATCGGTGGAACTCCCGGTGCGGCATCCCAAAGCATCACGATCGACACGGTTGCACCAGTCGTCGTGCCAACAGGCGGCTCAATCGTCGTAACGAACGACTCCACACCGCCGATCACAGGCACGGGCGCAACCCCCGGCTCCACGGTCACTGTGACCGTCGGCGGTCAAACCTTGACCACGACCGCCGGCGCCGACGGAACTTGGTCGGTCACACCGACCGCGCTGCTACCTGGCACGTACACAGTAGGCATCACCATCACCGACCCTGCCGGAAACCTTGGCATCGGCACGCAAGCACTCACCGTCACCGCAACAGCAACACCCGTACCGTCACCAACGGAATTCATATCGGTCGGCCCGAAGCGCGTGTTCGACACCCGAGCCGGGCAGAGCCCCAACGCGATACGGTCCGTCGCCAAGCAGCAGGTGGGCGGAGCGTACGAGTTGCAGGTGCAGTTGACCGACCTCGCTGGATTCGTCCCGGTGGACGGAGTCGGGGCCGTATCGCTGAACGTCACGTCAACAGGCGCTACAGCCGCTGGCTTCATCACGGTGTACGCATGCGGAACTCGTGAACTGGTCTCGAGTGTCAACTTCCCGGCATTGCGAACTGTCGCCAACGCGGTCGTTGCTCCCGTGTCGGCGAACGGAATGGTGTGCTTCTACGCGAACACTCCCACCGACATCGTGGTCGACGTCAATGGCTGGTTCGCGACGGGGAGGGTGTTCACCGCGGTCGGCCCGAAGCGGGTGTTCGACACGCGTTCAGGTCAGAGCCCCGACGCGTTGCGATCGATCGTCAAGACGCAGATCCCTGCCGGCGGCACGATCGAGGTGCGCCTCACCGATCTCCCCGGATTTGTCCCGGCCGACGGCGTCGGCTCCGTGTCATTGAACGTGGTCGTCGCCAATCCCGCGGCAGCAGGATTCATCACCGTGAACTCGTGTGGCGAACGGGCCCTCGTTTCAAGCGTCAACTTTGTCGGCGGTCAGACGGTCGCCAACGCGGTCTTCGCCCCGGTCTCCGCCACTGGCACCGTTTGCTTCTTCTCATCGGCGGCCACCGATCTCGTGGTCGACATCAACGGCTGGCTGAAAACGGGTTCCGGCTTCAGCGCCATCGGACCCGCCCGGGTACTCGACACTCGAGCCGGCCAGAGCCCGGATGCGCTTCGCTTCGTAACGAAGGCAAAGATCGGCGGCGGCAACGTTCTCGAGGTGAAGGTCACCGATCTCGTCGGTTTTGTCCCGGCGACCGGCGTGAATGCGGTCTCGCTGAACGTGACGGCGACGAATCCCGACGCTGACGGATTCATCACCGTGTTCTCGTGCGGGGCGATGGTAGAGGTGTCGAGCCTGAACTTCTCCGCCGGCACGACGGTCGCCAACGCAGTCCTCGCCCCGGTATCGCCCACAGGAACGATCTGCCTCTACAGCAACGTCCCGACCGACGTGGTCGTCGACATCAACGGCTGGATCGCCAACGCCGCCTAGCGGTCACCTCTTGGGTCGAGAGCTCTACGCAGTTCGTCGGGCTCTCGACCCAACTCGCGCAGCATCCTGTTCGACATCGCGTCGTCGACGTCGAGCATGCCGAGCATCAAAGCAGTCGGGTCGATCAGTTGACTGCCCCGACGGTCCGCATTACGCCGAGCTCGTTCGAATGATTGCTTGAGTCGTGGGCAGACGCCCATCGCACCCAAGAGAATCGACTTGCACCGTCGTTTTGATCGCCGGCGCCGACGCCACGGTTCGTGAATCCTCCGACGGCCGAGGCGATGGAGCACGTCGTCGCCGAACGTTTGGCGGACAGCGGAGCGAACGTCACCGAGATCGACGCCGAGGGTGCCCAGCAACTCGGCATCACGTGGCGCCACGGGTCCGATGTCGGCGACCAGGTGTCGCTCGAGGACTTCCGCGTCGGGGAGGAGCTCCGTCCCGACCGCCGGGAGAAGTTCTCGGTGCCGAGCAAGAGCGACCAGCAGGTGCTCGGTGCCAAGATGGCTGTGACCGAGGCTTCGGGACTCCTCCAGCGCGGTATCGACGACGAGTTGTGCGTTCGGGTCGAAACGATCGAACACCCTTACCTCCTCAGGCGGCGACGCACGTGATGCTTCTTGTGCACCGATTGTCTTGTGATTCCAAGGGAGGCAGCGATCGCCTGCCATGACCACCCGAGGGAGCGTGCGTTGTCGACATGCAGCTCCTCGAGCTCTTCGACGAGCTGTCGAAGACTGGCGACTGCGGCAAGCCCGACGGCCGGGTCGCGGCTCGCAACGGCTCCATCGAGACCGGAGAGCAACTGCACCACGGTGTCAGCCTAGGCTGACACCTTCAACCTGTCAACCGCGACTGACAGCCACGAGCGGCCGCAAGGATGTGAGACTGAGCCGCCTGGCGAGACGCGTCAGCACGGGCACCACGACGAACCGACCAGCGCCAGCGACCGCGGCACCGAGCGCCAGGCCACCAACGACGTCTGCCGGGTAATGAGCACCGACGTACACGCGCGTGAAGGCCATCGCGACCGCGAGCACAACGGCGACAACGCCCCATCTCCTGTTGGTGAGGAAGAGGCCTGCCGCGACCGCGCCAGCGACCGTTGCATGGTCGCTGGGAAACGCGAAGTCGGTGGTGCGAGCAACGAGCACGTGAACTCCCGACATCGCGTCGTACGGCCGAGCCCGGTCGATGGCGCCGCCGACGAGCTGACCGATGCCCAACGCGACGAGAGCCGCACAGGCGGCCCACACACTGCCTGCGACGGCCAACAGATCACCATGCTGGCGAGCTTCGAGGTAGGCCGCGAGCAGCAGCACCGCAAACAGGACGATCCCGTACTTGGCATACGCGGTGAAGATCCCATGCGCCCAACCGGTGCGGTTGGCCAGCCGATTGATCCATCTGAACAGGCTGCCATCCATCACTGACGCCCATCTCTTATCTCGGCACCAGGTGTGGCAACCAAAGCTGTGGCGGGGGCGAGGCGATCCAGGATTCGGCGCTCAGCGGGCCAAGCCTCGACAAGTGCCTCTGGTGGGATGCGCTTCGCGGCATACCGCAATGCCAGCGCCACCACCACGATGTCGTCGAGTGGACCAATGACGGGAAGGAACTCCGGGATCAGATCGATCGGTGACAGAACCCACAGGCCTGCGAAGGCCACGACGTACTTGACCCGCCTCGGCACGCGTGGGTCTTTGCGGAGCCGGCGCGCCGTCGTGACACACGCCGGCAGAACCGTCGCCAGGTCCTTTGCAAGGCCCGGTGGAAGCCGCCGGGCGAGAATGATCATCACCATCCACGAAACGACCACGAAGGCCACAGCGATGATCAACCAGCGCACGAGCATGTAGCTGTCGAATGTACTGGCCGAGCTTGATGCTTCGTCGGCGATTCGACCCCGACTCACGAACTTTGTCGCTGCCAACGCTCTCAGCGTGTCGGCAGCGACAACGTCCGGGGGTCAGGCGTAGGAGGGCGACGGGAGCGCAGGTCGATCTCGACCACGCGGCCGCCGATGATTTCGACATCGCGTGGTTGGTGGCCACCGAGGGCCGGCACGTTGTACCGACCCTCGATGAGTTCGGGGTATACGGCAACGACCACGCTGTCTTTGCCGAGACTCCTTCGCCACACGCCTGTATGTACGTCCTTCGACGGATCGCGGTTCCAAACGATCGGAACCTCGGTGCCTACCAACTCCTCGTCGAGATACACGACCAGTGCGCCGACATCGCCACCGATGTCGAACACGACCGTGCCCCCCTTCGGCGGCCGATGCTCGTGATGATGGTCGTGCGTGTGGGTGTGATCGCTCACGGCGCGCCGACCGACAGCGGTTGCACCTCGTAGCCACTCTTCGGGTTGTCGAGGAACGGGAACGTCTCGAGGTAGCTGACCGATGTCGGAGGCGTCGCACCCGATGCATCGGCGCCCGATGATCCGTCACGCAGCACCAGCGCGGCGCCATCTGGGGTGAACCCCGGGTTGACGAGCGGCACAGTGGCACCGGCTACGGCGCGCAATTCGATGGCAACGATGTCGTCCTGCACGCGGCGGCCGTTGGGGAAGCCGGCGAGGTCACCACCGAGGATGCCGAAGATGTTGCGCTGTGCCGCAGGGGTCGGTGTGATGGCGACGTTGAGCCGCAACTCATCAGCGGTCGTCGTACCGGTGAAGTTCTGGAAACCCGGGATGATGCCTGCCGGAATCCCGGTCATCAGGATCGCCAGTAGATCGGCCCGCTCGAAGCCGCTTTGGTTGAGGGCATCGAGGTTTGGGAACACGCCGGGATAGAGCACGGGCAGCAATCCGGCAAGCTCGGGATGGGCGACGTAGTGAGCGAACTCGGCGTCTTCGGCCGGGCTGAGCCGGTTCCATCGATCCTTGTCGCCCATCGGGATGATCACCTCGTTGATCAGCGGATTGCCGAGGCGGGACACCTGGACGAACGGCCCGGATTCGTGCGGTTCGTGCTGGCCGTCGCGCACGCGCCCTTTGCGACGGGATGCCGATGTCCACACGCCGATCACTGCTGCCGGCGACATCGGATCAGTTGGGGTAGATGCGTCGACCGTGAGGTCGCTGATCGGAACTTCGATCGCGATCGAGTGAACGTTGGCCGCGCGAAGAGAATCAACGCCTTCAGCCGTTCCCGGCATGTTGATCAGGTGCGCCGACTGGAACGGTCGCAGCGCACCTAGGTCGAAGATCGATCCGAGATCTACGTAGAAGCCATCGAGGCGCTGACCGGCGAACACCTTGATCCGGTCCTGGTCGATGCTGTGTGTCGCCTGGGCAGCAAGCGCGGAGTAGTTGGATGTGGATCGCGGCCCGACGTTGCACGGAGGGCAGGCAAGTCCTTCGCCAAGCTTGCGCCGGCGGGCGCGACGGCCGCGACCGGTCACCTTGGTGACCGAATAGAACTGCTTGCGATTCCAGTTCGGACTGGCGATGTCGTCGATGGGACCGGTGTTGTAGAGGAACGTCTCCTCGTTCACCAGGACCGTCTCGAACTTGAATTCGAAGGTGACGTCGGGCAGACCATCGCCGTTGTGGTCGACGAGGATCTTGTACAGCACGTCGGAGCCGAACTCGTAGAAGTTCGGACCGCCTGCGGGATCCTCGAACGGGATGTAGTTGGCGATCAACGTGACGTG
>JANPGV010000222.1:0-7166 GCA_031424145.1 Ilumatobacteraceae bacterium
AAGATCAGCAGGATCAGACCGACGCCTGGAAGCGTGACACCCGCGATCATCGGGTGGAACATGGTGAGCAGTTCTTGCAGACCGAGGAAGTACCACGGTGCCTTCGACGGGTTCGGTGTGCGGTTTGGGTTGGCCTGCTGCAACAGCGGGGCGTTTACCCAGATCGAGAAGAAGAACGTGAACGCTGTGCAGGCCAGCGCAGCGACGAACTCGGCAGCGAGCAGGTGAGGCCAGGTGTGGACCTTGTCGATGGGCGATGCCTTGACGTCTTGAATCGAACCGCTCTTGACCACCGTGAGGAGACGTTGAGTGTGCCCGCCCGGGCCCGCACCGAGCGGCACGCCGCCTGCGCTGGGGCCGCCGGCGACGACGCTGGCGACACGCTCTTGAACCGCGACTGCACCCCCGCCGCCGGAGTCGGCGGCGTCGGAGCCTTCGGTCTTGGACTTTGCCGCCCTGCTGCGCTCCAGCAGATGCGCCGGGATCCGCGGATCCGATGCGGGCTCGGACTCGCCACCGCTCGCGGCACCGGCACCGGCATCTGCAGGTGCGGACGCGGGCGTCGCTTCAGCCGCCGCCTTCTCGCGCGCCTCCTGAGCCCGCTTGAGAAGATGCTCGGGGATCTCAGTCATGAGAAGTCATCCCTTCCCGCCGACCGATCCGGCTTGGCCGGTCGGGAGGCAGCAATTGCGCGTCGGCCGGAGGCCGACTCCAAAAGCTCGACCGAACGGAGCGAGCGAAGCGAGCGAGAGAGTGTCGAAACTCATAATGGACCGCTAATTCCGCCGTCTTTACGGACTCGCCAGAAGTGGATGGCCATGAAGATGACGATCACGAACGGCAACATCAGCACGTGCAACACATACCAACGCAGCAACGTCTCTGAACCGATCTCCTTGCCTCCGAGCAACACGAAGCGCACCTGCGTACCGAGCACCGGGGTGTAGCCCATCATGTTGGTTCCGACCGTGACGGCCCACAGAGCCAACTGGTCCCACGGAAGCAGGTACCCGGTGAAGCTGAGCAGCAACGTGAGCATCAGCAACACGACACCGATGACCCAGTTGAACTCGCGCGGAGCCTTGTATGCCCCGTGATAGAAGACGCGCGCCATGTGCAGGAACACGCTGAGCACCATGAGGTGCGCACCCCATCGGTGCATGTTTCGCACAAGTAGTCCGAACGCCACCGACGTCTGCAGGTTGGAGATGTCGTTCCAGGCAGCCACATCCGTGGGTCGGTAGAAGAACATCAAGAAGATGCCCGTGACGGTGAGCAGGATGAACAGGAAGAAGCTCAGGCCGCCGAGGCACAGCGTGTAGCTGACCTTCACCGCGTGACGCTTCACCTTGACGGGGTGAAGGTGGTACAGCACCGAGTTCATGACCACGTAGCTGCGGTTGCGCGGCGAGTCGGTGTAGCCCTTGCGGAAGATTGAGCCGGGCCGGAAGATCGAGTTCCACGCCTGGCTGCCCTGCATGCCGGTCCACATCTTGGACAGCCGGTCCTTGACGGTCAGCTTCGGTCGTTCTTCGAGGATGTTTGCCATTGGTCGAGACCCCTAGAACCTCATGCCGTAGGCATAGCCGTGGCTGTTGGTGCGGACGTGCGGATCGCCACTCTTGTCGGGGGCGCCCGCCCTGCCCAAAATGATCACGCCGGTCGGGCACCGGTCGACACACAACGCGCAGCGCGTGCAGATGTCGTCGTCGATGATGAACAAGACCTTGTCGCTGGGGTCCTCGCCCGGCAACTCCGTCCCTGTGGCCTCGACGATGGCGTCGGGGGTGACCATGTGGATGCACTTCCACGGGCAGATGTCGACGCAGCCTTCGCACATGATGCATTCGGTCTGATCGATGTGGATGAACTGCTTCGGCTTGACGGCCTTGGAGAGGTAGTCGGCGTCAACCTCGACGAGTTGGTACTCGTCGGTGTAGGGCATCATCGGCGGGTTGGCGTCAGTTCGTGCCATTGGCGCTATCCCTTCCTGACCAAGGGTCGACCATAGGTGCTGGTTGCGATCTCGGTGCTCGGCTTGGCGTCGCCGCGACCTTGCCACACGCTCCAGAGAAACAGGATGAGGCCGAAGTAGTACACGTGCAGCACCACCACGACGATGTCGCGGACAGCTTCGTACGACGCCGTGAAGGGGAAGTGACCCCCGAGCGCCTTGGGCTTGAGGAGATCGAAAGGACCGTAGATGATCTTGCTCTTCGACCAGCCGAGGTTGCGGTCCGAGTGGTCGATCCACTGGTGCGGGACCACACCAAAGGCGATGAACATCGTCCCGAACACGTAGACGGCGGCGAGCATCGCCTCGCCCCACGACACCGGAGTGCCTTTCGGGCGACGCTTCGCGTACGGGATTATCGCGAGGGCCATACCGGTCGACAGGAGCAGCGCAAAGAGGAAGGCGACGTTTACGCCTGGCCATTTGAGGATGTCGATCGCGATCAGCACAGCGGCTGCCTTCCGTGTTCGCTCCGAATGTGAACTGCTGCACAAACTGTAGCCATCCCCCCGACGATGACCGCCATTTCGGCGAGTCGACGGGCAGGTTCGGGTTCCGGTCTACCACGCCCGATAGCCACAATCGACTGGTTGTGAACTCGTGCACGGCGCGTTCGCGATTCGTCGCGAGGATTTCCTCATCTCGGCACCTCGGCGTCTATCGTGGGCACCCGTGACCGAGATTCCCGAGCACCTGCTGAAGCGCAGCAAGGCAGCAAGAGCGCAGGCAGAAGGCGAAGCTCCTGCAGCCGAAGGCACTGCCCCGGCGCCGGCCACATCCGCTGCCACCCCGGCGGCCACCACCCCTGCTGTACCCGCCCCGGCTGCTCCACCGCCGGCACCCGTCGGGCCGCCACCACCAAAGCCCGACATCCCCGTCGTCGCTGCGGCGAAGGCACGTACCAAGGTCCCGTTCTGGGCGTTCGCAACACTGAGCACGTTGCCGTTGTGGGCGTTCATGTATGTGCGCGCCCTCACCCCGACGACCGAGAAGATCCCGGGCCCGCTCGGCGACGGTGCTGTCGTCTACTCGGGTTGCTCCAGCTGTCATGGCTCCAAGGGCGAAGGTGGGGTGGGGTACCAGTTCTCGCAACAAGAGGTCCTCAAGACCTTTCCGCACATCGAGGACCAGCTGCGCTGGGTGTACGGCGGCAGCGACGCGTACGCAGCGGCCGCAGTCCAGATCTATGGCGACCCGAAACGCCCAGGTGGTCCTCACATCACCAAGGCAAAGGGCAACATGCCGGGCCAGGCCGGCCAGCTGACCGACGCCCAGATACTGGCCGTCGTGTGTCACGAGCGATTCACGCTCGGCGGTGCCGACCCTGTTGGCGCCAACCAGAAGGAGTTCGACAGCTGGTGCTCCGTGGACTCGCCCGCGTGGACGGCGCTGGAAGACGGATCCGCCACGTTGGAAAACATCGACACCAAGGTGCCCGGTGCGATCAAGGTCGGGACGCAACCTGCGCCTGGCTCGTCCGCCGGCAGCTGAGTGACGTCATCGACTGACGTACTCGTGATCGGCGGCGGTCCCGCCGGAGCCTCGGCTGCATACTGGCTCGCTCGTTACGGTCACGAGGTCACGATCGTCGAACGAAAGTCCTTCCCTCGCGAGAAGACATGCGGAGACGGTCTCACGCCTCGCGCCGTGCACCAGCTCGACGAGATGGGGCTCGGAGACGAGCTGAAACAGTTCCACCGCTACAACGGCCTGCGCGCGACCGGCATGGGCCGTCAGCTCGAGTTGCAGTGGCCATCGCATCCGATCTACCCGCGATACGGATACGTCGTGCGCCGACGCGAGCTCGACACGATGGTCGCCCGAAACGCCGTGGCCGCGGGCGCCACGCTCCTCGAAGGACACGAGGCATTGCAGCCCATCGTCGATCGCGGTTTCGTTCGTGGCGCAGTCGTGCAGCCGACTATCGGTGACCCGGTCGAGATCCGCGCCCGTTACGTCGTCGTCGCGGACGGCGCCAACAGCCGGTTCGGTCGATCACTCGGCACCTTCCGCACACGCGAGTGGCCGTATGGCACTGCCATTCGCACCTATTGGGAGACGCCTCGCCACGCCGAGCCGTGGATCGAATCGGCGCTCGACGTGAAAGATCGCAACGGCAACCCGATGCCCGGCTACGGCTGGATCTTTCCCGTCGGCGACGGCACCGTCAACATCGGAGTCGGGCTGTTGTCGACGTTCCGCGAGTTCAAGAGCGTCAACACGACCCATCTCCTGGACTCCTACGCCCATCAGGTTGCCGATCGTTGGGAGATCAACCCGGACACGCCGGAGTGCAAGGCAACGAGCGGACGTGTCCCGATGGGTGGCTCCGTCGGACCGAAGGCGGGGCCGTCATATCTCGTCATCGGCGATGCCGCGGGAAGCGTGAACCCTTTCAACGGCGAAGGAATCGACTATGCCTACGAGACCGCGCGCATGGCGGCTGCTGTTCTGCACGAGGCGCTGGACGGCGGGGACCCGACTGCGTTGCAGCGCTACCCATCGCTGCTCGAGGAGGAGTACGGCGAGTACTTCAAGGTCGCCCGATTGTTCGCGAGAGTGATCGGCCGCCCGGCGCTCATGCGCGAGCTGACGCGGGCCGGCATGCACAGCCGGACGTTGATGGAGTGGGTGCTGCGCATCATGGCCAACCTCCTGCGTCCCGATGAGTTGGGCCCGGCGGAGATGGCTTACAAGGCCGCCGCAAAACTCGTCAAGCTCGCCCCCAACGCGTGACCGAGTGTTTCCGTCCCGAAACGGCGCATCGGAGTGTTTGCGGCCACCCCGGGGTGGCGCGAAACACTCGTTCGGGGGATCAGCCGACGGAGGCAATGAGGTTGGACGGGGCGGCGCGCAAGGCGTCCGTTGCCGCAGACGCCGGGAGGGCGTCGCACGCCGCGACGGCACGTTGCGCCCAGTCCTGCGCTGTCGAGAACGCAGACTCCACGCCACCGTTTTCCCTGACGATGCCGAGCGCCTTCTCTCGCTCGGCCGTGTCGAGCGGCTTGCCGAGCAGTGCCAGCAACTCCATCGCCGGGACACCACCGGCCTGCAAGGTGCGCATGACCGGCAGCGTGTAGACGCCTTCCACCATGTCATGCCCTGCCGGCTTGCCGAGCTGATCGTCGGTCGAGGTGATGTCGAGCAGATCGTCGACGATCTGGAAGACGTTGCCATAGGCCTCGCCGTATTCGGTGAGTGCGTCGGTAAGCGTTCGATCGAAGCCGGCGACAAGCCCGCCGATGCGGGCTGCCGTCGCATACAACGACGCTGTCTTCCCACTGATCGACGCCATGTAGCTCGACTCCGGCCGCGCGCAGTTGTAGGTGTGGCGCAGCTCTTCGATCTGGCCTTCGCACAACCGTCCGATCGTCCTGGCGAGCAAACCGGCCACCTCGGTGCCGAGCGACGCAGCGATCCCGGACGCGCGAGACAGCAGGAAGTCGCCGGCCAGGATCGCCTGCAGGTTCCCCCACTTCGCGTTGACCGTCTCCACACCGCGCCTGGTGGACGCTTCGTCCATGACGTCGTCGTGGTACAGCGAACCGGTTTGCACCAGTTCACAAGCGATCCCGCCCTGGATCGAACGTTCCGTCAGGTCGGCATCCGCGGCGCCGCCAACCTGGGCTGCGACGACGGTGAGAACCGGTCGCAGACGCTTCCCACCAGCGATGATCAGGTGCGACGCGATCTCGTTGAGGTACGGGTCGGGGGTGTGCACTGACTCGACCAACGCCTGTTCGATGCGTTGGACGGCCTCTGTCATACCGTCGAGCGAGAAGAAGGGCGAGGGCGCCACTTCGCCAGGCTAGTCATCCGTGCCGCGACCCAAAAAGGGACGTCGAAAGGAGACCGGTGGAACGGCGGGGTGACTCGGTAGGTCTTGCGACTCACTGAGACGTTCATTCATCACGTTGCGCGCACGTCACGCCGATACACTTTGACCATGTTTGAACGCTTCACCGATAGGGCACGGCGGGTCGTAGTGCTCGCCCAGGAGGAAGCTCGGCTGCTGAGCCACAGCTACATCGGCACCGAACACATTCTCCTCGGTCTCATCCACGAAGGTGAAGGGGTCGCGGCCAAGGCTCTCGAGAGTCTCGGCATCTCGCTCGAGGCGGTCCGCAATCAGGTCGAAGAGATCATCGGCCAGGGCGGCACGTCTCCTTCGGGTCACATCCCGTTCACGCCGCGAGCGAAGAAGGTCCTCGAGCTGTCGTTGCGCGAAGCACTGCAGCTCGGCCACAACTACATCGGCACGGAGCACATCCTGCTCGGCCTCATCCGCGAGGGTGAGGGTGTCGCAGCACAGGTTCTCGTCAAGCTCGGCGCGGATCTTTCGCGAGTGCGCCAGCAAGTCATCCAACTGCTCAGCGGATACCAGGGTGGCGCGCAGGGCAAGGGCGAGCCGCAAGCCGCGGCCGCCGGACAGCAGGGCAAAGAAGACACGCCGGGCGACAAGGGCAACAGCCAGATCCTCGACCAGTTCGGTCGCAACCTCACACAGCTGGCGCGTGAGAAGAAGCTCAACCCCGTCATCGGTCGCAGCCGCGAGCTCGAGCGAGTCATGCAGATCCTCAGCCGGCGGACCAAGAACAACCCGGTGCTCATCGGCGAGCCCGGTGTCGGCAAGACCGCGATCGTCGAGGGCCTTGCCCAGAAGATCGTCAGCAACGACATACCCGACACGTTGCGCAACAAGCAGCTCTACACGCTCGACCTCGGCGCCCTCGTCGCCGGCAGCCGGTACCGCGGTGATTTCGAGGAGCGCCTCAAGAAGGTGCTCAAAGAGATCAAGACCCGTGGCGACATCGTGCTGTTCATCGACGAGATCCACACGCTGGTCGGCGCAGGCGCAGCAGAGGGCGCCATCGACGCGGCCTCGATCCTCAAGCCGATGTTGGCTCGTGGCGAGCTGCAGACCATCGGGGCAACGACGCTCGACGAGTACCGCAAGCACCTCGAGAAGGACGCCGCCCTCGAGCGCCGGTTCCAGCCGGTGCGCGTCGAAGAGCCGACACTGGCCATGACGATCGAGATCTTGAAGGGTGTGCGCGAGAAGTACGAAGCACACCACAGGGTCACAATCACCGATCAGGCCATCGTCGCAGCTGCCAACCTGTCCGACCGGTACATCAGCGACCGTCACCTG
>JANPGV010000223.1:0-8967 GCA_031424145.1 Ilumatobacteraceae bacterium
AGTGATCCCGATGACGGAACCGGAGACGAGGTTCCGGCTCGACATGCCGGCCGGGCCAGTCGACATCGTCGCCGAGTGCACAGACGGCAAGTGCGTCTCGGTGACGTTGAAGAACGTGCCGGCCTTCGTGTTCGCGCTCGATGCAGTTGTCGAAGTGCCGGGCATCGCCTCGCCCATCAGCGTCGACATCGCGTATGGCGGGATGATCTACGCGATCGTCGACGCCGCTTCGCTGGGATTCGCGATCGTCCCTGACGAGGCCCGTGATCTCGCAGTGCTCGGCGAACAGATCCGTGCCGCGGTGCGCGAGCAGCATCCTGTGACTCATCCTGAGCTCCCCGACATCAAGAACGTCTCGATCGTGCAGTTCGCCGGCCCGTTGACCCATGGCGCGACTCGGGCGAGTGCTCGCAACACGTGCATCGTGTCGCCAGGTCGCTCCGATCGGTCACCCACCGGCACCGGCACAACCGCACGCATGGCTGTGCTCCATGCACGGGGTGTGTTATCGGTCGGTGGTGGCTTGACTCATTCGTCGATCATCGGATCCGAGTTTCACGGCACGATCGTCGGCGAGACGACGGTGGGGACGTTTCCTGCGATCGAGGCGACCATCCGGGGCAGAGCCTGGATCACCGGCCTGCATCACTACTTCGTCGACGCCGATGACCCATGGCCCAGTGGCTACGTGCTGTCCGACACCTGGGGCACCTCCACATCGGTGACCCAGCAGTAGTCGTTCTTACGGCTGGCGGCCGGTCCAGGCAACGAGTTGTTGGATCAGTGGTGCGTCGGCAGGGACCGCCACCGCGTTCGCGAACGGAGGGTCGAAATGGAAGTTGGCCGGCACGTTCGCGCGGAACGCCTCCCACATCGGGCTGCGGTCGGCCATCGGCAGGTCACGACGCATCGAGTCGAGGCCCAACTGGCAGACCTCGTCATCCCATGCCGGTTGTTGGCCGGTCGCCTTGGCGGCGTCCCACGTGTGGGTCGTGATCTCGCTGGTGTACATCCCCAGCACTTCCGCCCCTGTCATCGTCGCCCATGGAAGCACGATCGTCTTCGAGAGCGTCGCATCGTCGGACCAAGCCGCTTCGACCTCGGCGGCAGCGGCGCGCCAATCAGCTGCCCAATCCTTGTGATCGATCACAGCGTCGGCCATCGAGTTGGGTGCGAATGCCTCGTCGCCGCGACCCAGGTTGGCAACGCGGTGCAGCACGAACACGAGGTGATCGAGGAGCTCCTTGACGTTGTACTCGACACACGGTGAGGGCTGATCCAACTGGTCGGGCATCACACCGGCGATCACCGGTTCGGCGATCTGAACGGCCTTGCGGAACAGTGGTCGCGGGTCGTTCGTGGTGGTACCCGTCGGGCTTGGTGAGTTCATGGTCTCGGTAGTCATGAGTAGATCATGCGCCACCAAACCGGCCACCTTCTGACCTGTTTGTGTGACAATATCGCAATGTGCGTGCCGACCGCCTCGTAGCGATCCTGCTGATGCTGCAGACCCGCGGGCAGGTGACAGCCGCCGAGGTTGCAGTCGAACTGGAGGTTTCGGAACGGACTGCCAGGCGTGACCTGGATTCCCTTGGCGTCGCCGGGCTCCCGGTCTATTCGCTGCAGGGGCGCAACGGCGGATGGCGCCTGGCCGGAGACGGCCGCACAGACCTCACCGGGCTGACATCTGCCGAGGCGCAGGCTCTGTTCCTCGTCGCCGGCCCGCGTGCGACAACCCCGGAGCTGCGCGCCGCCTTGCGCAAGTTGGTGCGTGCCTTGCCGGAACCGTTCCGCGAGCGCGCCGAAGCCGCGTCTGCTGCGGTCGTCCACGACGCTGACGGGTGGAGCGGCTCGCGAGCCGAGCGGCCCGTGCCTGTCCACCTCGACGCGGTTCAGACCGCGGTGGTATCCGGCCGTCAGATCATTCTTGGCTACATCGCGCGCGAAGGACTGCCGAGCACCCGAACCGTGCATCCGCTGGGACTAGCGACGAAGGGTGGTTCGTGGTACCTCGTCGGCGACACCGAGGCCGGCCGGCGAACGTTCCGCGTCGACCGCGTCCAATCCGTCGAGATCACCGACGACCCGGTCGTGCGGCCGCAGGACTTCGAGCTGGCCGACGCTTGGCAGCTGATCACCACCGAGGTCGAGCAGGTGCGCATGCCGATCCTCGTGCGCGCGCTCGTCGAGCAGCGGGCCATGCCGTGGGTCCGGTATGCACTGGGAACACGTCTACGCATCGGGATGGCGATCGAAGACGGCAGGGTCGAGGTGGAGATCCGCAGTCCCAACGAACATTCGGTGGCAGCCGAACTTGCCGGGTTCGGGCGAATGGTCGAGGTGCTCGGTCCAGCCGGTGTGCGCGAGCGTCTTGCGATCCTCGCCGCCGAGCTCGCAGACCTCTACTCCGGAACCGCCACGTCAGCGAACTCCGCCATCGATGTGAAGCGCCACGTGGGCGAGACCTCGCCCGACGGCGTCGCCGTGGCGCCCGACCCACCCTTGGCATGACGGCGGTGGATCCATACCGACGGAAGTCCCAGCGCGGCCGCGGGTTGATGATCGTGGAACAGGCTCTCGGCGACGTGAACCAGGCGATCGCGGGCCACGCCTAGCCGGGCGATCTCTTCGAACAAGCGGTCGAAGTGGGCCGGCCTCGGTTTGTACGAGCCGACGTCTTCTGCCGTGATGATCGCGTCGAATGTGACGCCGAGTCGCGGGTTGCTGGATGCGAACGAAGCACGGTCGATGTTGCTGAGGATGATGAGTTTGAAACGAGACGCAAGGCGCTGCAACGCAGCGGCGGTGTCCGGGAAGGCGGGCCAGTCCTTCACCGATTGACCGAAGGCCGTTGCATCGGCGTCGGTGACGGTTGCCCCGAGCTCGGCACCGACCTTGCGCATCGTCTCGCCGAGGATCACCGGATAGGGAGCATCCGGACTGTCGTCTTCCACACGTGTCTCGTGTCGACCGTAGGCAGCGATCAGCGCCTCGTCGTCGACCGGCAGACCGTTGCGGTCCGCCCACGGCCGCAAGGCGTTGGCAATCCCCGTCTCCCAATCGATCAAGGTGCCGTAGCAATCGAAGCTCATCGCTTCGAATCGATCGAAGTCACTCATCGCTTCCCCTTTTCATGCTGTTCGTAGATCTTGCGCCGGGACTGCTCCGATCGCTGACGCACCCAGCAGCCATCGAGGTGGTCGTTGACGAGGCCCATCGCCTGCATGAAGGCATAGACCGTTGTCGGCCCCACGAACGCCCAACCGCGCCGCTTGAGATCTTTCGATATCGCCGTTGAAGTCGATGTCGTCGCGTGAACCTCAGTCGGCGGTTCACCGAATGTCGCGTGCGGCCACATGTAGTCGGCAATCGAGCCGAACTCATCGATCATTTCGAGTGCACGTGACGCGTTGTTGATCGTCGACCTGATCTTTCCCTGGTGCCGGACGATTCCCGCATCGCCGAGCAAACGGTCGACATCGTTCTCGTCGAACTCGGCGACGATGATCGGATCGAAACCGGCAAACGCAGCACGAAAGTTCTCCCGTTTGCGCAAGATCGTCAACCAGGACAGCCCGGACTGGAACCCCTCGAGACAGAGCTTCTCGAACAGGCGATGATCGTCATCGACACCGAAGCCCCACTCGTTGTCGTGGTATGCGACGTAGTCGGGACTGGATGCTCCCCACCAACAGCGTGTGTGCTTGTCATCGCCTGCGACCACGTTCATCACGGCCGTCATCGTGGCACCGTCGACACCTACGATGCGATTCATGACAACGCTGCCGTCGTATCGCGATCTGCCGAGGGTCAACGACCTGCCGTCCAGTTGGGGATTGTTGAATCCGGGCGCGCCGGACTTCTTCGGGTGCCTCAACCTGTTGACACCCGAAAAGCTGGTCTCGGCGGCTCGGCTCGTCACGCGCGGCGCGGTCTTCGCACTGAACTGGTCGGCCGATCTGCCCGACCCGCCGATGTTCGGCCGGCTGAAGCACCGGCACGAGGTGATTGACCGGGCGACAGGGCACGATGATGTGCTGCACCAATGGAACACTCAGTCCTCCTCACAGTGGGACGGCTTCCGTCACATCAAGAACGTTCCGAACGGCTTCTACGACGGAATCGAAGACGAGGATCACGGCGTCGATCACTGGGCCAGACGCGGCATCGCCGGCCGCGCCGTGTTGTGCGATGTCGGCCGCTGGCGTGCTGCGCAGGGACGGCCACTGCAGTATGGCGAGTCGGACGTGATCGAGCCGGACGACATCATGGGCACGCTCGAGGCACAAGGGTCGCCGCTCGAACAGGGCGATGTTCTGCTGATGCGCACCGGCTGGACGGAGTGGTACGAAACCTCCACCGACGACACGATGCGTAACCAGGTCGCTGATCGAGCCCTCCTCAAAGCGCCCGGTCTTCCATCCGGTGAGCGCACCGCGGAGTTCCTCTGGGACCTGCACATCGCCGCGATCGGCGCCGACAACCCCGGTGTGGAGGTGTGGCCACAGGGAACCGGTCTGAATGCCGAACATGTCGCCGACGTGAAGGCCAACCGGCCTGAGCGCATGCACGAAGTGTTCGCCCACTCCTTGCTGCTACCGATGTTGGGCATTCCTCTCGGTGAGCTGTTCGACCTGTCGAAACTTGCGGCAGATTGCGCCGAAGATGGACGCTACGCCTGCTTGTTCGTCTCGGCGCCGCTCAACGTCCCGCACGGCGTGGCCACCCCGCCGAACGCCCTGGCGATCAAGTAGCGCGCATGACGATCAGGGTTTGCATCGCAGGTACGACTGGGTGGACCGGCAGCGTTGTCGCTCGCCACCTCCTCGCCTCGGACGAGTTCGACGTGGTCGGCGCCATCGCCCGTCAGACCGCTGGACAAGATCTCGGGGAAGTCCTCGGCTTGGCCGCCAACGGCGTGACGATACGCGCAACGCTCGACGAGGTGCTGACCGATGGAACAAAGCCGGATGTGCTCGTCGACTACACGGATCCGACATCGGTCAAATCGCGAACCTTCGAAGCTCTCTCGCACGGGATCAGGGTTGTCGTCGGTTCCTCCGGATTGACCGCGGCCGACTATGCAGAGATCGCGCACGAAGCGTCGACGCGCGGCCTCGGTGTGGTCGCGGCTGGGAACTTCTCGATCACAGCCGCATTGGCGAAGCACTTCTCGCTGCTCGCCGCCCGATACCTGCCGTCGTGGGAGATCATCGACTACGCGAGCGCCTCGAAGGTGGATGCGCCGAGCGGCACGGTGCGCGAGCTCGCTGAGACGATGGGCGAGGTGGCGCAGTCCGAGCTCGCTGTGGCAATCGACCAGACCCACGGACCACGTGAGGCGCGCGGTGCAACGATCGGGGGAGCGCAGGTGCACTCCGTACGGCTTCCCGGAATCGTCATCGCCTTCGAGACGATCTTCGGATTGCCCGACGAACGTTTGACGATCCGCCACGACGCCGGCTCGGGTGCCGAGCCATACGCGGTCGGCACGCTGTTGGCAGTCCGCAAGGTCATGGAGACAACCGGTCTCATCAGAGGCCTGGACCAACTGCTGTTCCACGAGGGCCAGGCCACCTAGCTCGATCGGCAAACACCAAAACCCTGGCGGGCAAAACCCTGGTGGGCAAAACCCTGGCGACCAGAACCCTGGCGACTAGAAGCCTGGTGCCCAGCTCGGCTGGTTCCGATGCAGATAGTGATCTGCGGCGTAGTTCAGGAAGCGACGCGCTGAACGGATGCGACAGGCGATGTCGCGTAGCACCACCGGAGCGCCTGGTGAGCTTTCGGCCGCGGCGCGATACCACGCCGAGCTGAGCGTCTCCAGTGCGTCGAGGCCGGGAGTTGCTGAACCGTGGTCGACGAGGTGGTTCAACTCGTCGTCGGTCATGCGCACCGATCGCCCGAGGTGCTCGGCCTGCGCCGATGAAAGGGCCTTGGCTCCGATGCTGTCGGGAAACACCCCCGCCCGGAACAACGCCAGATCGCCGAGCTGTCGCAGCAGAACGATGTGATCGACCGGCTCGACGGCGCCAAGCCAGTCGACGAGCTCGTCGAGGTCGAGACGGTCCGCCGGGACAGGCGCTGCCTCAGGAACGGCGAAGCTCGTCAGCAGTTGGGCGGTGAACTGCAGCCTCGCTGGAGCGTCGGCGAATTCGACCAGTGGCTCGACATCGAACACCGGCAGCCGGTACCCGGGCCCCGCCCATTCCTCGACCCAATCGCTCGACCACAGTTCGTCAGCCGCGCGATGGATGAGCACGGCGAAGAAGAGCAATGGCGACACCGTGAACTGCTCGACCCCCGTCGCGTGCAGCACGGTCTCGACGACCTCTGGTCGACGAAGCACGTCGTCGAGATACCGTGGTCGACGGCTGAGCTCTTCGCGCAAGGTCTCTATGTCGATATCGAGTGCACGCGCCAGCACGCCGAGATCCCGGTCACCGAGATTCATGCCCTGACGTGTCACTGATATCACCTCCCGATAGATCCTGCCCAGTTCACTGCATCTTTCATCGGCAGAAGACGTCACCGTGTTGAGCACAGTCTTCATCAGACCCTCGCCGGCGTCTGCGATGCTTGCGACAGTCAGTCTTAGGTGGGGCGCAGAGCGATGACGCTGAACACCGCGCCCTGCGGATCCTTCACCACCGCAAAGGTGCCGGGCGGGACCTCGGTGGGCTGGACCATCAACTGGCCGCCCAGCGCTTCGACCTTGGCGACGGCCGCTTGGCAGTCCTCGACGGCGAAATAGATCATCCAATGGTTCGGCATCTCTGCCGGCCACGAGTCCCCCTGCATCTGCATCATCCCGGCGACCGCATGGTCGCCGATGCGGAACTCGGTGTAGTCGGCCGAGCCTTCCATCGGTACCAAGGTCGCAGTCCATCCGAACACGGCTCCGTAGAATTCCACCGACTTCTGCGGCTCGCGGGTGGTCAGTTCGGTCCAGCAGAACGTGTTCGGCTCGTTGACGATGCCGGCGCCCACATGCGCCCGCGGTTGCCAGATCGCGAACATCGCCGCAGCCGGATCGGCAGCGACAGCCATGCGGCCGACATCGAGCACGTCCATCGGTTCGACGATGATGCTGCCACCGTCCTCGCTGGTCGCAGCCGCGGTCTCATCTGCGGACGAGACGCTGATGTACGTCGTCCAGAACGGCGGCATGTCGGGGCTCATCTGCGGACCGAGGCCGGCGACGGGTTTGCCGTCGAGCATGCACATTCGGTAGCCGCCGGCCTCTGGCGGGCCCTCCATGATCGACCAGCCGAACAGATCCGAATAGAAGCGGCTGGCCTCGACCGGGTCCGCGGTGCCGAGGTCGACCCAAGAAGGCGTGCCGGGCTCATACTTCGTCATCTCTGGCATGACGTGCTCCTATCTGTCGGCTGGGCCAAACGTATGACCGTCCACCAGGCGTCGTCAACGGCGCCTAATACTGTTGCACCGATGAACGAGTTGGCGCCGACGTTGTCAGCCCGTCAGATCAATCGGTCCGTACTGGATCGTCAACTGCTGCTGACCAGAGCCGATCTCGACATCCCTGCTGCTCTCCAACACACCGGCGGCCTGCAGACGCAATACGCGCCATCTGGTTACGTCGGGCTGTGGAGCCGGTTGCGCGACTTCCGGCGCGACGCTCTGACCCGGGCGTTGGAAGACCGGTCGGTGGTTCAAGCGACGCTGATGCGCTCCACGATCCACATGGTGGCCGCGGAGGACTTCTGGCCGATCTGCGCGGCCATTCGCCAGAGCCGGCGCGACTGGTGGATCCGCGTAGCCCGCTCGCGGAAGATGAACGACATCGCCCACGAGGCGATCGCCGGCGTGCTGCGCACCGTGCTCGCCGATGGGCCGAAGACCTCCGCCGAACTGGTTGCCGCGATGGAGCAAGCGGGTTTTGCCAAGCCGTTGTGGGAGGGCGCCGGGCTGTGGGTCGACATGGTCAGAGCTCCTCCATCGGGAACGTGGGAGCGACGCCGCGCGGATCGTTTCGGCCTGGCCGAACAGTGGATACCCGAGAAGGTCGTCGAGGAAGCGGATGGTCTGAGATTGTTGCTCACCCGCTATCTGCAGGCTTTCGGCCCGGCGACGCTGGCCGACGCTGCCACGTGGGCAGGCGTTCCAAGGGCTCGGCAGGAACCCGTTGCCGCATCCATGGATCTCGTTCGGTACAGCGACGAGACAGGCGCCGCGCTAGTCGACCTGGCGGGCTCGGTGCTACCGGATCCCGACACGCCGAGTCCCGTCAGGTTCCTGCCGACCTGGGATGCCACGTTGCTCGCGCACTGTCGCCGCTCGGGCATCTTGCCGGAGGCGTTCCGCAAGGCGATCTTTCACACGAAGAACCCTCAATCCGTGGGAACGGTGTTGGTCGATGGCGCCGTCGCCGCGACATGGGCGTGGCGCAACGATCGCGTCGAAGTCGAGGAGTTGACCAAGCTGACTGCCGCGCGGCGTCGGGAGGTCACCGCTGAGGCGAACGCGCTGACCACGTTCTACCGCGATTGACTCTCGCCTCAGCTGCGCTTGGCGCCTGGAGACCCTATGCGGTTCCTGCGGCTCCAAACGTTGCGTCACTGGCTGCTTGTGACGGCCACCTCGGCGTCGTCGCCCGGCAGGGTCACAACGAACCTCGCACCACCGCTCGGAGCCGTCTCGCGCGGACGTCGCCCCCACGTCTGCGCCGGGTTGCCCGAACCACGGCGAGCCCGAGGCCGACGGGTCTGTACCCGGCGACCCGCGCTGCCCGTCTCGATCCGGCCG
Source organism: Ilumatobacteraceae bacterium (assembly GCA_031424145.1). Taxonomy (GTDB): domain Bacteria; phylum Actinomycetota; class Acidimicrobiia; order Acidimicrobiales; family Ilumatobacteraceae; genus JAENVT01. The sequence goes on from JANPGV010000223.1 coordinate 8,770, forward strand.
AGGCCCTTCGTCCCGCCTGAGGGTCAGTACATCGCGCCGGACTTGGCGTCTGCGGGTCGGGCGCCGCGGGCGGTGGCCAGGTCTGCGACCAACGAGCCCTTCATCGCCAGCATGTCGCTGGTGACGGTGATCATCCGGAAACCCTGCTCCAGCCGGCGCTCGACCAGAGCAGCAGTGGCATGAATGCCGGGCACGACT